>CAYFOH010000001.1:0-70732 GCA_964344755.1 uncultured Methanosarcinales archaeon
ACTCGAAACAATATCATGCCAGTATACAAATTTATTCCATTTGGGACAGCACTGGAAAAAGAATATTTATGATAAGAAGGTTTTTAAAAAAGGTTGTTTCTGAGTTAAACATGAAAAAACTTGTTCAAGTAGATAGTGGCCCTTTGTCTAGATTGAGGGGATACTTAAACGATCAAGATAATACAAATGTATTTCGTATTTTAAGAGAATGGGGTCCTGATAATTTGGCTGTGGCTCTAAATACGGCTGCTAATCGCCTAATTTATGAAGAAGATATTTATGGTCCGGAATTAGCTTTGGGGCATCAGTTATTTAAAGAGATAGGGAAAGTAAGACTATTACTTCCTACAAAAAAAAAGATTGTTGAAGGTAGACGTTATGGTCGGGCTTTGGCAAATTTACGAGAAGTTTGTGCTGAAGACGAAAACTCCGTCCAGCCTGAATACAGGGGTAAGGTGAGGCCTTTAACTTTCCGTGAAACTTTGGCTGCTAGGTTAGAAAGTTATTTTACTTCTGAAAAAAGGAAAAAATTCTTTAATACTTATTTGTATACTTGTACGGCTGTTGCTTACAGGGGGAACTTAGATTCAAGTTACAAGGCACTAATCGAAAATAGTAAGTTTAAAATAATTCCAATTAGTAGTGATTTGTTGGGGTTGGAAGCCAATTTTAATGAAACATTTGTTCAAATAAATTATGATTCTCTTGGGGGAGTTGAGTTAGATCGTAAAGACGCAGCTTATAATAGACGATTAACTAAAGACGAAGTAGTTAAACATCCTGCTTGGTTAGCAGCTGTCGAAGGCGATGAAAGATTGTTAAAGGATTATTCTGATCTTGTTTTTCCTTTAATTAAGAAAAGATTTGGTTTAGGTAAAAGCATGCCTTTTATGTTGAGAAGCAATGTTGAAAAAGACCAATTAAGTTCTCTGTCTGCTAATCTGCTTGATGCTAATTTATTGGCAGAGGGTCGCAGCAATTTTCATTGGGATGCTGATTTCTTACGGCTTTCAGAAGCCAAGGATAAAACTAAACCATAAACACTTTATTAACACTAATGCCTAAACCTTTTTTCTTTGTATTTATTTCAACAGCTGACATTAAAGCTTCACCAACAGCAACTAGCTCTCCTTTTAAAGATAGAATAGCTACAGTTTCACTCTTCTTAAAATTCTCTAATTTACTGATCCCTGGAACGGCCAAATCTTTACCATGAGTAATACTTTCGATGGTAGTATCTAAAATCCAACATTTGGCTAAATGTTTTAGAGAGTTTTCAATGGGTTGGATGCAATACCGTAAATATTTAGGATTGTTCTCTTCTTTATAATAATGATAAGCATCTTGTAAATCATTTAGTGTAATCAAATTATCTTTTTCAGTGAAAGGCCCGGCCTGGGTTCTTCTTAACTCAGCCATGTGGGCACCAATTCCTAGTTCCTTACCAAAATCTGAACAAAGTTTTCTGATATAAGTACCTGCCTGACATTTTACTCTGAATAAAACATCTTGATCTTCAATTTCTAACACTTCAAATTCGTAAATTTCTCGAATTCTTTCTACTCTTTTGACTGCACTTTTAACAGGCGGTAGTTGTTTAATCTTTCCAGTAAATTTTTCAATAGTTGCTCTTAATGCCTCTTCTTCTACTGGTTTGTGTAAGTGCATTAAACAAACATATTCTTTAGGCGCAGTAAGAAGAAATTGAGCGATTTTTGTAGCCCTACCTAAAGCTACTGGTTGTACTCCGGTCACTGCAGGATCTAGCGTTCCTGAATGGCCGGCTTTGTTTATTTGCAAAATCTTTTTAACATAATCAGAAGTTTGATGCGAGGATGGGCCCTTGGGTTTGTCGATGTTAACTATACCATAATCTATTAATTCTTCTATTGGTCTTTCTTTAGGAGGTTTACCAACCTTTCCGTCAGCTTTTTTTTTTACAAAGGTTTGTTTTTTCATGGCCTATCTATTTTTTAGAAACACTTCTCGACTGATTCTTAAGTCATGTTTTATTATTTTGTTTAGCAAGCCCCTATCAAGATGTTCTGTTGGATGGTTGGGAATGACTGTAGTTCTGCCATCTGGATGTCCAAAAAACATGTGGCTTCCTTTTTGTCTTTTGAATATAAAGCCCAATTTTTCGATAATTTTCGCTAACTCTTTAGCTTTAATTAAAGGTAATTTGGTAGACATCTTTAAGAAGCTTCGATTTCAATCTGTTGTAAGCTTAAAAACTTGTTAGTAACTTTTTGCTTACCTTGTACCTCTAGAAACAAAGAAATAGCTTCTTTTGTTCTTTCAATTAATTGATCATAAGTTTTGGCTTGACTTCGACATCCTGGTAGTCCAATAACTTCAGAAATAAGGTATCCGTCTTCCCCCTGTTCAATAATAACAGTAAATTTTTGTTTCATGTTAGTAATATGTTACTTTAATATAAATAACTTTCTGCAGAATTAATTTAATTGATTCTTTTTGGAAGGAACTGGTTGCGTGTCTTTCTTCTCTTTTTGTGGCAACTTCTCAACTTTCGGTTGAGGTTGTTCTTTTTCTAAAGCAGCTTGTTCTTGTTTACTTTCTTCTTTTTTAGCCACTTCTTTAAGAGTTTCTTTCACTTCTTTTTTAGGAGCTTTTTTCTTAGTATCAGCTTTTTCTTTTTTAGCTTTCACTCCAAAAAGTTCAGCGGTAACTTTACCTTCAGAGTCTTTAGTAACATTAACTTTGATTTTGTGTGGTGGGTTTCTAATACCGTGGTTCCATAATTTTTCGTTTAAAGAAGTTGAAAGTTTAACATTTTCTGACTTCATATGTTTAGTTAAGAACTGTTTGACGGCAGCTACAGCTTTCTTAGTTTTTCTCCATCTAGGAACTTTTTGAAACTCCTTTCTAAGTGGAATTGTGTAAGTTCTCTCAAGAGTTTTTTCAGTTTTAGCTGCCATTATGCTTTGGTCTTAGTTCATAACCTTTGAAAAAGGTTATCATCCAAACAGTGCGGTATAAAGCCACACGGCTTAGATCACGCTTTTGTTTTTGTCCTCCTCCAACTTCTTTTAACTTCGGTATGTCTGGAAGGATGAACTTTTCTGCCCTTACCATAAATTTTGAAAACTGTCCAAAAAGGTGCCCACTTAGTTTGCTTGCTAAGCTTGATTAACCTTTTCTTCAATGAAGGATGTTTGTAACGTGCCATCTTATGCTCTTGCCTCTTTGATCATTTTCATAGCTAACTTATCTAAGAAAGAAGTGCCTTTAGGTGTTAGGACTCTACCTTTCCTGACTCCTTTTTGATCTTGTTTAATAAGTTCTGCTGCTTCAAGCTGTTGAAGAATTTTTCTGATAATAGAACCAGACGCTTTGTAAAATTTTTCTGGTTTGTTTCCTCTATTTTTTTTGCCACCAAACTTAGTCCTTAATTTTTCTGTACCTACTGGGCCTAATTTAGCAACAGTTCTAAGGATAGCCGCTGAACGCATATACCACCAATCAGCATCTTCAGGTAAACGTTGTTTGTGATGGCCTGTTTTAACAAAAATGCTCCATTCTGTAGGTTGAACTAGCTTTTGTTTTTTTAGCTCTTCAGCAGACCGATTGATAAGTTCATTTGGGTTTACGCTTAAAATGTGTGTCATGTTCTCTCTAGAAGACGACTTATTTATAAAGCTTATTGTTCGTTTTTGAAAAGTTTTAAATAGGACAGAAATCTTTTTCCTTTTCAGTTATGGTGGAAAAAAGGATGTTTGGTGGTAGATTGTTGGTCTTGTTCTTATTATTTACTGTTATGATGGCTGGTGGTGCTTTGGCCGAGGAGAACGGTTTCCTTGAATTTATTGGAGACTTAAGTGATGTAACTGATCTGCAGGCTAATCATCCAGCAGGTGTTAGTTTCTTTTTGTTTGCTTTTTTATTTGCTGCCACCTTCTGGATTGGAATAAGCCAATACTCTGGTTGGAGGGGTTTAGGGAATAAAACAAGGAATGCTTCAATAATAGTGATCATAATCCTTGGCTTAATTGGGTCTTGGGGGCTTGTCCAGTTCCAAAAGGCACAAGGCTATTGGATAATTGACAGGGCCGGTCCTTTTGCACTATTGTTTTTTATTCTTGTTGTTTTAGGACTAATTGGTTTTCTTGCCTTTAAGAAAAGCGAGGAAAAGCACTATTTTTTATTAATATCAATTTTTTATGTTGGTATATATTATATCTTGAATTGGTTGTTCTCTGATTTTACTGACGCTTTAGGTTTTGCAGGAGGTTTAATAGAGGTTATTTTTGTTATTTGTGCAGTTTATTTAATATGGTTTGTAGGCAGGTTTGCTTTTAATGCTTTTAGATATGGCCCACCTAATGTAAGTAAGGAACAATTAGAAGAAAAGAACGAGTCAGAGAAAGCTTTAGCTAAATATGAAAAAAAGAAAGCTCGTCGTAAAGCGTCCAAAGACTTTAGGAAGAGCAAAAGGGCTGTCAGAAACTTAAAACCAAAACTAGATGAAGCAAAAGAAGTTATTAGTACAATGCGTGACGGTGCAGCAGAAGCTGACAAAAAGAAAGTGGTTAGAGGAAACAAGAAAGTTATGAATGCTTTTTCTCGGTCTAACGTTAAGAAATTGGAACAATTGAAGCAAGATATATCTGCTTATGCTGGTTTGTTATCTGATTTGGCTACGGAGGTAGAGAGTGTTGCAGGAACAAACCCTGTTGCTACTAACGATAAAAGTAAATTAGACGTTTTCAAAAATGATTTATTAGCTCAAGCTAAAGATTTAGGGAAAAAAATAGAAAAATTAGAGGGAGCTTGTCGTGTTTTATGGGATAGTGTTCAAAAGAAAACTCCTCTTCCACCTAATACTTGGGAAGATCTTTCTAACTTACTAAAGAAAATATCTAATAAACTGGGCAAAATTCGTAAAGATTCATTAGCAGCATTAATTCTAGAAAAACGTATTAAGAAAGCTCTTAAGAACTGATTTTAACTTTATGACCAAGAGCTTGACCAGGTAAACCTTTCTCGGCAAAGATGGCTCTTACATTGCCTTTTCTTCCGTGTAAAGCAGAGATTTTACCTTTAATCTCTTTACCAGAAGGCGATTTCCAAGTTACTTCCTTACCAACTACTTTCTCTGCTTCTTCTGCAGTGTCAGCTACCTTAAGAATCATTTGGTGCGGGTTAACATGGTGGCGTCCTTGCCTGAAATGCATTACAATTGCTTCCATGAGTTACCTCAGAACAGAACTCTTTTATAAAGATTTTGGCACATTTCAAAATAAATGTACTTTTAATGATTTAATCTTAGTGAAATGTTTATCGCAAGTAATTATCTCGTAGTTGTTAAATCTACAAATTCCTGCGATAAAAATATCTACTCTATTTATTATGGTACCTGATTTTTTGAGTTCCTTTTCTATTTCAACAGATTCCAATGCTTCATTTTCTCCAAAACTAATGATCTCTGCTTCTTGAAAAAAACCTCTCGAGACTAATTCTTCGTGTTTTCTAAGCATCTTTAGAACTTCATAAACTGAAAAAGAAGAAGATTTTAAAGGACTTTTTCCTAGAAATTTATCTATTGCCATCCCTTTATCTTTACCACAAAAAAGTTCAATTATGGCAGAGCTATCTAACAGATAAACCATTTTCCCTCTTAACAAAATCTTTAGAAATTTCTTCTCTTAATTTTCTGATCTCAGCCCGCATTTTCTCCGGGTCTCTTTTAAGAATGCCTAAATATTTGTGGGAGATACTTTTTTCTTTAGAAAGTCTTTTGAAAAGAGAACTAAAACTTTCGTCTTTGTTTTTAAGCCCTTTGATTAAGTTATATGCGTCTTCTGTAACAGTAATTGTTTTTGTTGCCATGATATGTTTATGTTTAAACATATATTTAAAGATTTCTACTAAATCACACAAATCATTAAAAACCTATCACGAACTACAAATCTGATGGTCAAAGGACAAATAGTAGCAGGCGACTTTAGTAAAATAGTGATGCGTGTAAAAGCTGACCAAGAAGTGGAGATTGGTGAGCTTCTAGTAATAGAAAAAGAGGAGAAATTTATTTTACAAGTGTATGATTTATTGTACGGAAGCCAAATTTCACAACAAAATCTGGAGATGGTGGCTGGTATGAATTTAGAAGAAGGTGGATTCTCCATAATGGAAGCTAATTTAAGAAATTATCAACTAGCATTATTAAAACCGATTCTTGTGGTCAGTGAAAGTAGTAAAACTTCTAAGAAGTTACCTAACTTCTTTTCTAAAGTTAGGGAAATAAAAGAAGACGATCTAGCCTTTATTACCAATCCTGTAAATCCTTTATTCTTAGGAGATCTTAGAAGCGGTAGTAAAAAACTGGATATGAACATTCTTTTACCAGGCAAAGAAGTTTTGTCACACCATGTACTTGTAGCGGCTTCTACAGGTAAAGGAAAATCTAATCTTTTATCTAATACTTTATGGGATATTAATGGAAAAAATTATGCTGGGATGTTGGTCCTTGATCCACATGACGAGTATTATGGAAGAACCGGTTTGGGATTGAAAGACCACCCTCAAAAAAATAATGTTAGTTATTATACTCCTTATGCTCCCCCTCCTGGAACCAACACTTTGAAAATAAACTTAAAGAGACTCAAACCAGAACATTTCCGTGGCGCAGTTAGTTTAAGTGATCCACAAAGACAGTGTTTACATGTTTATTATAAAAAATTTAGAGAAAACTGGATCTCTTCTTTGTTAGAGGAAAAGAAGGTTGAAGGTGTCCGTTTTCACGAAGATACAATTGCTGTTGTTAAAAGAAAATTAATCTCTTTATTGGGCATAGAAATTAACGAAGGCAGTTTAACCTGCCAAGGTATTTTTGATGCAATTGCTGGTGAGAATACAATCAGTCAAATCTGCCAGGAGTTAGAGCAAGGTAAAACAGTTATCATTGATACCAGCCATTTTTCTGGAGCTTTAGAAATTATGGTTGGAAGTATTATTGCAAACGAAATATTTCAAAAGTATAAATATTACAAACGTAACGGTAGCTTGACTGAAAAGGCAGTAGTTTCTATAGTTTTAGAAGAAGCGCCTAGAGTTTTAGGTAAGAAAGTGTTAGAGAGTGGAAGTAATGTTTTTGATAGCATTGCAAGGGAAGGTAGGAAATTTAACGTTGGTTTAATTGCTATTACACAACTTCCTTCAGAAATACCAAAGAATATTTTGGCTAATATGAACACGAAAATAATTTTGGGGATAGAGATGGGTAGTGAACGGGCAGCAGTAATTGAATCTTCGCCTCAAGACTTAAGTGACGATAATCGTAATATTGCTGCCTTAGACAAAGGGGAAGCCATTGTTACCTCTACTTTCACAAGATTTGCTGTACCGATTAAAGCTCCTTTGTTTAGTGAGTTTGTAAAAAAGGATAAGAAGGAAGATGTTACTGTTGATTTTATAGGGACGGGTTAATTATTTAAACTTGCATCTACTTCTCTCGGTTAATGAAACATTCGTTTAAAATAACTTTGGTTCTTTTGATGTTTTTTTTGTTGGCACAATTTTTAGGTCTTTTTATTTTAAGTAATTATATCGACAAAGAGTTGACAAAACAATCAGAGAAAGTAGTTTTCAAAGATCTTCCGATTGGAGAGAGACCTCCCCTTGACGAAAAGACTTCTTATTTGCCAATAATCTTAGCGATTCTTTTAGGAACAGGTTTGATATTGTTAATAATGAAATTAAGGCTAAATTGGCTTTGGAAATTTTGGTTTTTGTTAGCTGTGGTCGCCACTTTAACAGTGGCTTTTAATGCTTTCATTTCCTCTAAATTAGTATCTTTTATGGTGGCTTTAGGAATTGGTTTGTGGCGTATTTTTCGTCCGAATTTTTGGGTTCAGAATTTTTCAGAAATATTTGTTTATGGGGGGTTAGCAGCTATTTTTGTACCTTTGCTAAACTTAACTTCGGTGAGTATCCTTTTAGTCTTAATAGCACTTTATGACGCTTATGCTGTTTGGAAAAGCAAACACATGATTACTTTAGCTAAGTCACAAACTCAAGCCAAAGTTTTTGCAGGGTTAATGATACCTTACAAGTTAGGTAAAATAGCTAAGAAAGGAAAAGGCGTTAAAGTAAGAACAGCTTTGTTAGGTGGTGGTGACATAGGTTTTCCTTTAATTTTTGCAGGCGTAGTTTTGAAAGAATTAGGTCTTTGGCAAAGTTTAGTAATACCTTTCTTTGCTCTAGCTGGACTTGGCTTTTTGTTTTGGATAGCTAAGAAAAAGAAATTTTATCCAGCGATGCCTTTTATTGGAGTTGGTTGTTTTCTAGGTTTAGGTATTGTTTGGTTAATACAATTGGTACTATGATAAAAGTAGCTCAGCTGGGACTAGGACAAATTGGTTTTGAAGTAGCGAGTTTTCTTAAAAATCAAAAATGGGCAGAACTAGTTGGTATTATTGATATTGATACAAGTAGGAAATTTGAGGAAGTAAAAATATATGCTTCTTTTGAGGAATTATGTAAAGAAGCTAAACCTGATGTTGTCATACAGACAACTTGTTCGAATGCCAAAATTGCTTTGCAACAACTTTTACCAATAGTTGAGAGAGGAATTGATGTAGTTTCCAGTTGCGAAGAGCTAGTTTATCCTTGGCTTAGGGCTCCTGAATTGGCGAGTCAAATAAATTTACTTTGTAACAAAACTGGTTCAAAGGTTGTAGGGGTAGGTGTTAATCCTGGTTTTGTTATGGACGCTTTACCATTGTACATTACTAAGATTTGCAAAAGGGTAGATAAAATAGAAATAGAGAGGGTGGTAAACGCTTCTACTAGGAGAGAAAACTTACAAAGGAAGATAGGTTCTGGTCTGTCCATAGAAGAATTTAATCCCAGTAAATATGGACACGCTGGCCTTAAAGAATCAGCTTTCTTGGTAGCTTCTTATTTGAATTGGGATACAACTATTTTTGAAGAAACCATTAAGCCTTTAGTAGCTATGCAAGACATAAAGACAGATTTTTTTGAAGTAAAAGCAGGAAAGGTATGTGGTATTAAGCAAAAAGTTAGAATTGTTGATAAGTTAGATTACTCGCTTATTATGAGTTTGGATGTCTCAGAATCCTATGATCAAATAGTTATTACAGGAAATCCTTCCTTAAATTTGAAATTTAATGGTGGAATTAAAGGTGACGAGGCCACTGTTGCTATTTTGGTAAATAATATTCCTAAACTAAGATTAGCTAAACCTGGTTTGTTAAAAGTAACAGATTTGCTGGTTTAAGAGATTATTCTTTTAATAATAACCTTTGATAGGAGAAGTATAAGTCTTGCTGTGACTTTCAGGTGAAATGGTTAATCCGTCTTTGGCTGCAATTGTTTGAATGCCTGTAGCTTGTTGGACTCTTCTTGCTTCTAAGATGGGGTCTGTTTTTAACATTTCTAAACCAAAGTGGGTTAACACGGCTAATTTGGGTTTGACTGTATTGATAATTTTAATGGCAGAATCTGTGTCTAGATTTAACCCTTTGGCTTTGTTTCCAGGATAGGGCACGTTTAAAATTAATAAATCAGTATCCATTAACTCTTCAACTAGTTCTTCAGTATAAGCTGTATCTCCTGTATAAGCTAAAGAAAAACGAGGACAATAAAACTTAAAACCAACGGCTGTTGGGTCAGTGTGTTTGACAGATAAAGCGTTGATTTCGACAATTTCAATGCCTACTTTGTGTTTTTTTTCTATTGGTATAATTTTTTCCAACTGCTTTTGGTGATGTTTAGTAAGAAAAGAATTGTTTTCTTCTAGGACGGACTTGCTAGCAAGAAGCAAACCGCGTTGCTCTATACCAGAATAAGTCATGGCATCCACAATTACATTTAGATCATTACAGTGGTTGAGATGATTATGTGTAACCAAAATTGCAGTTGTATTATGGGGATTAACTTCACAGCTCTTGGCTTTTACTAATGAGCCAGGACCGGGGTCAAGGTGGAATTGTAGATCTTCCACTTGTAAGATAATACCTCCCGAAGAACGTAATTGCTTAGTGAAAACTGTGCTACTTCCAGCAGTCCCTAAAAAGATGATTTTTGCCATAGAATTTAATTAATGGGGGTACTAAATTAATAAAGATTATTATGTTAGGATAGTATCTTTGTAAACAAAAAGATTTATATAAGGAAAAAGAATCCTTCTTGTATGAATAAAAGAGGGCAGTTAGGTTTGATTGAGTTTAAGTTTTTCATTTACGGACTAGTGATTGGTGTTATCCTAATTTTGGCTCTTGTTTTCTTGAGTTCTTCAGGTGTTCTGCCTTTTCAAATTCCTTTCTTGTGCCCAGTAGCCAATTGAGAATAGAAAAGGTTATAACTCTTAGTTTTTTAGCCTGTTTTAGAAAATGAGGTGATTGGAGTGGATGTGGAAAGGATTCAGAAAATTAATAATTTGGCATTAAGTTTAATGAAGCAGGGTTTAGCAGCAGATCGGGACCAGGCTGTGGCCCAGGCTGAGAAAATATTCCCAACTGGTAGTACAGATTCCTATAATAGTATTAGGCAAACTTTAGAGCAGGTAAATTCTGAGCAACAGCCAGCTCCTTTGGTGCAAGAAGTTAAAGTAGAAGAAACACGGTCTGAACTTTCTCAGGATAGTATTAGATCTATTTTAGAGAAAAATACGAAGTTTATTGTTACACAATTGAAAGAATTTCAAGAAAAAATAAGAATTTTAGAAAAAGAACTTTTGCAGGTCAAGACGAAGTTAGCTTACAAAAATCTTCCTACTGTAAGACAAATAGTTTCTGAAGGAGTTAAAACACCACAAGAAGTTAGTAAAACAGAAACAAAAGAGGTTCATCCACGTTCGGGGGATTATGCAGAAGAGGACGTTTCTATAGAGAAATTCTTTTATATGGGTTCTAGATAATAAGAAAGTATATCTTTTAGGATACAAATCTTTAAAAAGGGACGGCGTAGTGGGGTAACTACTGGGGTGGGGGTACTTAAAATTAAAGCTAGATTCATAGTAGTAGCTGTACTTATCGTCATTTTATCACTTCTTTCTGTAAATGCTGAATTAGAATTAGCAGATCAAGATGATTTAAGTGTTGTTTTTAATTATAGGGGATTAAATGATAATGATCGTTCTTTAGATTTGGAGAGGTCTATTGGTTTTAAGAATGATGTTACAGAGTCTTTTACTTTTTCTGTCGAAAGCTTGGAAGATGATTATGAATTGACTTTAAATAGCCAAACCTTAGAGATTGGTACGGAGACAGTCAATTTAGAGTTTGAGCTAACTGTTCCAGTTAATGTCGATCAAGGTCAAACTGATAGAGTTGCTAGAATAAAAGCTGTTGGGCCTGATAATGAAGAAAGGTTTTTTGATCTAAAAACAGAAGTTGAGACTATGTTGGACTTGGAGAGAATTTATGTTTTTGCTGGTGGGAACCAAGTTAAAAGGATAACTGAAGACGACGAAAAGGTTGAAAATTTAGAGCCAGGAAGTCAAATAGAACTAAAATTTGAAATAGAAAATTTATTTGATGAAGATTACGATTTTGGTGATCTTGAAGTTGAAATTTCTTTAAATTTAGATGACAATGATTTCACGGAAGATGTTGATGAAGAAGAAAGTTATGATATTAAAGCTGGTACGAAATTAGAGGGCGATGATGCAGTTCTAACTTTTGAGATACCACAAAAAGCAGAAGAAGGAAATTATGATCTGGAAATTGTTATCAAAGCAGAAGATGAGAACAGGGCTAAGTATAGGATTGAAAGAGATCTATTTTTAGAAGTTGAAAGAAAAAATGATGATATTAGGCTTGATAATATTAATTTCTTACCAGAAAAAACTAGTTGTTCTACAGAAAATGTAGAACTTGTTACTAAAGTAGTTAATTTTGGGCAACACAGGCAAAAAAATGCTGCTCTAACTTTTATTAGCGCTAACTTGAAATTAGACGAAAGATTTGATTTTGAATTGGAAAGTGGTACAAGTGATGATAATTTTGTTGTTAAGAAGTTGAATATTAAAGTACCTGATGGCTTGCAACCGGGAAGTTATCCTATAGCTGTTAATGCTTATTACGATTTTAGCACGCACGCTGATAGGGAAGTTGTTAATCTAGTTTTAGAGGAGTGTGTTCAACAAGAACAGCAGCAGGTTGTTGAAGATAAATTGTCTGAAACTCCAATGGAGGATCAAGAAAAGGAAGAAGTTTCTGATTTGGAAACAGTATCGCCTGCTTCAAAAGTAGTTAAGACCATTGAAGATCCATATACTACAGAAGATTTTGTTTTTGGAGCTTTAATAGTTGCTATCGTGGTGATTTTAGCTTTGATAGTCATATTTATTATTGTTTTATTTAGGTGATGGATTTAAAATGATGAGGAGAAAAATAAAATGAATAAAAAAATACTAGTTGCTTTATTCGTTTTAATAGCTATTTTGCTTACAGTCAAAACAGCTTTAAGTGAGGAAGGAAGTTTAGTGATTTCTGACCTTACTATCAACGAAGTTGCATTAGAAGAAGGTGGTTTGACCCAAGATTTAAAACCACTATACGAATTACACATTGAGTTTTTTTTAGAAAATGAGTTAGATCGGCCAGTAACTGGCATCACAGTAGAGCTGAATTCAGATGAAATAAACCTAGAATTTGGTGAAAGTTTTAACTTGGCTTCTGGAGAAGATAAACAGATTGTTTTAGATGACCAATTACCTTATACCATTACTGAAGGTGAGTACCAGGCTATCTTAGTTGTAGAAGGAAAAGACTTTAACGACCCAGAGGAGGTTGTTACAGTTGAATTTCCTTTTGCAATTAAGGTTGTTCAAAAACCAGCTGATGTAGTTATTAGTGATTTAACTTTAGAAGATGAAGAACTGACCTGTCAAGTTTCTACAACACTATCTGTGGAATTTACTAACATCGGAAAAAACGATGAAACTGACATTAAGATTAAGGTGTCTGGTGATGATTTGGAACTAGAATCACCTGTCCAAAGTCTATCTAGTAACCAAAGGAAAGTTTACAACTTTGAAATTCTTAAAGAAAATCTTTCTAATGGTGATAATGAACTGGAGATTGTTTTATCTTATAGAGATGACTATTTGGAAGTTTTAGATACAGTTGAAGTTAGTAAAGGAAACTGTGTTTTACAGGAGAAAGAAAATCAATTTGGAAAAATTGAATTTGACAATGAAGTTGATTTAGAGAATGTTGATAATGTTGACGAGATCATTATCATTCAAGAAGGTTTAGTAGCAGTAGATTCAGAGGCTGCTCCACAGTTTGAAAACCAACCGGCAACAATCACCTTTAACAAAGTATTCACTAATCCTTTAATTAGGGTTTCAGACGGATTTAACGAAGGTGAATTTAGTACTTGTGCTGATAATGTGTGTGAAGTGTTAAGTAATAGTAACGGTAAATTTGTTTTTACTGTTCCTGGCTTTTCCACTTACCACGTGGTTGAGGAACAAGAAGCTACTATCTCTATATCCGCTATCTCTTTTACAAACGTTTTGAGAGGAGAGACTGTTGAAGCAGATGTCACTATCAAGAATACAGGAACAGTAGAAATCTTAACTAATGTTGAAGCTAGCTTAGTTGATGTTGCTGAAAGGTACAACGCTACTGTTGTAGGAACTGTACCTGAAACTTTAGAAGCTAATGAAGAAGCAGAAGTTAAGGTTAGGTTAGAAGTTCCTGTCGGGGAAAGTACGTCTAAACACACTGTTGGTAAGTTTAGGGTTACAAGTAACGATTTATCGGCCGAAGTTCCTATAGAATTAGAAATCAAAAGTTTCTTGTCAATTCAAGAGATTGAAATTAATGGCAAGAGTAACGGCGAGATTAAATTAGATGAAGAAACTGAAGTCAAAGTTGAAGTAAGAAACCTTTTATCGGAGGAAATTAACGATATTGTTGTAAAGGCAACATTCTTAGATGTTGATGGAGACGATATTGAAGAAGAATCTGATGAGTTTAACTTAGACTCTGATGAAGATGAAACGGTAACTCTAACTTTTAATCTAGAAGACGAAACTCTTGATGAAGATAGTTATGTTTTGGAAATTGTTGTTGAAGGTGAAGACAATGACAATAACAAACATAGGGTAGTTGAGAGAAAAACCGTCGATGTAGATAGAGAAAGTCACAAAGTTGTTGTTAAAAGAGCCAATCTGAGAACTAACGTTTTACAATGTAATGCTAACACCTTTGTTGATGTTACTGTTGAAAACATTGGTAAAAGCAACGAAGACGATGTTGAAATCAGGGTTAGAAATTCTGAATTAGGTATCAATCTGAACAAAGATAACATTGATTTAGACAAGTTCTCTGGGAATGACAATGATTACAGTACTTCATTTGCTATCTCTACTGATGATGACGTTGAGGATGGCAGCTACAGCCTAGTTGTGGAAGTCTTGCTTGATGGTGATCTGGAAGATAGGAAGGACTTAACTTTAGAGATAAGGGATTGTTTAACCACAACTTCTCAAGACCAACTAGCTCAATTAACCGTTGACGCAGCTGTCAAAAGTTTTGAGAGTGCACAAACCACAAAATCTGGGCAAGATAATGTAATTAGTAGCTCTTTAAGAAATAATGAGTCTTATGTGCTACTTTTAGGTACACTTGTCTTATTAGCTTTTGTTGCAGTAGTTTTAGGGCTAGCGATTGTCTTAATTAAGAAGAAGTAATTTTTTTTATTTTATTTTTTTATTTTTGTAAAGTTTTATAAGTATCCAGATCTAACTTCTTTGTAATTTGTATACAAAAAGGGGCTTAGTGTAGATGTTAAGCTATCTTAAGAAGAACTTTCACATATTTTTAGTTGTATTTGTCTTGTTTTTTCTAGGTTTACTTCTCTTAAAACTGCCGGGTGGGATAACAGGGATGGTGACTGGTGTAGGATTAGGGGAAGATTTGGGGGTCCAGAGTGTTTTAAGTTGTGGTTCAAATGTACCTAATACCACTACTCTATCAGCTAATATAATTAATTGTAATAGTTCTAATGGATTAAACATAACTGGGAGCCATATCACTTTAGATTGTAACGGATTTAATATCAATGGAAGCATTAGTTATGGGACATTGAATACGGGGGTTTATGTTCAGCAAAATGTAACAAATGTAACTATTACTAATTGTAATATAACTGGTTTTCATTCTAATATTAAAGTTGAAGGTAATTTTACTAATATTACTGGAAATAATTTAATAAGAGGAGGTTTGGCTGGAATTTTAATAAATAATGTTGCTTCTGATGAACCTTTAGTTGCTAATACTTCCATTACCTTTAATACAATACAAGGTGATATTGGAAGTTCTAATTCCTTGTCCGGTATACAAGTTGTAGATGCGGAAGATGTAGATGTTTTCTATAATAATATAAGCTATTTTCTTGATGGTGTTTCTTTAGCAGGGGGCGGTGTAGATGAACACAAACGGGTTAATGTCTCTTTTAACAACATAATTAATAATTCTCGGTATTCGCTTGATGTTACTAATGCTAATGAAGAAATATTTGTCCAATTTAACTATTGGAATTACTCAACTTGTAGTAATATTACCTCTACTTTTGATGGTGACAATAATGATTATATCTTAGAACCCATCTTAGATAGTTTTTATCCTTCTGGTTCTGTAACAGCCTGTGAAGATTTTTGTGGTATGGCATTAAGAGAGTCTAGAACTTTAAGTAGCAATATCTTAGGTTGTTCTACAAATGCTATTGAAATCATTAAAAATGATACTACTTTAGATTGTAATAGCTTTGAAGTTAGGGGTGACAGTTCTGGAACAATTAAAGGAATTGCGGTTGATGTGGCTCCTGCTTTCCTGAGTGGGATTACAATTAGGGATTGTAATGTTTCTAATTTTAATTATGGTTTTTATCTAAATGATGTTGAGTATAGTAATTTTATAAATAATACAGTTGTTAATAGCTCATTAAGTGCTTATTATCTTAACGCAGGTGTTAAACACAGTAATTTTACAAATAATACCCTTAAACATACCGAAGGCCAATTAGATGTTTCTGGTGTACCAGGAGCTGGATTTTGGTTAGGTACTGCTGATTCGGCAAATAATACTTTTATTGGAAATAATATATCTTATGGTGGAACTGCTGCAATAACTACTAGGGGGACTTTTAATCTTTTTAAAAATAACACTATCTATAACAATTCTTATGGGTACTATCTTGATGGATCTTTTGGCAATAATTTTACTGGGGATCTATTACAAAAAAATAAAGTTGCGGTTCAAACAGAAAAAGGTATTAATAGCGTTGCAGACACTTATGATAATTATTTTTATGAAACTTCTTTTTTAGATAACGTTTATGATTTAAATGTAACAGTATCCACTAAAACAAATATTACTTTTGTTAACTCTTCTATTAATAGTAGTAAACTGACAGTGGCTACTAGTGCATTTGCTTATTTTTTAAATTATGTGGATGTTAATGTAACTGATACTTTAAAGAATCCTCTTTTTAACGCAACTGTTTCTGCAAAGACTTCTACCGGGTTGGATCAAAACTCAAGAACAACCAAAGCTAATGGTGTTGCAAGGTTAGAAATTTTGGAGTATTTTAATAATGGTGGGACTAACTTTTTTGTTACACCAAGCACCATAACAGCTAGGAAAACAAATTATACAGAAAATAGTACCAATGTTAGTGTTTTAAATAGGAAATATGTTTCGACTGATATAATTTTAACTTCAATATTGTGTGGTAATACAATAACAACAAGTTTCAGCCTAGGTAATGATTATTATTGTAGTGGAGATGGTTTTATAATTGGGGCAACTAACATTAGTGTAGACGGAAATAGCCACACTATTTGGGGAAAGAATAATGGAAAAGGATTAGTTGTTAATAATTACAACAGACTTTCTGTAACTAATTTAAATATCAGAAACTTTAGTACGGGCCTTTATTTAGATAACAGTTCTCACTCTTCATTTGGTAATATGATTATTTCTAACAATACTTACGGAATTATTTTTAATAAGTCATTTAATAATAGTGTTTTTAATGGTAACATAACCAATAGCACTAATTTTGCAATTTTATCAATAGTTGGAAGTTCTTCTTTGAAGAATAATTCTTTAGTGAATGTAAGTGTAGATTTAAATACTTTGAATGCTAGTGGAAATACAACTATATTAATCAAATGGTTTGCTGATATTAACACATCTTTTAATAATCACTCTACATTGACAAATGCCAATGTTTCAGGTCACTTTAATAGTACACACGATCCAACAGACCCTAAAGGAGGGATTTTAGATTATACTACAAAAAGTGATAATAGTGGTTTAGGGAGACTACAGTTAATAGAAGCAGTGGTTAACAATACTTTTGTCAAATATTTAACTCCTCACAACATTAGTTCAAGATTTACATTCTTGGGGGTAACTTACAGTAACTATACTTCCATTAATTTAACATTAACTAAAAGCACTAAGTTAAATCTTAATTTAATACTTAATTGTACTACTCCAAGCGGGAGTACGCATACAATTACAGAAAGTACTACTTATTGTCCTGGTATTTATAATACTAAAACTGTGATTGCAGCAAACAATCTTAGTTTGACTTGTTCAGGAACAACCTTAGTGGGAACTGGGTTGGTAGGTTCTGATAATATAGGCATAGATATTAAACACAGAAAAAGAGTGAATATAACTGGCTGTAATTTAAAGGATTTTTACGAAGGGGTAGAAGTAAGGAATTCAAGCAAAATTAAAATAAATAATATCTCTATATCTAAAGAAAGTTCTTCTTTGCAAACCTATTATGGTGTATATTGTCGAGACAATTCCTTAAATTTAATAGTTAACAGTTCAAGATTATCTTCTTCTAGTGCGGAAGATCTTTATCTTTGGGAGTGTAATGGAAGTACAGTGCAATATAACATTTTAGTTGGTGATTATGGGATTGATTTGCGTGAATCATATCTTAATAATTTTACCAATAATACTTTTGAAAATAGCGTGGATAGCGTTAGAATCACTTCGGGTAGTAATAATTACTTTATTTATAATAGATTCTCTGGGAATACTGAAAATTATTTTAATTACATCAGTGGAAGTGACAATCATTTTAACACTACTTTCCAGGATGTGACTGGAGACTTCCCACAAGGTAACGAGTACGCTGACTATTGTGATAAAGGTTCTGATGCTAATAGTGACGGTTATGCTGATGCTAAAACTACAGGTGAAAGAGACTGGCCTTATAATGCAACAATAAGTAGCAGGATTAATATTGATAGTACCAACAATCCCAAGTTTAATGATTATGGTCCTAGATTGCTAACTTGCCCACCCAAGACAGTGGGGACAACTTCTAGTTCTTCCTCTTCTTCAGGGGAAACTGTCAGTGGAGCTGCTCCTCCTGCCCCTCCACCTGCTCCTGTTGGTGAAACTGATAGTGGAGCAGCACCTTGTACTGAAAATTGTCAAGGGGAAGCTGGTTTGAAACAAGTTACCCGTACGACAGAAGGCGAATTGGCTGTTTTAGTATCTTTAGAAAATTCTGGTAAAACTCCTTTAAGATTGTTCCCAGAACTTAACCAAGATATAGAAGACCCTTTTTATATTGTTACAAGAAAAACCCTTGGTTTTGAAGGCAGTTTATTTGACAAAATAGCTTCTTTAAGTTATTCTAAAAAACCAATTGCTGGCAAACTATTAAGAGCTACTATCGTTAATCAAGAAGAATTAATTATTCCTCCAGGCGGTAAACTTGATGCTGTTGTTAAAATCAAAGAAGGTTTACTTTCTAGTAATCTGAAAATCCAATTTAGTTCTATTGGTAAAGAGGTAGCTGTAGATTCTGATAAGAAGGAAGCAATTAGTGGAGCAGCCGTTGATCTTAATGTTAAAGATGATTCATTGGATGTTTATTTGATTATTGTACCGAAAGATTTGTTGGGGAATAATGGTAATAAGTTAACAGGGGCAACCATTAGTTCTGAAGAAAGCGACGATTATTTGGTGGAAATAAACTTGAATAAGAAAATTAAGGGAAAGGGGTTCTTTGGCTTTATCAAAAAAACTTTCTTTGGTGAAAGTGCCTTTAGTGATTTATATGGTCCTTATAAGATCACGCAAGAACAAAGTCTCATATTTGCTCAACAATTTAAGTACAATCAAGAAGTTTACAAAGGAGACTATACATTAACTAGCAAAATATTTAAAGGTGGTAAGAAAGTCACTGAAAACGAGTTTGAAATAAAATTTGAATAGAAATGAGATCAATCAAAAAAGTTTTAGTACATCTAAAAAGTAAAAAGAAATTTTACATAAAGGATTTGCATGAAGATTTCCATACAGAGTTTGGGGTAATTTCTAAAAAGGATTATCGTAAATCAAAAATAAAAAGTTCTAAAGAAGAAAAATTCATCATTTTGGATCCTCTTTTTTCTGACCTTTGGGATAATCTTCATCGTGCCCCACAAATAATGATTCAAAAAGATATTGGTTTAATTTTAGCTAAAACCGGGATTAACAAGAATTCTAAAGTGGTTGATGCTGGGGGTGGAAGTGGAGCTTTATGTCTTTCTTTAGCTAACGTTTGTAAAGAAATTACTGTTTATGAGACTAACCCTGAACATTATGATGTGGTGGCTAAGAACGTAAAATTGTTTGGAATTAATAATTTAAATTTAAAACAAGCAAATATTTATCAAGGTATTAAGGAAAAAAAATTAGATTTGATTACCTTAGATTTACCAGAACCTTGGCAGGTAACAGAACATGCAATTTCATCTTTAAAAAATGGTGGCCATTTGGTGGTTTATCTTCCTAACCTTAGTCAAGTGAAACTATTTGTTGATTCTACTAAGAGAAGTTCTATAGAAATAATTGAGATCATAGAAACTCTTGAAAGAAAGTGGCAAGTTAATGGTAAAATTATGCGTCCGGAGTTCCAAATGTTGGGACACACAGGATTTCTTATATTTTGTAGGAAACTACAGTACACAAAATAATATAAATTTAATCTTCTAAACAACTGGTATGCACATCAAAATAAAGAGGATAAATCAGGATCTGCCTCTTCCTGAATACAAGACAGAAGGAGCAGCTGCTTTTGATTTATACGTAAGAGAAGACATTTTAGTCCCAGCTAAAAGTTGGGTTAAAGCACCAAGCAATTTAGTGTTAAAAATTCCTTTTGGTTATTCATTAGTTATTAGTGCAAGAAGTAGTCTTGCTAAACATTACCCTGGACTAATGATAGCTAATGGTGTTGGTTTGATAGATTGTGATTATTGTGGTCCTAGTGATGAAATTCAAATCTCATTGTACAATGTTACAGATCAAGAAATTAGTGTTAAGAAAGGTGAAAGAATTGCTCAAGCTCAAATTTTGAAGGTTGAAAGAGGCAACTTTGTGGAAAGTGATGATTTTGGGAGCTTAAATAGGGGGGGATTTGGAACAACTGGCAGGGGATAATCACTGCCCAGTGGTTAGGTTCTTTTAAAAAGGAGAAATGTTTCTAAGATCAAGATGACTTTCCAAAGCAAAAAAATATACAATGTTGATAATGTAACCAAGATTTATGGTGATCGTTACATTTTAAGTGATATTAGTTTTGATGTGAAGGAAGGTGAAATTTTTGGAATTATTGGTTCTAGTGGTTCTGGAAAGACTACTTTGTTAAACCTTTTAATAGGATTCATTTCGCCGGAAAAAGGGGAAATTAAATATAATTTACTTAACAAAGAGTCTCAGCTTGATTTAATTAATAAAAAACAGAACCACCTGAAGGAAATATGTGGTTTTGCTGCACAGAACCCCAGTTTTTATCCGAACCTAAAGGTAATTGAGAATTTGTTATATTTTGGTTCTTTGTACAGTTTGAAGAAACAGTATGTTAAGGAAAGAGCTGAGGAATTGTTACGTTTGGTTGGTTTGGAACAATCTAAGCATATGCTTTCTGGAAGGCTTTCTGGTGGTATGCAAAGAAGATTGGACATTGCTTGTTCTTTGATACATAATCCTAAAATCTTATTGTTGGATGAGCCAACTGCAGATCTGGATAAAGTAATGAGTAGCAATATCTGGAATCTTTTAAGGGTAATCAATAGACAGGGAACAACAATAGTTATTGCTTCTCATCATATCACTGATTTGGAAGATCTTTGTACAAGGGTGGCAATTCTACGTGATGGTACATTTGTTACTGTAGGTAACCCAGAAACAATTAAATCTAAGAATAAAATAGCAGGTAAGATACAAATAAAATCTATGCCTGGTAATTATGATAAAATTTCTAAGAACATAAAAAGAATAAAAGGTGTTAACAAGATAAATGTTGATGAGTCAGGTATAACTATATTTACTAAAGAACCTGGAAAGATTGTTAAAGAAGCTGTTAATGTTTTGGAAGAAAAAGGTGAGAAAGTAGTTAACATAGAATTTGTAAAACCACGCTTGGAAGAAGTTTTTGTCAAGATAAATAGTGATAAGTTAGTGGGCAAAAAGGTTTCTGAAAAAGAAAACAAAGTTAAAAAGGCTCGTAAAAGAAGGATTAAGAAGAAAAGATCTAGACAAAGAACACCTAAAAAAGTTGAAGAAAAGAAAATTGAAAAAGTTGTTCCAATTAATGTTCAAGAAAGTCCTAAAGAAGATGTTTTAGAAGAAATTAAAAAAGAGGTAAAAAAAGAGAAGGATGAAGATTTATGACATCATTAAAAAGAACTTTAAGATTCTTTTAAGATCTAAAGCTTCTGCATTTGTGGTTACTGTTGGCCCTTTGCTAATTATTGGTTTAATTGCATTAGCTTTTTCTAATTCTCAGGAGTTTGATATAACTTTAGGAATAATTTCTTTGGAAGAGACAGATTTGGGTAACGATTTTATATCGCAATTAAAAGAAGATGATTATACTGTTATCAATTATGAAGATTTAGAAAGGTGTCAGCGTAATATAAAGTCAGGAACAGTAAATGTTTGTATCCTTTTACCAGAAGATTTTGAAGTGAAAGAAGGTCAAGAGAATGTAGTTCGTTTTTATGTTGATCAATCAAGGGTTAATATTGTTCAATCTATAATTTCTTCTGTTGGTGCTTCATTGTCTGTCAAATCTGAGGAAATTACTCTTTCTCTTACAGATAGTCTTCTGGATACTATAGGGGTAACAGCTACTGAAGTTGAGAGTAACCAAAAGAATGTTGACACACTAAAAAGTGGGATAAACTCTGCTGAATCACATGTAGAAGTGATTCAGGAAAAAGGTAAAAGTAGTTTAGCTAACACAGAAGACACATTCACTAATTTAGATGATAAAGCTTCTGAAGTAAATGCGTCTGCTTTTTTAGTTAATGAAGAGACAGATAGTTTGCTTTTGGAATTAAATGGTTTGTTAAACAGTTTAGAGGAGGATGGTGTTTATTCTGATAAAACAGCTAAAGTAAGGGGTCATTACGACGATTTAAAAGAAATCCTAGAAGATGAGGGTGGAAATGTAACTGGTGGGATTGCTGATTTAAGGTTAATGATAGCCAGTTTAAGGGAACAAATAAGTGCAACTGGTGAAAACTTAAGAACAATTGAAAACTCTGCAGGAGAGGTAGCTGATAATTTAAACATTGTTAGAGCTAATGTGGATCAACTGGATGGTAGTTTAGGCTTGCTTCGAGATAAAATAAATAACCTTCAAGTAAAATCAGCGGAAAATATTGTTAATCCAATTACAGTAGAAATTAATCCAATCTTAGCTACATCGAATAAATCAATATTTATGTTCCCCTATCTTCTTGTAATGGTGATTTTGTTTGTAAGTATGATGCTTTCTAGTACTCTTGTTGTTATGGAGAAGCGTTCAAGAGCTTTTTTTAGAACTTTCACTACTCCTACAAGAGAGATTTATCACATCGTTGGAGGTTATATAACAAATTTAATTGTGTTGGTTGTACAATTATCAATAGTTCTGGTTGCAGCTTATTTCTATCTTGGAATTACTTTGTTAGATAATTATCCTTTAACTTTGCTTGTTCTTTTTCTAAGTACAACATTCTTCATCTTATTGGGTAGCATGTTAGGTTATGTGTTTAAAACACAAGAGGGAACTACAATTGCCTCTATTTCCATTGGAAGTCTTTTGTTATTTTTGTCAAATGTTATTTTACCTGTGGAAAGTTTTCCTTATTTAGTTAGAAGAATTCTATTAATAAATCCCTATATGTTATGTTCGGAATTACTTAAGAAGTCTATATTGTTTAATTCTGAATTTTCTAGTGTTTTAAACGAATTGGCTTTACTCTTAATTTATATTGTAATTGTAGCAATATTTGTTTTTGTTTTCCAAAAAATTTCAGTTACTCGCATGCTTAATGGTTTTTCAAGTAGAAAAATATTGAGAAGACATCACATAACTAAGGAAAATTATTTCAAATTAAAAGAAGGAACTATTTTAAAAAGTAAAAGTGATCTAGTTAAAGCTTTAAAGAATATGGATGATGCTCAGTTTAGTCTTTATGTGAGTAAGAAGGGAAACGAGTTTGCAGTTTGGATTAAAGACGCTTTTAAAGATAAGAAGTTAGTTAAGAAAATTAAAAAAGCTAATTCAAGGGAAGAGACTTTAAAAATTCTTGAAGAAGAAACTAACTGATTTTGTAACCTTTGTTATTTTTGATAAATTGCTTAGCTAAGTCCATTTTAAATTTACTCTCAGCATAAATCGTGTAGAGAACTTCTTTTTTCATAACAGGGTCCTTAACTTTTTTGTGAATAAAAAGGCCTGAACCTTTGTTAATTGGGGCCCCAGCGATCCTGGCGACCTTAGAGATTACTTTGTTATCTATTTCTAAAACTCTACCTTTCTTATTAGATAAGACTTTGTGGCGGTAATTAGCTAAAGGTACTTTCTTTTTTTTGCCTTGTGCTTTAATTATTTGTTGCATTTTTTTAAGAGCTTCACCGCTGTTAAGAATATTTTTAGCAATTTTCTTGCAATTTTTGAATTTACCACTCATTTTTAACATAATTGTTGCCATTTTAAGAGATTTATCCCTTAAATCAGTTGGCGCTAAGGGATCATTTCTTAAGACAGACATTACATCTTCGGACTCAAGCAGAGGACCAACGCCATTGCCAATAGGTTGGGTGCCGTCTGTAATAATTACTTTAATGTTCATGCCAATCTTTTTGCCAATGTTAATAAATTTCTTCTTTAATAGTTTAGCTTTTTTCAAAGAGTCTACTTTACTTCCTTTGCCCATGGGTATATCAATTAGGACTTGATTGGCAGAAACTGATTTTTTTTTAGCTATAACTGAAGCAATAAGCTGGCCCTCAGCATCTATTGAAATTGGGTGTTCGATTTCGATAATTTTATCGTCTGAAGGAGATAAATTAATTGAACCTCCATGCACCATGCATCCGCCAGTGTCTTTAACAACTTTTTTAATTTTTTTTTCAGACAACTCTACATTAGCTAAACATTCCATTGTGTCAGCAGTACCTGCAGGAGAAGTAATAGCTCTAGAACTTGTTTTAGGAATAGTTAAACCTGCTGCTGCAAGTATTGGTACGACAATCATTGTTGTCCTATTTCCCGGCACTCCGCCTATACAATGTTTATCCACAGTGAATTTTTTAAAACTTAATATTCTTCCTGTATTAACCATGGCTTTAATTAGGCCAACAATTTCTTTGTTACTAAATCCGTGTGTTGCTCCAGAAGCTACAAAATAAGTTTTTTCTATGTCAGTAAGTTTATCTTCTGTAAAGTCTTTTATAATGTGAAAAAGTTCCTTATCATTTAATCTTTTTCCTTCAACTTTATCTCTAATATGTTTAACTGATTCTGGTTTCCCAGTTAATTTTAGTTCTACAAGATTTTTCTTTTTTACTTTTAGGGCATCTAATACTTCTTCAAATAAACCTATCTTGCCGAGAGGAATAGCTTTCTCGTTTTCAGAAATGTTTAGGACACAAGTTGTTTCTTTCTTTTTGAATTTAACGATGACTCTGTCACCTGATCTTAAATCCAAACGCTTTGAATCTCTTTCATTAAGGATAGCAATTGGAATACCTCCTGTTGTTAAATCCATGTCTACTACTTGAAAATGCATATTTCTACTCTTTTCCATAGTAAAATGATTGTTTTACCGTTTATATAACTTTTTATGTTTGTTTATTTTTTTTGTATTTATGAAATTAACATCTGAAATATCAGCTAAAGGTTTAGGTGGAGTAATTCTTAGGTATGATTTAGGAAAATGTTGGAGTGGATACTTTAAAATGAAAGAGTTCAGATCCTGTTTAAAAGGGACTGGACTTTCTGTTAATAGGAGCAGAAATATCTTGCCAGAGAATGGCTGGGATTATGCAGGGGAATTGCCAATTCCTGGAACCTTGGGTGGGGCCTTTTTTACTGGTTATTATATTTACATTTATGGTTATAATAGTGAAAAAGAGAATGAAGAATATACAAGAAAGCTTAAAGATATTTGTGATTTGTTATAGATTTTCTTTAAGAAAATGACTTATTGGACCAATATCTTTTGGACTTCCAAGATCAAACCATGGATGTTGTGTTTTTAGAACTTTAACTTTTTTGTCTTTAGCTAAAAACGTTAGAGCATCTGTAATTTCATACTCTCCTCTTTCTGACATACTTAGATTTTCTAATATTGGCCAAACATCAGGCGTGAATTTATACATACCAATATTTATTAAATTTCCGATATAGGTTTTTGGTTTTTCTACTATTTTAACTAATTTATCTTTATCTATAACTAGTATTCCATATTTTTCAGGTGTTTTGGCTTCTTTGCCCACAACATAGCAGAATTGATCTTTTTTTTGTATTATTTTGAGGTCCTCTACTGAAAATAGATTGTCTCCATTAAGAACAATAACATTTTCATCGTCGCAAAAGTCTTTTGCTTGCATTAAGGCATGGCCAGTACCAAGAGGTTTGGGTTGTTCAAGAATCTTAATGTCAAGATTTTTCTTTTTAACGTACTCAATTATTTTTTCTTTTTTGTAATTGACAACAATTCCAATTTCTGTTAATCCTACTTTTTTAAGATTGTTAATGAGGTATTCTAAGAATGGTTTCCTGTTAATTTCTACTAAAACTTTAGGAATTGTTTCAGTTAGTGGCAACAATCTTGTTCCCTTCCCTCCAGCTAAAATTACAACTTTCATTTTTTGATAATTTTTTTAATATTGGTAAAATCATTGACTGTATAGGTTGGTTTTTCCATAAGATCTTTTGGAACTAAACCTTGATACTTTCCGCTTTTTATTAAGATAGTAATTAAACCCAATTCGTTTCCAAACCTTATTTCAGAGTCGATTCTATCTCCAACAACAAATATTTTTTGATAGGGGTTTTCTTTTAAGACTTTTGTGAAATGTTCTTTTTTTTCTTCGTTTTTAGAACAAATAAAAATTTTGTTAAAAAAGTTTCTGATTTTAAGCTGATCTATTTTTTTATTTTGTAGTCCTTCTTCCGTTTCTTTAGTAACTAATATTTTCTTAAAGGAAGGATTTTCTAAAAAACCTTTAACTCCTGGGAACAAAGTAATTTTAGAAAGGTCTTCTTCTGAATAATTGTCTTTTAGTTGTTCTGTCCTACTGTATAGGGTATCATCAAGGTCAAAAATAACGATCATTTTTTTTTAAATCTAATTTTAAAGGAGGTCGGCAATTTTCATAATTTCTTTAGCTAATTTATGTGAATCATGACGAATTAAGGCTCTTGTTTTGGCAATTTTATCAAATTGGTTAAATTCTTGTTCTTCAATATCTAAAAGATCGGCACTAATAATTCTATCGTCTTCTAAATCTTTCCTTATTAATTCAGCCTCGTCCTGATAACTTTCTAAAAGATTTTTAGGGGGGGGGTTACTATTAAACAAGATGTGATCAAAAATATCCCGGCCTAAAAACTGTTTGATGCTTCTTAAGTAATCAGATATTTTGAAGTTAGGTGTTTGCTTTTTTTTGTTCATTAGATTCACGACGAAAACTTTTTTGGCTTTTGTATCTCTTAGGGCCTTACTTATTCCTTCTACTAAAAGGTTAGGAATTAAACTTGTATAAAGACCACCTGGACCAAAAATAATTAAATCAGCATTCATTAATTCATCTATAGCCCGCGGGTTGGCTTTAGGAAAAGGTTCTAAATAAATACTTTTAAAGTTATTTAGTGGTCTGTTGGAAAACAAAATCTCTTTTTCCCCCCTCAAGAGACCATTATCTTCTAAAACCATATGTAAACGAACTTCATTGGTGGTAACAGGGATCACTTTGCCTTTAATAGAAAGAATCCTACCTGTTTCTTCTACTGCTTTTTCAAAACTTCCGGTAACTTTCTCTAATGCTGATAGTAGTATGTTTCCAAAACTGTGACCTTCCAGCCCCCCACTTTCAAAACGATAGTTCATTAAACTACGCATTAATCGACTAGAATTAGATAAGGCCACTAAACATTGTCGTACATCGCCTGGTGGTAGGACACCTAACTCATCTCTTAAAATACCTGTGCTTCCTCCATCATCCGCCATAGAAACAATGGCAGAAAGGTCCACATTGTATCTTTTTAATCCTCTTAAGACGACAAAATTACCTGTGCCGCCACCTATTACTACCACCTTTTTCATCTAGTTTTTTACAAAGAAAACAACTTTTAAAATTTGTGTAAGTATAATTATTGTTCTGGAGGACAGATAACAGAATTATGAGTGCAACGATCAGTAGCTTTGAATGTTATTTTAAAAAAGTTGCTATAATCTTCAGGAAGTGGATGAAAAGTTGTTTGAGCAACCCACCCGTGTTCATAATGGCCAGCATTAGATGTTAAATTATTCACTCCTTTTGGGATATTTTGGTAATGACTAATTATGTTTCCTGGAAGTAGAGCATAAAATTTGAATCCGTTTTCAATTGTTTTTTCGTTTAATTCTTCTTGTGTTACATTGTCATTATCTCCTATTTCGTCAGAATTGAAAACTATGACAGGCAAGGCATCATCTCTATAGTTTATACCAAAAAAATTTTGATCTTGGTCTAAAACACCTTGAAGAGTTTGATAATTAGGTTCAGTTCCCCCAAGTAATGGTTGAGTAGCTATATATTCTATTTGATTAACTAGGTCATCATAGGTTCCTGAATTTAAGACCAACTCTGCTTGATCATTTTTTATTAAAATTAAGGAGTACTTGTAAATTTCATCGTTTCTTAATTTTTGTAATAAGGCAGAATTATTGGCGTCTAAAGTGAAATCTCTGATGCCAGTAGCTAACGAAGGTGTTTCTTCTACCATTGATCCACTATTGTCTACAACTAACACTATATCTGCTTTGACTATCTCTGGACAATATTCTAAGTCGCAACAACTATCGTCCTCTCCATCTATACACCAAGAAACTGTTTCTCCTAATGGATGATAGATGGTTTCACATATTTCATTAGTATGCCTGGCTATTTCGTCATGTTCATCCCAACATATATCGTTAGAAACCCATTCTTGAACAAATTTTAATCTAATTTCGGAGGTGCCGTCAGGTTTAAGCTGTTGGACAGGAATAGCTCTCTCTTCGCAAATTGCCTCTAATCTCCCAGAATCTCCACAACCGCAAGCACCTTCGTACTTGATATCTCCTGGGCAACAAATAAGATCTTCTTCAGGTACACATTCTCCAAAGAAGGTTCTTTTAACGTTATTTTCTCCATCGATGCATTCTTCTAAGATTTTCATAAATCCAGAACATTTAACTGTATTTCCAATTTCACAATATCTTTCTCCAACAGCTTCTACTTTGCCTTCTATACAATATTCTAATGGAGTATAACTTAAAGAAGGTGGTTTAGAACTTACAGATTTAAACTCAATCGGTGGTTCTTGTTGAATAATATTGGGAGCGTTTTTGGAAGAAGAGTTTCTATCTCCGCACCCAGATAAGATGGATAAACCTAAAAAACCAGAAACAAGAAGAGAATTAAGTTTAATCCGCATACTATCTTTGAGATTAGGTAGCGAAATATATAAACCTTCCGTAACTGTTCTATTCTTCTGTGAAGTCTTCTAAGCTTGCAGGTATCTCTTCTTCTCCTTTTAGTAAGGCTTTGCTTTTCATATACTCTTTTGTTAATATATAAAGAACTAATCCTATGGATTTTTTTCCTTTATTGTTACAAGGAACAACTAGGTCTATCTTGTTAGATTGGTTGTTGGTGTCACACAAACCAATTACGGGTACACCTACCTTTAAAGCATCTTCTACAATATTTTTATCTGTCCATGGGTCGCAGGCTAAAATAATTTTTGGTTCAGTAAAAGTTTCTAAGTTAGGGTTAGTTAAAATTCCTGGTGGGTAACGCCCCCCTATTACTTTAATTCCAGTGAGTTTATTCAATTGTTTTAGGCCCTTCCAACCATTCTCTCTTCTACTTACGATTAAAACGTCTTCTGGATCGTACTTGGAGATCATTTTGATAGCCATTCTTAACCTTTCATCAATTTTTTTAAGATTAAGTACACTTAAGCCATCAGGGCGGGTCTTGTAAATAAAATCGCTCATATATTTTGTTTTAAATTTTGTTCCTATGTGTATACCACTTTTTAGGTAATCATTGGAATTAATTAGTAGGTTTTCTTCAGTCATTTTTTTTATCTCCTAAACTTTAGTGAGTAAAATAGTCAGAATTTTTCTGACTGCGTTTTTTTTTGCCTCACGCAGCTTTACCCATCAAATCTTAGACAAGTTTTGGCTTTATAGGATTATTAGATAGTTTATTTATAAAGATTATGTTTTTTTTTTGAGAAATGATTTTTTTATTAAGGTAATTTTGATTCCAAAGATAGTTCGATTAGTTCTCCTAGTCCAAGTCCTTGAACGTTAGTGCTTACCAATTGATCTTTACTTGCAAAGTAGTTAGCTCCTGAGTTTTTCCAATAAGAACCAAAGCTTTGGTTACTAGACATACCAATTATTTTTACGTTATTTTGGCCTTGTTGATCTCTTATTTTTTTACAAATCTCATAACCTTTTGGGCCTGGCATTTCAGTATCCATTAAGATAACGTCTGGACATTCATCTAGAAAAACTTTATAAGCTTCTTCTCCATTTTTAGCACAATAAATGTTGTTAGTATTAAATCCCAGCCTTTCTAAATGAATTTTAAGCAAACATCTGAAAGGTTCGTCATCATCAGCTAATAATAATTTTAAATTTTTATATTTGGTGGTCATATTATATTTTTAGAACGCTCTTTTAAATAATTTATGGCAATTTTTATAAAAGAACTAAGCAAAGACCATCTGTGGAAAGCGTGATGATGTACGTGAACACCAACTGATCCCTTGGGAGATGATGAACGGTAGTAACTTACTAGCGCCCACAAAATACTAACCAAAGATATCTTTGTGTTCTGTATCGTCATCATCGATTTGCAGCTTGTCTATAGCTTGGAGGAAATCGCTCTTTGTTATGTAATCTCTTCTTTCCCTAATTGCACAAAAACCAGCTTCTGTGCATGCTGCTCTTATTTCTGCTCCACTAAAATCTTCCATCAGACTGGCAATTGTTTTAAGATTAACCTTTTGTAAATTCATTTTTTTACTGTGGACTTTTAAGATTTCAAGTCTTCCTTCTTCATTTGGAAGGCCAACTTCAATTAAACGATCTAATCTTCCAGGACGTATAATAGCATGATCTAAAATATCTAAGCGGTTGGTTGCCCCAATTATTTTAACGTTGTCTAGATGTTTAAAACCGTCCATCTCTGCCAACAATTGCATGAAAGTTCTATTAACTTCCCTTTCTCCTGAGGTGCCAGTATCAACTCTAATGGCAGCAAGAGCATCAATCTCGTCGATAAATATGATAGTTGGTGATTTATTTTTTGCTAGCGCAAAAATTTCTTTGATTAACTTTGCTCCTTCTCCAATAAATTTTTGTACCAACTCTGATCCCACAACTTCAATGAAAGTTGCATTGGTGCTTCTGGCAACAGCTTTTGCCAGTAAAGTTTTTCCAGTTCCAGGGGGCCCATATAATAAAATTCCTTTTGGAGGTTGGATTCCGACTTTTTCAAATATTTTTGGATTTTTTAAAGGAAGCTCAATAACTTCTTTAACTTCTTTAATTTCTTCACTTAAGCCACCTATCTCTTCCCATGTTTCTTTGGGTTTGTCGATAATAACGTACTTTTCTACGTCGAGATTATTGCTTAAACTTATTTTTTCAACAATGTTTAAAGATTTTTGGTCGACTAATACTGAGTCTCCACTTTTTATTTTTTCTGACTGTTTAGAGATGTAACAATAAAACTTGTTGCCATTAGGTAATTTGATTATGGCTTTGTTTTCTGGAAGGATGCTGACAACATCAGCAACAAGAAGAGCTGGCTTTTTTAATTCATTTAATTCATTATTAGCATTATGAAAAAGCTCTCTAAGCATAATACTTTCTTCTTGCAATCGACTGAGGGTTTTGTTAGTTAATGTGTTTTCTTTTTCTAATTTCTCAACGGTAGCAAGGAGTGCCCTATTTTCTATGTCTAAATCTTTTTCATCAAATCTTTCAGAGTAGGTTATCTTGTTAGTTATATTTCGATCGATGATAGACCCCTTGCCTGAAATTTTATTATCTCCAACGTTTCTTTCCATTTTGTATTAAAATGTTGTTTGTACTTTTAAACTTACTTGTTTTTTTATTCAGTTCACCGCAACTTTTAAAAAGGTAAACTTCTTTTCTAGAGTCAATTATTCCTAAAAAAAGAGGTGAATTGATGATGGCTGTAAAAAAGAAACCTGCGAGGAAAAAAATGCCGACCAGGAAAAAAGCTACTTCTAAGAAAAAACCAGTTAAGAAGAAAGTTGTTTCTAAGAAGAAACCTGCAAAAAAGGCAGTAACAAAAAAGAAACCGGCGAAGAAAAGAGTAGCAGCGAAGAAAAAGACTTCTGCTGCAAAAAAGAAACCGGTTAAAAGGAAAGCTGCCACAAAGAAAAAGCCGGCTAAGAAAAAGATGTCAGCAGCAAAAAGAAGTGCTGCTGCAAAAAAGGCTGCTGCTACGAGAAAACGAAAAGCTACCAAAAGATCGGCTGCTGCTAAGAAGGCTGCTGCAACTCGTAAGAGAAAGACAGCTGTTCGCAAAGCTGCTGGCAAAAAAGCTGCTGCAACTCGTAAGAGAAAAACTGCTGTTCGTCGAGCTGCTGGTAAAAAAGCTGCAAAAACGAGAATGCGTAAAAAGTAATTATTTTTTTTTTATTTTTCTTCTTACAAAGTTTTTTAAAAGGGTTCCTTTTTGAGTAAAGTATGTCTTATTTTACTTTATTGGAAACTTTGAGAAGAGATCTAGCTAGTGGTGACTATGCTTCTGTTTTTGGTTTGTTACGTGGTCAGCCTGATGGTATTTTGTCTTACCCTCCTTTCAAAGACACTGTTCTTGGTTATTGTCGAGCCGATGAGGATCTTCCTTTTCGGGAGTTGGCTTACAGTTGGGAGCATTTTCAAAGTACTTTGCGTCCTCTTAAGAAAGAGATTGTTGAACCTAGACTTTATGATCAGGCTTTGGCTAATTTACGAGAAGTTTGTGCTGAAGACGAAAACTCTGTCCAGCCTGAATATGATTGTGAAGCAAGACCTTTAACTTTCCGTGAAACTTTGGCAGCTAGATTAGAAAGTTATTTTACTTCTGAAGATAAGGAAAAGCTATTTAATACTTATTTGGACACTTGTACTGCTGTAGCTTATAAGGAAGGTAGTACTAAGTTTAAAATAATTCCAATTAGTAGTGATTTGTTAGGATTGGAAGCCGATTTTAATGAACCATTTGTTCGAATAGATTACGACGAGATTGCAGGAGTTGAGTTAGATAGGGATGAAGCAGTCTATGATAAATTATTAACTAAAGAAGAAGTAATTAAGCACCCTGCTTGGTTAGCTGCTGTTGAAGGCGATGAAAGATTGCTAAAGGAGTATTCTAAACTTGTTTTTGCTTTAATTAAAGAGAAGGATGGGCGGGAAAAAGGTATGAAATTTCGGTTATTTCTAAGTGTCCAACAGGATCAATTGGAACCACTTACTATTCAAAATTTGTATTCTAAATCTTCTGCAAGTGCTATATATAATTTTTACGGATTTAAAGATTTTTTGCGCGTAACTAAACAAGGAAATAAAAAAGATTAATTAGAAAAAGAATCCAAAGACACCATTAAAAAATAGAACTAATTTATCTTTAAAATTATTAGTCTTAACTAAAACCACGGCTTCTTGTTCTTTTGTTACCTTGTTATTGTCTTGGTCTAGCCAAGTAACTTTAACTTTCAGGGTATTTTTGCTACTTAAACCATTACTATCAATCCTTGAACTTAACTTTTGGTCTAAGTTTAATTCTTTTATTTTCCATTCTTTTTTTGCATTAACTGTTTCTAAAGTAACTATGACATCTTTAGGTGATATTACAGATTTTTTTTCTAGATTTATATTAATATCAAATATTTCTCCATACTCTACCTTCTTTGGAACATCAATGGATAGTTTAATAGCAGACTCTTCTTCTACAAGATAATTGAAAATTTTTTTAATTTCCAGATCTCTACTTGTTGCTGTAACAAAAACTTTGTCCCAACCGCTCTTTGTGGGACTAAGTGTGATTTCTTCTGTTCTTTCAGAATTAGATGGTAGACTAATTTTTTCACAAATTTTATCTAAACAAAAGTTAACATTATTATAATTAATATTACCTTGATTTTTAATTTTGCAACTAAAAATAACTTCTGTATGAATTAAAATTTGTTTGGGATAATTACAGTTTAAAGAAAGGTCATTCTTGTTTTCTTCTTTTTTTGGAACAAGGTTTCTTACTTCTTCTTCTGTGTAGTGTGGATAATTTTCTTGGTTTAGGATAAGTCCCCCCACAGATTCATTTTTTTCTGAGGAGAGAAGAATGGGAAATTGATACTCATAAGTTTTATCTAGGTCTTCAGGAATTTTCAAAATCCAGTAAAGTTCTACTTCTTCCAAGGGAGGCAAGAAGATGTTTCTTTTATTTTCATTAATTATCATAATTTCTGGAGGTACGTATAATTTTAATGAGGAAGCTAGATAATAATCTACTGTGTTTTTTATGGTTCCTTTAACAAGTTCATAGCTTCCAAATCCCAATTTTTCATTCAGTAACTCTATCTCTAGTTCAATTTCTTGGGGCCCGGGTTTCCCTTTAGATAAGATTTTAACATCAAATTCTAAGGGGAGAGTTTCAAGTTCAACATTATGAGCTCTCCATTCATATTGTGTTGCTGGCTCTTTTGGATCTTTACCTTCTTTTAATTTAATATGTGTGACGTCAACGTAACCATATTCTCCAAAGGTAATGTCAAAATTAACCCAACCAAGAGAAGGAAAATAAATTTCTGCCCACCCGTGTGGTTGCCAGGGCTCAGAAAAAAGATCAGAACTAGTATAACTTATTCCTGTAACAAAACGTGCAGGAATCCCTAAGGATCTAGCCATAGCAATAAACAAGGAAGTCATTTCATCACAAACCCCTTGCCTGTTCTTTAGGACCCAACTAGCTTTTTGTGACGCTTTTGCAGTTAATGTGTTTAGATCGTAATCAACATTTTCCTCTACCCAACTAGCTAGGGTAAAGGCTACTTCAAATAAGTCTTCTTTTCCGTCAGCCAATTCTTGGGCTTTTTCTATAATCTCCTGATTATTTGAATCAATTGTATTTGTTGGTAAAAGATATTCTTCGTAACCAGAAACATCTGAAAGTGGAAAAAGTATTTTTTCCTTAACTTTTTTACGTTTGTTGTTAGTTTCTATTTTAGAAATATATCCGAAACGTTGTTCCCCTAGTTGCAAATTTTTCCAAACAAATTCTACTTGGTTTTCTTTTTGTTCTCCAACACTTTGCAAATCTAGCTTAGTTTGTCTGTAATCTTCTATAGGAACAAGAAGAAGGTTAGCCTTAACTTCCTCTATTTTTGCATTAGAATTTTCTGAATTTAATTCAAAGCCACCACTAATCTTCAGTTCTAAATTCAAAGAATCTTCTAAATAAAGATTTTCTGCTGTGGCTAGTGGAAGTATAAAGAGAAGGATTAGCAGAATTTTTTTCATCTTTTATTTTATTGGAAGATGAATGAGGGGATCAATTTTTTTTCCTTTGTGATACATTTCTATGTGTAAAGACGGCTTTTTTTGATAGCTGTTCCCTGTTTGTCCTAATTTTCCTATGACTGTATTGTACTTGACCCTTTGGCCAATTTTGACAGAAACATTTTTTAAATGAAGATAACTATAAACATATCCGTCTGGTGTTTGTATTTTGACAGTTTTCCCATTGTTTTTCCAAAAACTAAATTTTTGCTTTTTTCCTTGTTGATTAATATAATGATAACCTGCTCCAACTACACGTCCTGGCTTAAGAGGATAAAGTTTACTACCTTCAGGCATCTTTAAATCTAGACCACTATGTGCATGCCTAAATTTTCCTCTGATGGCCTTAAATTTGTCTGAGGATTTAATCCTGTGTGAAGTTTTACCGCCAAATGGGCTTTGAAAATTTAGTTTTTGTGACATTTTTGGGCAAAGTTTTTTCTTAGACAGAGCTTCTTTTTTAATCTTTGTTTTAAGTGAAGAAAGAGGGATTTTAATTAGATGACCATCTTGAAGGACTAAATCAGGACTAATAATTTTGTTTTCTTGGGCCATTTTTTTAAGTGAAGAAGGATAGTCTTTTCCATAATGGAGCATGAAAGAGCTAACATTACAATAATGTTCTACCATCTTATGAATTGAATGGATATTTTCTTCGTGATTAATAATTCCTTGAATGTATTTGTGGTCTTTATCTAAAAGAAAAGGGAATTTGAGACAAAAATTTGTTTTACCAGAGCTTAAGCCTTGTAAAAACCTCTTTCTTGTTAGTCCATTGTCTTCAATGGCTTTCATTTCATTGGGATGCAAATAAGAACCTTTTTCCTTTGCATAGACGAATTTATTACAGAAATCTAATACCATCTCTTTGACCATTCTTCTAATTAATCTTTTATTGTTTAAAAAATTAATGGTAAATAATAAAAAGAGAGAAGAGATCTTAGCTTTATGTTAAAACTATTTAACACTCTAAATAAAAAGAAAGAAAAGTTTGTTCCTTCTAAAAAAGTTGTAGGACTTTACAGCTGTGGACCAACAGTTTATTATTATCAACATATAGGAAATATGCGGGCTTTTATCTTTAGTGATATCTTAAAAAGAGTTCTTTTGTTCAATGGATTCAAAGTAAAACATGTTATGAATATTACAGATGTTGGACATTTAACTTCTGATGCTGATGAAGGGGAAGATAAAATGACTAAGGGCTTAAGAAGGGAAGGCTTATCGATAACCCTAAAGTCTATGCAAAAGTTGTCTCAGAAATATACTGAGATCTTTTTAGATGATTTAAAGAGACTTAACATAAAATTACCAAATATTATTCCTAAGGCTAGTGATCATATAAAGGAAGATTTAGAATTTATTGCTAAATTAGAGAAAAAGGGATTTACTTATAAAACATCAGATGGGCTTTACTTTGATACTTCTTTATTGAAAGATTATGGTAAACTTTTAGGTAAGAATGTTAAAGCTGAAGGTAGAATCAAGAAAAACTCTGAGAAGAAAAACCCAAAAGATTTTGCCCTTTGGAAATTTAATAAAGATTTAGGTTGGAATACAAAGTGGGGTAAAGGGTTTCCGGGGTGGCATATTGAATGTTCAGTAATGGCTTCTAAATATCTTGGCAAACAGTTTGACATACACTGTGGTGGAAAAGAACATATTCCTATACATCATACTAATGAAATAGCTCAATCAGAAGCTCTTTTTGGTAAGAAACCATGGGTCAAATATTGGTTACATAATGAGTGGTTGATTTTGGCTAGTGGCGAAAAAATGGCCAAATCTGGGAATAATTTTATTACCTTAGATGTTTTGTTGAAGAAAGGTTTTGACCCTTTAGATTATCGCTACTTTTGTTTAGGAGCAAATTATAGAAACCCTTTAATGTTTAATTATGAAGCCCTAGAGGGAGCAAAAAAAGCTCGAAAGAGATTGGTTGATTTTGTGATGTCTGTAAAAAAGAAAGGTAAAATTATTAAAAGTTATTTAACTAAATTTACTAAGGAAATAAATGATGATTTGAATACTCCTAAGGCTTTAGCTATTGTTTGGGAGGTTGTAAAGGATTCTGAATTAAAAGATTCAGATAAAAAGGCTTTATTGTTAGAGTTTGATAAAGTACTTGGTTTGAATTTAAAAGAAGCTAAAGAAGCTAAAGTTCCTGCTGCTATAAAAAAGTTAGCTGAAGAAAGACTTAAGGCTAGGAATGAGAAAGATTGGAATAGAGCAGATAAATTGAGGGAAGAAATTAAAAAGAAAGGCTATTTAATTGATGATAAAGAGAGGGGTTATGTTTTGAGGAGGGACTAACCTCTACAAATCATATTTCTGAATCGCCCAATCAACTATTTCAGCCCAAACACGTGCTGCTTCTGCATCATCTTCGTCAAGTTTTTTTCCATTATAGAGGGCTTTTCCTTTTCTCAAAGAGAATTCATAATCGTCTTTAGAAATAGAGAAACGAGGTTCAATACTTCCTTCTGGATGGGCAGTAACGGTGTAAGGCCCGTCTTGTTCTTGTAATGATCCAATCGCAGCACCGCTACCAAAGACAGGAACTGTTCTTTTATCCTCAGTTGCTTCTAAGATACCTTTGTAAAGGTTTTCAATTTTATCTTTAAGAGTCATTAACTTAATAAATGAAAGATTACTATTTATTTTTTATGAATAAAGATACAAAGAAAGCGTTGGGTTTTGGGGCAATTGCTGGAACAATCGCTATTTTTTGTTGTGTATCTCCACTTATTTTGGTTCTTTTAGGCCTGACTACTGTTACTGCAGCTGTTGCTTTAGGTAACAATTTGTTTACAAATTACAAGATTTATTTTATTGCAGCTAGCTTGCTTTTTTTGTTTATTACCTTAATTTTATATCTAAAAAATAAAAACTCTTGTAGCTTGTCAGGGGTACGTAAAAACATTAATATAATAATTGTCAGTGTGTTCTCAGCAATATTAGTATATATTTTTTGGTACTATTTTACCACTTGGTTAGCTAGTCTTGGCTAGGGAAATCTTTAAATAAAATGGTTTTTTATCCATAACTTATGAAGAAAGGAAGTTTGATGATGGTTGTTGAGGTTATTCTGTTGTTAATTTATTTAGCTGTTATTATATTTGTTGTTGATAAAAGTACTCTGGGAGGAGTAATAATTGTTGCAGTTTTGACATTGCTTGTTTTTGTAATTGTTTTGTTTTTAGAAAAGAAAAGGACCAAAAAAGTTAGTGTTGAACCACAGACTGAAGTCAAACCAATGGAACCAGTTTCTTCTGTACAAGAACAGCAGCAGGTTCCAACAAGCCAACTACCTGTTGAAGGGCAAGCTGAGTCTAATTCTTTACAAGAATAAAAAAATAAAAAAAATTATTGTTTGATAGCGTGTGCACCAGGTCCTGTTAGATAAAGGCTAATTAAAGTTCCTATACTTAACAAGTGGAACAAAACATTAATCATGGCCATGGGGCCACTACCAAGTGCTGGTAAACTAACAAAGATCAAAGCAACTGCTAGAATAATTACTGGAGGCCAGATAGCGTATTTTAATTTCCAACCTAAAATAATGGCAATTCCAAAAGCTATCTCTGAAATGATCAATAGCCATCCTAGGATTGTTGGTAAAGGAAAACCTAGGCTTCCCAAAAGACCAATAATCATTTCTGGGCTATTTAGTTTACTTATTCCTGGTAAAATCATGATTAAACCCACTGTTACACGTAAAATTAAGGGTGCATAATCCTTACTTATTTTATTCATGGCTAAATCTTTTTTTTGGTTCTTTTAAATTTAATGGAAAAGAAGTAATTTATCGAACCAAAACAACTCTGGCTGGAGCAGCTTCTAAACCTTTTAGATACAAAGGTAAACAGTATAAGACATATTCTCCTTCTTTTACTTTACCTAAACGTAGGCCTTCTACAATCAGGATCTCCTTTTTGAGTAACAGTCTATGTGTGTCGTGATTTTTTTGATTTCTTTCAATCCCTAAATAATCAATTCCTAAAACTTTAACTTTTTGTTTGATTAAGTAAGAGGCCCCTTTTTTGTCTAAATAAACAAAATTTTCTTTAAACTTTGAGGTAGACTTAAGTTTGCTATTCCTTGTCTTTAACAAAACCCTTTCCTCTCTTATTTCAAATTTTTCTAAATCTTTTTTTGTTATTTTTCCTTTAATTTTAGTCAGATCAAGCACTTGACAGGGTCCGCACATTTGATTTAAGGAAAACTGGTCTATGGATTTACCTTTTTTAAGAAAATGCAGGGGACCATCAACGTGTGTACCTGTATGTGAAGAAAGAATAAATTTATGTTCTCTTGACTTGGAATCTTTCCATTTTTTGGAAGAAATTATCTTGACTGCATTCCTATCTTTGTAGGAAGTTATGTTTTCACTAATTGGCCAAGAGATGTCTATTATTTTCATTTCTTTTTTACTTCATGTCCTCCGAACTCAAATCTTGTAGCAGCTAACATACGATCAGAGAATGGATTTGTTTCTCTGCTTCTAAATCTTGCAAAGAGTGATTGAGCAATTACAGGAATATCAACTGCATTTTCTATAGCAGTATGAACTGTCCAGCGGCCTTCTCCTGAATCTGCAACTTCTCCAACGATTTTTTTCAATCTGGGGTCTTTCTTTAAGGCGCTTTCCATTTTTTCTAAGAGAAAGGATTGGACAATGCTTCCATGGTTCCATACATGTGCTACTCCTTCTAAATCTAACATCTTGAAGTGCATATTTTTAGCTAATAATTCAAATCCTTCGGCATAAGCTTCCATAATAGCATACTCAACTCCGTTATGGACCATTTTTACAAAGTGGCCAGAACCTGATGGTCCACAATAAAAATAACCCTCTTTGGTATTCATGTCTTTGAATAATTTTTCTAATTTTTTGTAAACGGCTTTTTCGCCTCCAATCATCATACAAGCTCCATGCCGCGCCCCATAAACTCCCCCAGAAGTACCTACATCAAAAAAGAAAATGCCTTTCTTTTTAAGTTCTTTACCTCTTCTCATAGATTCTTTAAAAAAAGAGTTTCCTCCGTCAACTACAATATCTCCTTTCTTAAGGAGGGGCGTTAAATTATTGAGTACAGAATCAACAACCTGATGAGGTACCATTAACCAAACAACCCGTTGGTTTGGTAATTTATTTACCATTTCTTGTAAGGAGTAGGCAGGAATAGCTCCTTTTTTGGCAACTTCTTTAGTTGTTTTTGGTGTCCTGTTATAAGCAACAACTTTATGTTTTTTTTCTAACAGATTAAGAACCATGTTTTTACCCATTTTACCTAATCCAACAAATCCTAATTTCATAGTCTCCACCTCATTTTGTGCTTCTTAGTAAACTTTTCTAGTTCTAAAGGACCTTTGCTTCCTTTTTTGTAAGTGTAAATTTTGTTTTTTTTAATATTATCAACAATTTTCCAAGCTAGTTCTATTTCGTCGTTTCTTACAAAAACTGATTGGTCCCCTTTTAGAACATCTTGAAAAAGATTCTCATAAGCTGCAGGCGTGTTGATTCCAAAGTGGCAGTTGTGGCAAAACTCCATTTTTACAGGACTAATAGCATTTCTTCCTGGAAGTTTTGAGTTAAGATCAAAAGCAAATCCTTCGTCAGGGTAAATCCTTAAAATCAAATAATTTGTATCTGTAGGGCAACTTCTTGTTAGTAAGCAATGGACAGGTTTGAATTTGATATGGACACTTGTTTCTTTTTTGTTTAGAGCTTTACCAGTCTTTACGTAAAAGGGAACATTTTTCCAACGTGGATTATTGACGGATAGCTTAAGAGCAGCAAAAGTTTCTGTTTTGGAATCTTTTTTTACTCCCACGGCTTTCTTATAACCTTGATATTGCCCTAACAAAAAATCGGTAACTTTTGTTTTTTTAAGTACTTTAGCCTTTTCGTTTCTAATAAAGTTGCCAGTAAGTTGCTTTGGTGGTTCCATGGCAACTAGTGATAAAATTTGTAAAATGTGATTTTGTACCACGTCTTTTATGGCTCCATAATGATCATAAAATTTTCCTCTTTTTTCTACATCCAATTTCTCTGTTAAATAAATTTGCACGTTTTCAATATGCTTGTGGTTCCATAAAGGCTCTAAGAAACGGTTTGTAAACCTTAAATAGGAAATATTGCCAACCAATTCTTTTCCTAAATAATGGTCAATCCTATAAACTTGGTCTTCTTTAAAAGTTCTGGCAATACATTGATTGATTTTTTTGGCTGATGTTAAATTTTCCCCAAAAGGTTTTTCGTAGACAACATGTGATTTGACTTGGTTGTTGTCTGGTGTTAATTTAAATTTAGCAAGATTTTTGGTAATGATATCAAAATGTTGAGGTAAAGTGGCGAGATAGAAAATTCTGTTACCTGATAGTTTATGTTTTTTTTCAATTTCACTAAGCATTTTTTGTAATTTCTGATAATCATTTTCTTGGTAAAAATCTAAAGGCACATAATAAGCGCTTTTTTTAAGCTTAGCCCATACTTTGGAGTTAAAATTTTTAATAAATGGTTTTGCTTGTTTAAGTATTAAACTGATAGAAGTTTTAGTTCTGGCAGCTCCTACAAGAGCAAGATTTTCAATCTTTTGATGTTCTAAAAGATGGTAAATGGCAGGAATAAGTTTTCTTTTAGTTAAATCTCCAGTGGCTCCAAGGAGGATAAATGTACAGTTTTTCATTCTACGATTGGATTTATTTTATGTCTGAAGATTTTGCTGATCTCTTTGCAATATCTATCAATGTTTTTTTTGAACCAGGCGGGATGTGCTTTTTGGATCTGGCCGACAACATAATAACCTATAGCCATCATGGTTGCATAGTTGGCATTTTTAGGAAGAGGTATGGTCAAATGATTTCTGCTGAAAGTTTTGAAGGGTTTACCAAAACTAATGAATAATTCTTTACTAGGAACAACAGTCACGGCGTGTTTCATGTAAGGAAAAGTTTCCACATCACGTGCTATCTTTCTTCCAAACAATTCAATGAATTTTACTTGAAGAAGTCTTTTAATTTCACTAAATTCTTCAGGGACTATAAAAAAAAATTTGTCGTAATTTTTGAAGTTAGGAAAGTTTAATTTTGCAACTTTCTTTTCAATAAAATTTTTAATTATTTTGGGATCTTCTTTGGTATGGCCAAGAATCATGCCTATGTAAGTAGAAGTATTGTAAGTGTAAGGTTCTCGGTTTTTTGGGAAGATGTAAGATTTAGTAACATATTTAATTGCCTTAGCATGTTTGTTATTTGTAATTAAAGTAATGGGTTTTCCTTTAGCTTTTTTAGCAATAATGGGTGCATGTTTTCCTCCAGAGGCTGAGATCAGTACGATACCATCAATTGTTTTGATTTTTAATTTCTCATTAATAGTAGATTCGTCAGCAAAAACAGCGTCTCTATTGGCAAACAGAATTCTTCCTGTAGCGGCAGCATTACCGCTACCTACAACGAGTGGTCTCTTATAAGGTATTTTGATTTTTGGTAAAGTTACTGCTGTGAATAATTCTAATGCCGCTAATACGCAAACGTCTAAATTAGGGATGTTTCTAAGTGTAAAAGAATTCATCTTTTGTATATACATCTTATTACCTCAGAAAGTAAGAAAGAAATATACTATTTAAGAGTTTTTATTGGTTAATGTCCAGTTCAAATCTAGCTATTTGTCTTTCAAGGTCTCTATCCAATCTTCTTAAAGGCTCTCAAAATAAAGGGTTGTTGTCGAAATATATTAGATCAAAAACGGCCCTTTTTATCATTTAATTTTACATTCCTTACAAGGAAAAAACTTTTCATAAATCTTACAAGTTATGCAAAAGCCAGTAGCTGCTGATACTAAGAATAAGAAACCTAAAATGGCAACAACAGTTCTTCCCCAACTAAAAAAATAGGAGACAATCATAGTTAGTCCAAAAATAGTTCTTGTAAATCTGTAGCTTCCTGGTAGGTTTTTCATTTTAAATTAGCATATTCTTTAACGACATCTGCAGTGAATTTTTTCATGCCTTCATAAGTTTTAGGATGTTTTAGCATATCTTGAATTACATTAATGGGTAAAGTCGCAATATGGGCCCCATGCAAGGCCGCTTCTCTTACTTGTCTGGTGTTCCTTAACGAAGCTGCTAATACCTCCGTCTTTAACCCATACTTCTCAATAATTTTAACACATTGTTCTACTAAATGGATTCCAGAATAAATTCCGTTGTCTTCAAGGTACTTACTTCCTTTCTTAAATCCGACTGCAGGATAATAATCTTTTTTGTCAAACTTAATTTTGTTATTAGTTCTAATATAATCATCTACGCGACCAGCAAAAGGAGATACAAATGATGCACCAGCTTTAGCAGCCAGAAGAGCTTGTTCTGGAGTAAAAATAAGAGTACAATTAGTTGGTATTCTTAGTTTACTTAGTTCTTTAATGGCAACAATACCATCAAAATGAGTTTTGTCACCATCTTTAAAGGCTGGATTAACAGGGATTTTGATGTAAACGTTTTTAGCAACAGGATTAAATATTCTAAAAAGTCTTCTGCCTTGTTCAATCATCCCTTTAGCTGTTGTTTCTGTAACTTCTAAGGAGACAGGTGTGCCTTTGGCAATTTTAAGAATTTGTTTGATATAATTTTTAAGATTTATTTTTTTGCCAGCAACTGCTTTTTTCATCAGTGAAGGATTGGTAGTAACACCATCAGCCATCCCCCAGTCGAAAGCTTGCTTAATTTCTTCTAATATTGCACTATCAATAAATATTTTCATCTTTTCACCTCATGAAAGCCACCATGCCGGCTCCATACAAACTAATCTTGTAATTGTCTATTACATAGACAGGTATTTTTTTTAAAAGTTTACTCTGTTTACTACTTGAAATAAAAGCTTCTCTAAATGTTTTTCGTTTGAAAAGGTGAGGTATTTTAGCGGCAATTCCACCAGCAATATAAATCCCTCCTAAAGCTAAACAGTCTAAGGCAAAGTTTTTAGCACACTTTCCGTAATAATGGGTAAACAAAGTCATAGTATCCTTACATAAAGGATCACAATGATGATATTTTGTGATTAATCTGGGATCAAAATTTTCTTTTTTTATCTCTTTTTGATAGGTGGTTTGTGGATATCTTCTCTTTTTATTTAGAAAAAGGTACATATGTTTGATCCCTTTACCTGAAAGAACATCTTCCCATTCCACGTTTTTTCCTTTCTTATGCTTAAAAATGAAATTTAGTAAAGCAAATTCTTCTTTATTTTGGACGACTAAATCTGCATGACCTCCTTCAGAACTTAATGGTTTGTAATGGTCTTTATTCCAAAGTAGAAGGCTTTTTCCTAGACCTGTTCCTGCCCCAATCACTGCTTTTCTAGCTCCTTTTAAGATTGTACCAGATTTAACTTGAATAATATTCTTTTTGTCTAAAACATTGATACCGTAACCAATGGCGTCAAAGTCATTGATGATACTAACTTCTTTTAGCTTAGTAGTACCTAAAATTTTTTTTTTGCTAACAGACCAAGAAAGATTAGTTAGTTTGCAGTAGTCGTTGTTCTTAGAAACAGGTCCAGCGGCAGCAAAGCAGGCTTTGCTTAGTTTAATTTTATAATGTTCTTGACAATAATCTAAGACTTCTTTAACTGTTCTGTGAAAAGATTTTATTTTATTACTTTGAAAATGGAAAGAAACAACTAATCCTAACTTTTTATTCTTTTTTTCAAGAACGGCAAAACCAGTATTTGTTCCACCAATGTCAGCAACTAGCCTTAAGTTTTTACGTGGAACTTTAGGGTTGTGCAAAATTTCTTCAAAAAACACCATCTCACTTTAGAACGGCTTTAATGGCCTTAGCCATCCCTTTGTTACTCTTAAGGCTACGTAATTTGTTAGCTAATTCATTTTCTTGATACACATGTTCGACCCAATTAGCAAAATCGTTTTTGTGTTCATTAACATGATGCAAAAAAGTGCTTTTGTCCATATTCTGTAAAGCGTCTGGTAGTTGTTTAAGATTATTTAATATGCTACCGTCGTTAACCCAGAATTGTTGATGGTGGGGGGTATCTAACCAACTTTTTAATTGGCTAGGTTTTCTAAGCTTGGCTGGTCTTTTAATGTTCCTTTGTAAGGAGCTAGAAGCTTTTTTAGAATTTTTTTTTGCTTTCTTACTTTTAGAACGAGCTTTTTTTAAAGCTTTCACTTTCATCTTTATCCACCTCATTTTAAATGATTTTTGAATTTTTCAACCCTATGGTTTATGTCTTTAAAGATATTCATAAAGTATATAAAACCATCGTAAGGATTTTCGTAGGGGTTGAAATATTTGTGAACATCGCCGTCACTGAACCATTTTGTACACATATAATAAAAGTGATCAGATGTTTGTAATTTTCTCCAGTCCTCTAGCAGTTTCTTGTCACCTATCTCTTTAATTTCTTTCTCTAGAGAGTAAAGTTTAACGATGGCTGATTTTTGCATATCATTTCCAAGCCAAGCACTAACGTCTCTCTCGGTGTCAGCCCATGACAAAAGGTGCGGGATATCTAATTGGTCCCGAATTGACAAATCTCTAGCAGCTTCATTAGGTAAAACGAATTTGTTATCTGGATGTGCTAGTAAAGCTTTAGGTAGGTGGCGCATAAATTCAAAAATTCCAGTATCTTCCCACTGATGTTCTCCAAAAGTTTCATAGTCCATAAATAAATTAACAATTTCACCATTTCCATTAATTGAATTAATCCAATTGGCATATTTTTCAACTGATAGGGGGTGTTCCAGCCATTCTTTATTAGAGAATCTAAAGGCTATATCATCAGCCAATTTGTAATTTTTAAGTAATAGAGATATTTTTGTATTTATTGGTTGGTAAACAAAATTGGCAGATCTCCAACCTAAAATAGGTTCCCATCCTTCTAATAGGAGGGTCTTAAAACCTAGTTCTGCCACTTTTTTAGCTAGGGCGTTATTATAAATTAATTCAGTATTTCTAAAAGTTGTTGGTTTTACTCCAAATAATTTTTTGATTTTTTGTTGGTGTATTTTTACTTGTTCAACGAATTCTCTTTCAGAAAAAAGGAAACTTAAAGAATGGTGGTGAGTCTCAGATAAAACTTCAACTTGCTTTGTTTTAACCAGTTTTTGAAAAGATTCTAAGACCTCCGGATAGTAAATCTCACATTGTTCTAAAAAGACTCCTGAGAAACTGAAACTAACTCTAAATTTAGGCTCTTTTTGTAATAATTCAAGCAAAAGTCTGTTCATAGGTAGGTAGCACTTGTGGGCCACTTTTTCTAAGATTGCTTTGTTTTTTATTTCATCGAAATAACCCTTGTCAGTACCAACATCAAATATTTGATATTTTTGTATTCTAAACGGTTGATGCACTTGAAAATAGAAACAGACACTAACCATTTATTTTTACCTCTTTTCTGGCTAAATTTTTGTAAATTTCTTTACATAGTTTAGCTGGTTTTGCCCAGTTTTTAGTAGAGACTTCTTTTTTTCCATTTAAGGAAATCTCTTTCTTTAATTCTTGGTGTTGTAAAATGGAAATAATCTTATTTGCGGATTCATCAATATCCCAAAAGTCAGTTTTAAGACAATGATTAATTACTTCTGAGACTCCAGATTGTTTGGAGATCAAAACTGGTGTACCATTGCGCATGGCTTCTAAGGGTGTGATACCGAAGGGTTCTGAAACTGAGGGCATGACGTAAAGGTCAGCCATTTTGTAAGCTCTGTCGATTTCTTCTCCTTGAAGCCATCCCGTGAACAAAATTTTGTCTCCAAGGTCCCAACTGGCAACTTGTTCTACAAGATATCCTTCCATGTCACCTTTTCCAGCAATCACAAAATTTACTTGAGGGTGGTACTCCAAAACTTTTTTAGCTGTTTTAATAAAATAGTCAGGTCCTTTTTGTAAGGTAATTCTTCCCAGAAAAAGAACTGTTGGGGCAGTTTTATGAAAGTCAAGGCAAACTTCTTTTGATTTTAAATCAACTCCATTATGCACTACATGAATTTTTTTATTATCAGTCCCATAATGTTGAACCAGTTTATTTTTAGTGAAATTACTGACGGTAATTATTTGGTCAGATTTTTCTAAACCTTCTTTTTCAATGTTGTAAATATATTGATTTAGACCATTTCCCCCTGTTCTGTCAAACTCTGTGGCGTGGACGTGAACTAGAAGTGGTTTGCCACTAATTCTTTTAGCGTTTAAACCAGCTTTAAAGGTTAGCCAGTCGTGAGCATGGATGACATCAAATGTTGTTTCTTCTACTATTTTTCCAATGGATTCTGCATATCTATTAACTTCGGCAAATAAATTTTGACCATATAACCTCCTAAAGCTACTTTGCTCTAGTAATTTAAAGTAAGAATCGGGAGTATGATAGGCTCTTAAGGGAGAACCAACCTCTACTATTTCAAGACATGGAGAGACAATTTTACAATTAGGGATATTAGATTCTTGAAGAATAGGCAAAACAAGTGTGACTTCAACACCTTGTTTTGTTAGATTTTTTACTAAACCTTCACAAGCTGTTCCGAGACCACCTTGATTGAATGGGGGGAATTCCCATCCAAACATGAGGACTTTCATTTTATGGCCCCTCTTTTTTTGGTGGGTTGCACATTTTACAAACTCCAAGAGAATCCAATTTTTGTAAATATTTGTTAATAGCGATAACGTAGGCAGCATGGCTCCAGGTAAGAGGAGCTACAGACAAAGGTCCTCCCGAATGAGGGTTCAGTTGTTCCGCTAATATACCTGTTTCTAATGAATGTTGGGCTACCCACTCAAAGATTTCAATGACGGGTTGAAGGTCTTCTGGCTTTTTTGCTTTTTTGATATAATATTCAGCAACCCACAAGGTGGTGATAAACCAAGGATTACCTGGGACATCGTGACTAACTCTTCTATAATTATCATCAACGTATCTGGCATAGCCACCTACAGAAGTATTACATTTCAACCGAGAGAGGTAATCTTGCATACTACTTTGAACCCTTGGATCGTCAATATCTAAGACATTAAACTCAAAGATGCCATATGTACTGCTGGAATCGGTTGTCATGTCTCTCTTGAGTTTGTTTCCGTCATAATAAACCATTTTGATGAATCTTTTTTCTTTTTTATCATAGAGATGCTTTAAGATTGCCTCTTTAATTTTCTCCGCAATTTGGAGATATTGTTGGGCTTTCTTCTTCGTCCCAAGAAGTTTTTCAAAATTAGCAGCTGCCTTAAATCCAGCGTAGACAGTAGAACAAGTGAAAGTGTGAATGCCCAATTTTTCTTCCCAGAGGTCATAACTCTCTTTTGGCAGTCCTGTTTTTTTATCGATAAAATTAAGCATAAATTCTGCCATTCTTTGTACAAGAGTAGGAAATATTTTTTTAATGTAAATTTTCTCTCCGTGTTGTAGGTAATGTTTCCAAAGAGCATCTAAAACCAAGGCTAGCTGGTCTTCTTGTATGGGTAGTTGTATGTGCCCATGATTTAGCCAAGAGTGCCAACTACTTCCAAGTGAGCCATCGGGCCGATATTTATGAAATAGATAACCCTCTTCTGTTATTACAGAATTACAAAACTTAAAGAAGTTTTCAGTAATTTTATTGTAGCGGGCTCTATCTAAGGATCTAGCAACCAAGGCACCGTCTCTTGGCCACATGTAATTGTAGGTATCTTTTCTAAGATGAAGAAGGTCTGAATCACTTGAAGCAATAATGGCACCTCCTTTGTCGACATGTGTATTAATAACTAATAGCGATCTTCTAAAGAGGTTGATGACTTTTTTGCTTAAACGAGGAAATTCGTATTGGGTTCTGTGAACCCATGCCCTCCAGTAATTTTCCGTTTCTTTTAACAATTGCTTAGGCTTTTTCTTGAGTATGTAGGTGTTTAATTCAGAAACCTCTTTGAATTTTTTTCCTACACAAATCCAAAAATAAATTTCTTTGTTGCTGTTTGGTTCGAGTTTAAGATGGAAAGAGATCGTTGAATCTACTGATCCATGTTCGATAGGATTACCTTGTAGGTGTCCGTCTTCAGCATCTTTGTAGGTCCCTTCCCTTCCGTATTCTCCAACTAACCCAGTGGCATAATTTGTAATACCTTGAATTTTTTTATCAAAGTAACATCCATTCATTAAAAAGTATCTTTTTCCTTTGTAGTGGACAATTGATTTAACAAAAGGATTGTAATAAACTGTGTCACCTAGATTTGCCTCAGAGATTTCAAACTGTTGGTGAAAAAATAGTTTGACGTTTCTGATCACAGAGGTTTTATTCTTAATAATTACTTTTCTAAGAAAGACGTTTTTGTTGTAAATTACAGCATCATTGATTTTTAAATCAATTTTAAGATTATGGTTAGTGGACTCGACTTCGCTAACTAAAGAATCTTTTTTGTACGATAATTTTTTTGACCATTTATCTGAACTAAACCAACTGAAATTGTTGTCCACCCAAATTCCAAACCGATGGACTTTGCTATTAACATGGTTTTCTTGACCTACGTGTGGATAATAGAAGTCTCTAATCTGCCCTTGGGAATCTAGGCCTACAAGAATATTTTCGTTTCCTAATACAAAGTGTCTAGTCATCTCTTTTAATGAAATAACACTCGCTTATATTATATAAGTTTTTGCTTAATTTATTTTTTGAAATAATAAACTATCCACGTGAGAGGGAACCAGATGAAGGCCCATTGGCCGATTACCGCAAGATCTTTGTCCAAAGTAACAACTTCAAAAAAAGTATAACCACCTGTCTTGGCGATGTAAAGGGCGTTAAACATACCTAATAGAATTCCTGCCATGGTTAAATAGAACAAAGTTTTATACTTTTTAAGATCTAAAGACACAAGAAATAATAAAGTCGCATAAGTCAAAGCAAAAATAGCAATATAACGGTCATGAGTAGGAATAAATATTTTGTCATGTTCTAAGATGGCTAATCCAAAAAAGTGTAGAAAGAATTCTGAAAGAAAAAAAAGTGCTCCAATCCATAAAAGAATTTTAGTGAATAATTGTTTTTGGAAAAATTTAATTTTAAGATTCATGCAACAAGGTACAAACTCTTTTACTAATAAATTTTTCTGGTAAACTATAAATAGTTTTTTGAATTCCTTGTAATTAGGTGATATGATGTCTTTAGATGCTAAAAGATTTGGATTGGCTGGTGGAATTATTTGGGCGTTCTGTATGTTTGTTTGCACGTTACTTTCTTTGTGGTTAGGATATGCCGCGAATTTACTAGAACTTCTATCTGGAATTTATCCCGGTTATAATGTAAGTTTGTTGGGAGCTTTTGTAGGTTTGTTCTATGGGTTTTTGGATGGGTTTATAGGATTATGGCTTTTGGCGTGGCTTTACAACAAACTGGGTCAGATATAACTATTAAAGGGACCAACTTAAGACAATTAGAATAGAATATATTAAAGAACTAATTGTGAAAAATAAAGGGGAACCCTTTCTCCCAAAAGGGATGTAATGTCGTGTGACTGTAAAAAGTAAGAAACCTGTGGCTAGGCCAACAAGTGACAGTTCGATGAAGGGCATTCTATTTGTCCATATAAAGAGAGCAAATAAAGTTCCTAGTAACGTAGAACTTGAAAGAAAAATAACTTTCCTTTTTGAGAGGTGGGGTTCAGCGGGAAGATTGCTAATAATGGTATAAGCTAGAACTGAAAATCCGAAGAGTAAACTTTCTGCTAACCCATCATGTGCAATAGTTACTAGAACTATTCCTAAGATAACGTTGTGAATAAAATAAAATACATTTTCCTCTAGTGAGAGGCTTTTGATAAGGTGATGGTACTTTTTGTGTTTATAAATCTCTTTTTCTACAATGTGATGGACAACAAAACCTAATAAAACTGTTATAAAAAGAAGTTTACTGATACTAAAAGCTGCTTCAGTGAAAAAAGGAAATAGTTCAAGTAGTATATAGGTAATAGAAACGCCAGCAGTGGTAGAGACTATTTTTTGTGTATAAGGTTTATGTTCGAGATTAACTCTTTTACTCCAATACTCTGTTAAACCAATGGTCAAGGCAATCACAATGGCTAAAATTTCTATCCGCATATCCTCATACAATATTTTGGGATTTAAATACTTTTTTCTAAATTAAAAAAAAGAAAGAAATTATTTCTTTCCGAGAATTCTAAACATAGTTGTTCCACAATCAGGACATTTTCCTTTCATGGCTCTTCTTTCAACTCCGCCTTTTCCTTTCATAGAAACTTCTTTAGCTTCAGACATTTCTCTTTTTGCTTTACATTTAACGCAATATCCTTCGGTCATTTTAATAATTCCTCCTGTTTAAGTTTTCGGTAGAACAAGGCTTCCAAAAACCTCTTTTAAGAATAAAATGGTTCCTTCTATTAAAAAGGTTTCGGCATTTGAGACTATTTCTCGATGCCTATTTTAATATTGAACTTTTCTGTTTCTAGACTGGTTTTCCCTTCAAACAGGATATTTCTGACTCTTAATACTGCTTTTAGATCATCTTTAACAGAGTTAATAAGCTCATTGAATTCTGATTCGTTCCCTATAAGTATTAAGTTATTGATATCTTCTTTTAATGACATTTGCTGATCTGATTTAAATTTTCTAACAGTATTAACAATGTCCACAATTAAATCCCCGACAACTTCTGCGTGGTTGTTGATACATTTCTTTTCAACCTTAGGCCAGTTAGATAAATGGATACTTGAATCTTTTTCTTTTTCTTTAAAGTAAAGCTGATAAATTTCTTCGGTAACGTGTGGCATAAATGGTGCTGCGAGTTTTAATATGGTGAGAAGAGAAGTATATAATGCTTGTTGGGCACTTTTTCTTGCTTGAATGCCCCTGGATTCTGGGTTGTATAATCTGTCTTTAACTATCTCTAAATACTGGTCACAAAAGGTGTGCCAGAAAAATTTTTCTACAGCTGATTTGACTTTAGAGTATTCATAGTTTTCAAACAAAGTTGTACACTCTATCACTAATTTTTGAAGGTTACTAATGATCCATTGATCTAAAACTTCTGTAATCTCGCTTTTTTCATAGTCTTTAAAATGTAAGTGGCAGAACTTAAAAGAGTTCCAAAGTTTGTTAGCAAATTTTTGGCCTGTTAGAAGATCTTTTTCTTGAAAAGGCAAATCGTCACCCAACTTAGAACCAGCTGACATATAACGTAAAGCATCAGCTGAATACTTCTCAACCATGGCTTGAGGTTCTACAATGTTTCCTTTAGATTTGGACATTTTTTTTCCGTGAGGATCAAGCATCCAACCATTAATGAAACAATCATTCCAAGGCTTCATGTTATAATGAAGTTGGCTTTTAATAACTGTATTAAACAGCCAGAAAGTTATAATGTCGTGTCCCTGTGGACGCAGGTTCATGGGCTTTGTAATGAGCTTATTGTAGATTGGTTTATCCTTAAATAATTCTTTAACAATAGTGGGGGTTAAGGAAGATGTTGCCCAAGTATTAATAATATCTTTTTCTCCAGAAATCTCTTTACTTTGGCAGTTAGGACAAGAATCTACGGGGGGTTTGTCTTCTAAAGGATCTACAGGAAGATCTTCTAATTTTGCTAGAATAGTTTCATTACACTTTTCACAGTACCAAACAGGAAAAGGAATACCAAAAAAAATTTGTCTAGAGATGCACCAATCCCAACTCAAACCTTGGGCCCAATTATCATAACGATTTTTCATATGTTTTGGGAACCAATTTAATTCGTTTCCCCACTTTAACATTTCTTTTTTTAGATCTAAGTAACGAATAAACCATTGTTTAGAGTGGACATATTCAATTTCGGTCCCACATCTTTCGTGGACATTCACAGAATGATTGATAGGTTTTTGATTAATTAGAAGTTGTGCTTCTTTAAGATCACTTATAATTCTTTCACGTGCTTCTTTAATTTTGAGATTTTCGTAGGGGCCTGCTAGTGAAGACATTTTACCCCATTTTGTAATTGCTGTTTTAATTGTAAGATTGTGTTCCTTTTGCCATTCTACGTCGTTTTTATCTCCAAAGGTACAACACATAACAATACCTGTCCCTTTTTCTGGGTCAGCTCTTTTGTCTGGAAGAATGGGTACTTCAAAATTGAAAAGAGGTACCATGGCCATTTTTCCTTCTAATGGTTGATATCTTTGATCTTCAGGGTGATAAAAAATGGCTACACAGGCAGGTAGAAGTTCCGGTCTTGTTGTAGAAATAATTAGGTCCTTATTGTTTGCTTTGAAGATAATATCATTAAAAGTTGATGGTTGTTCTTTATCTTCCAACTCAACTTGGGCAATGGCAGTTTGACACTTTGTACACCAGATGGCAGGGGCTTCTTTTCTGTAAGCTCGGCCCATCTCATAGAGTTCTAGGAAAGATTTTTGGCTAATTTTTGTACAATGTTGATTGATAGTTGTGTAAGATATGTTAAAGTCGCAACTTATTCCTAACCTCTTCCAGTCCTGTACATAACGTGGTCTTAACTCTTCTTTTAACGTTTTTAAACATAGTTTTACAAATTCTTTCCTACCAAGATCTCTAGCTCTAACTTTTTTAATTTTTTGAATAAGGGTTTGTGTGGGTAATCCGTTATCATCAGTTCCAAAAGGTTGTAGGACGTTGTAACCTTGCATTCTTTTAAACCTAGCAATAAAGTCTTGTTGTGAATTGCCAAAAGCATGGCCCATATGCATTTTTCCAGAAACTGTTGGTGGTGGTGTGTCAATACTAAATATCTCTTTAGAAGTATCTTCAGGGTCGAACTGATAAGTCTTGTTTTCTTCCCAGTATTTTTGCCATTTTGGTTCAGCTTCTTTGGGGTCGTATCTTTTAGGAATTTCCATTATTTTGATTGTAGTAAGGAGTTATTTAAAAAAATGATGGTCTATATTGGTTAGTTGGCTGTTTTGGAATAGGGTTTAAGTTCTCGTTCTTTATTGATTATTTTTTCTTTATTTTTGAGATTTTGGTGTTACTATTGCGCAATTAACAATAGAAAGGAAGATTTATAAAGGAGCGACTATTTCTAAGTCTATAATAATCGAAATCGATGAGGTAAAATAAAATGTCATTAAGTAGAAAGTTAAATTGTGTTGGTTGGGGTGCTTTGACTGGTTTGAATGGTTTTCTTGCTGCACGAAGTCTTTTAGATTATACTAACGCAAGAGCAGTAGCAATTCAAACACAATTAGCGAGAGCTCCTGAATTAACTGAACAGGCTTATGAAGCAGCAAACAATGCGGCAGAAAGAGCGTTTTCTGGTCAATATTATCTTGGACTAACATGTGCTCTTTTTACAGGTTTTAGTCTTGGATTTACATTGTATTATGCAAACAAAGAGGAATAATTCTTTATTTTTTAAAATCTTATTTATTTAACTCAAGCCCCTCTTTTTTCTTAAATTTTGGTTTTATTCTCAGGAAACTTTACTAGGATAAAGTTTCTACAAAGGCTAAATTACAATAAAAAGTATATATAAGTAGCTTATTACGATCAGAATGGGATTGGTACCAGAAAAAGAAAATGTTCTAAGAGACTACACTCTCATGGCGGTTTATGCTGGGGTTAACTTGTTAGCAAGTTTGCCAGAAATAACTCGGGATGCTTTAACTAAGAGGCTCGTTAAAAGTGGTTTTGTGAGAAGAGAGAGCTATACTGTAATTTCTGTTGGTTATGAAAAAGACGAAGAGCTTTATAAAATATTTATTGGCACAACTAATCAAGAAGTTCCTTCCTTTGAAAACAGACCAGTGTTTCAAAATAATGAACAATGGCGGAATGGACACATCTCTCGTTATGAAGTTAATGAAGAAAATTTGGTTGAGGCTATTGCACAAGCATATGAATTATATTTAGATTCTTCAGATATAGGAAGTATTAAAGGTTCAAGAATAAGTGTTTCTGAAGTTCCTTTTACGCACGAGATAGTTAGTTCAATAAGAGACCATCCTTTAAATGTTGTAACCTCCTCTTGGCCGGAGATTAGCAGAGAAAGATTTGCTAAGAAATTGGAAGATCAATTGGGGAAGAAAATATATTAATCATTCCCCTAGTTTGCTGCCCCTGCTTTGTGATTCTTGCCAGCCAGCAGCTGTAATTCTTATAAACTCAGCGTTTTCTTGTAAACCTTTAATATCATATCCTCCACCATAACTAATACCGCTCCTTATTCCTTTTAATAGATAACTGACAACCTCTTCTATGGGGCCACGGTAATCTACTAAAGTAGCCACCCCTTCGACAAAAACGTTTATTCTTTCGTTGACTTTTTGACCTTTAGAATTTTCTTTACGTTCATGGTTACTTGAATAGGAGGCACTGCCCATATACCTTTTGTAACGTTTACCTTCCTTGAAAATGATTCTTCCAGGGGCTTCGTCCGTGCCAGCAAATAATCTTCCAGAATAAATACTACTAGCACCTGCTGCTAAGGCTTTAACTAAATCACCAGGATAGTAAGCGCCTCCGTCGGCAGTCACAGGTACGTTGTATTGTTTAGCTACAGCAACTACGTCCATGATTGCGGTTAATTGTGGCATTCCAGAACCAGAGATAATTCTAGTGGTACAAACAGGTGAGGGTCCAATTCCTACCTTTAAACCGTCAGCACCGGCTTCAATTAGATCTCTAGCGGCTTCGGCCGTAGCAATGTTGCCAGCCATGATATCAACAGAAAAAGTTTGCTTGAGTTCCTTTAAACGTTGTAAAGCGTAATTGGAATGGCAATGGGCTATATCTAAAACGATAACGTCAACACCTGCTTCAACCAAGGCTCTGGCTCTTTCGATACTATCTTTAACACCTACGGCACCTGCAACTCTTAACCTTCCTTTATTATCGCGACAAGCATTAGGCCAGTATTCTAAACGTTTGATGTCTTTGGTAGTAATCAACCCTTTGATTTGTTCGTTTTTAACAAGTGGTAACTTTTCAATCCTATTTTTGTGTAAAATCTGTTTGGCTTCTGATAATTCTATGTTAGGAGAAGCAACAATTAATTTTTCTTTTGGTGTCATCACTTCTTGAATTGTTTTTCCCCAATCTTCTTCAAAGAGGTAATCTTTGGAAGTGAAGATACCAACCAAATTATTGTTTGATTCTACTAATAAACTAGTAACGCTTTCTTCTTGCATTAAATTAACAGCTTGCTTAATAGTAATATTTGGGCGAATAGTAATGGGATATTCAATGATATAACTTGTGCTTCTTTTGACTTTTTTTACTAACTTTGCTTGTTCTTCAATTGAACAGAACTGATGTATAACTCCTAAACCACCTTCTCTGGCCATGGCAATGGCCATTTTATGTTCTGTTACGGTGGCCATATTTGAACTAACCAAGGGAATATTTAAGCTAATGTTTTTAGTAAATTTAGTTTCCAGTTTAGCTTCTTTTCTGGATTTTAAGGGAGTTCTCTTAGGTACTAGCAAGACATCTGAGAAGGTTAATCCTATTTTCACGTTGTTTCTTTTTCTAAGAATTTTAACAGTTTAAATAGATTGTTATAATGTAGTCTCAGTTTGGCGTTAAATATATATAGGTCTCTCTTGACACATAAGGTAAGGTGATAATCAATTTATGTATTTAGTTGTAATATTGCTACTTATTTTATCTGGACTTTTTTCTGGTTTGACTTTGGGGTTGATGAGTTTAAACCCGTTTACCTTACGTAGGAAAATTAAGTTGGGTGATAAGAATGCTAAGAAGGTTTACCCTTTACGCAAGGAAGGTAACTTACTACTTTGTACTTTACTTTTGGGTAATGTGGCTGTTAATTCTGCATTAGCTGTTTTTTTGGGATCGTTAACAAAAGGGGTAGTTGCAGGCCTACTAGCAACCAGTTTGATTGTTGTTTTTGGAGAGGTGTTACCGCAGGCTTTGTTTTCTAGATATTCTTTAAAATTTGGTTCTAAATTTACTTGGTTGGTTTATTTTTTTATGTATCTACTTTATCCGATAACCAAACCTTTAGCACTTCTGTTGGATAAATTCCTGGGTGGCGAGTTACCAACAGTTTTTTCAAAAAAGGAATTTCATCTGTTCTTAGAAAAGCAAAAAGAGCTTAAAGATTCTGATATTAAGTCTCATGAGTTTGAAATTTTGAAAAAAGGTTTAATCTTTTCTGAGATCCAGGTTAGAAATATTATGATTTCCAAGGATAAAACATTTATGGTTTCAGCAAATGCTTCTTTGGATAAGGATCTTTTAAGAAAGATCCATCAAAAAGGTCACACTCGAATTCCAGTGTATTATCGTAATGAAAATAAGATTGTTGGTTTGTTATATTCTAAAGATTTAATTTTGGTTAGTCCGAAAGATGAAAGAAAAGTAAAACATGTAATGAGAAAGAGAATTTATTATATCTCGGAAAATGCTCCTTTGGATAAGCTATTAAGCTTTTTCAAAGAGAAAAAATCCCATTTGTTTATTGTTAGAGATAGGGCTAAAAAAATTTTGGGAATAGTAACTTTAGAAGATGTTTTAGAAGAAATAGTTGGAGAAATAGTTGATGAGTATGATCTGATCAAAGATATGGGAAGAAGAGAGTAGAAATCCTTAAAAAGTGGTTGGTCAGGAAACAAACATGCTCTTTACAAACAAATATTTCCCTAAAAATACTAGCCAGGTTTTTGGACAGCAGAAAGCGGTAGATGAATTAAAAGATTTTGTAGCCAACTACAAAGATAAAAAACAAAAAATAGCTTTAGTTTATGGTCCTATTGGTGTGGGAAAAACCAGTTCTGTTTATGCTTTAGCTAACGAACTGAATTATGAAGTATTAGAAATAAATTCTTCTCAGCTGAGGAAAGCAGACAATATTAAAAGTTTTTTAGATTCTGCTCTTAACCAAAGATCTTTATTTTTTAAGCCAAAAATTGTTTTGATAGATGAGATAGATAATGTTTCAGGGGTTAAGGACAGAGGCTGTGTGCCGGCTTTGATTAAAGCTATAACTAACTCTTCCTTTCCAGTGTTAGCTACGGCTAATGATCCTTTTGATCAGAAGTTAAAACCATTAAGAAAAATTTCGCAAATGATTGAATTTCATAATTTACAGTATAGAACAATCTCACATGCCTTACAATGGGTCTGTCAACAAGAAGGAATTAATTTTGAAGAAAAGGCAATTAATTCTTTAGCAAGACAGGTGGGGGGGGATATGAGGGGTGCTTTAATAGATTTACAAATATCTTCAGTTAAAGGAGATTTTGTTTTTTCAGACGTCCAAGAGTTAAGTGACAGAAAAAGAACCCAGACAATAATTAATGCTTTAAGAATAATTTTTAAATCTTCATCGGCAGAAAACGCTTTAGGGGCTTTGAATGATGTTGATGTAGATATTGACCAAGTCTTTTTATGGCTTGACTACAATTTACCAAAAGAATATTCTGGGAGAGATTTGATTAGAGCTTATGAATCTGTAGCAAGGGCGGACATTTTTAGGGGAAGGATCACAAAGAGACAACACTGGCGCTATCTAGTTTACGTTTATAATTTGTTAACTGCTGGTGTTTCTGTAGCCAAAGATACTAGATATCCAGAGTTTGTTCAATACAAACAGACATCTAGGTTGCTAAGAATTTGGCAAAGTAAAATGAAGATGGCTAAGAAAAAAGAGATTGCTGCTAAATTGGCAAAGAGAACTCATGTTTCCTTAAAGGTGGCGATGCAACAAGTACCTTATTTGCAGAGAATAGTTAATGATGAGATGGCGAAAGAGTTAGATTTGAGTGATGATGAAGTAAGTTGGTTGCAGAAGTATTAATTTTAATTTAGATCATCTAATAAATTAGGTTTAGGGGCTGATAGTCTTTCTTCTAAACCAGATTCTTGGGCGGCCAAATAAATACCTACCTTAGTACAATAAGCCGATCGTTGATAAACATCTTCTGTGTCAAAAGGTAGGTCTTTATGTTTAGAAAATTTTTCCTTGGCACGTAGGTATTGGTTGAAAGTATGTTTTCCAACTAAGGATCCTGCCAAAAGAAGAGAACTCCCTACTGCCAATACTAGTTGTGGAAAGAACATGATTGTTTCATTTAAATTAAAAATTTCTTCTACTCCTTCTAAAGTTACTGCACAAGCTAAGTAAGAAGCTCCAGATTTGGTATAATAATTAGCATAAGCACACTTAAGATAATCTTTTAAGTTTGACATTTTTTTTAGAAGTCAGATCTACTTTTAAAAAACTATCTAAAGATTAAGGTACATATTTAGTTGGCCCTTCTTGGCCATCTAACTAAATACGTAAAGATTAGGATAAATTTAATAAACTCCTTGCTTCTAGAGGGATTATGACAATTACAATTGAAGAAATGGCCACTTTTTGTAAGAAGAAAGGGTTTGTTTTTCAGAATTCTGAAATTTATGGGGGTTTGGCAGGTTTTTTTGACTATGGCCCTTTAGGGGTTGAACTAAAAAATAATATCAAACAAAGTTGGTGGCGTACTTTTGTCCAACAGATGGATAATATTGTAGGAATAGACGGGGCAATAGTTTCATCTTCTAAAGTCTGGCAGGCTTCTGGTCATGTGGATTCATTTGCTGATATTATGGTTGAATGTAAGAAATGTCATTCTAGGCTTAGGGCTGACCATTTAATTGAAGAACAGCACAAAATCAATGCGGAAGGAAAAGCTCTTACTGAGTTCAAACAAATTATTGATGAGAAAGGGTTAAAATGTTCAAACTGTCCTGGAAAAGAATTTTTTGATCCTTCTAATTTTAATTTAATGTTTGATGTTTCTATTGGAGCGAAAGATGGAGAAACTGCCTATTTGAGAGGAGAAACAGCACAAATAATATTTACCAATTTTAAAAATGTTTTAGACACATCAAGAATTAAATTACCTTTTGGAATTGCTCAGATTGGAAAAGCTTTCAGAAACGAAATTAGCCCGCGTGAATTTTTGTTTAGGGTGAGAGAATTTGAACAATTAGAGATGGAATTTTTTGTGCACCCAGATAAAGTAAATGATTGCCCTCAGATTAAACATTTTCTTAATTTAAAGTTGCAAGTTATGTCAGTTAAAGATAGATCTGCTAAAGAAATAACAGTAAAGGAATTGTTAAAATTAAAAATTAATGAGTGGCAAGCTTATTGGTTAGTTGCTCAGTTTTTGTGGCTAACTGAAGGTTTGGGGATTAATCCTAAAAATTTAAGAGTTAGGGAACACCATAAGGACGAACTGGCTCATTATGCTAAGGCTTGTTTTGACTTGGAATATAGTTTTCCCATGGGTTGGAAAGAAATCTATGGCAATGCTGATAGAGGTCAGTACGATCTTACTCAACATCAAAAACATTCTAAAAAGAAATTGGAGTACTTTGATGAGGAAACCAAACAAAAAATTATACCTTGGGTGGCTTCAGAACCTTCTCAGGGTTTAGGAAGAGCTTTTTTGGCAGTTATGTTTGATGCCTATGAGTTTGATAAGAAAAGAGGAAATGTGGTCTTGAGGTTGGCTCCTCATATTACTCCACATTTGTGTGCTGTTTTTCCTTTAGTAAAGAATAAAGAAGAATTGGTAAGCAAAGCCAAAGAGGTTCACGAGATGTTGGGTGGGTGCCATCCAACAATTTATGACGAATCTGGCAGTGTGGGTAGAAGATATGCTAGAGCTGACGAAATAGGTGTACCTTTATGTATTACGGTTGATTTTGAAAGTTTGGAAGATAACTGCGTAACTATTAGGGATAGGGATAGTACTAAACAAAAAAGAGTTTCTATTGATGAATTGCATCATGCTGTACACAAGTATTTAGCTGAAGGAAAGTTGTAATAAAAACTTATTTAGAATAAATGTTGTCGTGGTGATCATAATCTTCAAAGATTATAGTTTTAGTTTTTTCATCCACAGAAAAAACCAAAACAAAACTTTTATCAATGTGTACACGTTTTAAATGTTGAAGGGGTTTTCTTAAGTTTTTATAATGGTTTGGATTAAGAATAACTTCATTGATTTTTTTCCCAATAATTAGAACTTGTTTTGGATTTTTCTTACTAATTTTTTGCAAAATTTTTTCTAAACTCTTTCTGAATACATACTCATACATTCTATTTAAGACCAAAATGTTTGTTAAAATTCTTAATCTTTACAGTTGCTTCTCTTTGCCTACCTTTCATTTTTTGAATAAATTCAGGTCTTAATTGTGGTTCAAGGATATCTTCGCCATAATCTAAAATCACTTTTTCAATAGCGTGAGATTTGTCTTTGAGTGCATATTTGGCTTTAACAATATTTAATATTTGATTTGCTTCGGGAGAGATTTGAATCATTGCTTGTACCATATATGCATCAAATATACGTGAAGTATATAAATCTGTTGGTTGTTTAATTTTACCAGTATCTTTCTATTCTTAGGCTTTGATTTGAAGTTGTTTCATAATTTGGTTCAACGTCACTTTTTCCCATTCTCCACAGGGTACGAATTAGCCATCTTGAGCTTCTAACTAAATCGTTTAGATCATGTTCTGCTGAAGTTAATCCCAACGCGTTGCTAAGTTTGTTGGGGTCTGGATCCTCTAAAACGATTAAATCTTTTAGTGTGTTAGGATCGATTAAGTCTAAATTTATTTTTCCCTCGTAACCAAGGGTGTCTTTAAGGTGCATTTGATATCTTCTTTCTAATGTATTCATTTTTAAGCCTCCGTTTAAGTTGTTTTTACAGAAGCCAATTTTTCTTTTCCGAAGGCGTTTTGGTTTTCAACCCAAACCTAAAATGGAAAGTTATGTTGGCAAGATTTAGTTGCCAAAAAAGAATTTAAAACTAGTAAAAAACTGAAATTGATTTTTACTTGTCATGATTTAAGAAGATTAAAAGGATTATTTAAATATTTTCCCTAACACTTTTAGAAAGGACTCTTTTTACCGGTGTATTTGGAAACACCTGGGCCAATGTATTCAACATCTTCAATTTTAGGAGATAGTGAAGTTATTATTTTTTTAGGGGTATCAATGATTGGAGTGGGGCTTGGTCTCTTTAATACTTCAACTAATTCTTCATTAACTCTGTCTTTTTTTGTTTCCACAATTTCCGTGTCAATAGTTGGTGGAGGTAGAGCTGGTGCTTGATATGTTGTTGGGAGATTTCTGTTCTTTAGTAGTTTTGTGTAGAAGGGTTCAAAAACTAATGAAAGAGAAGAACCTAAAATAAAATTGGAAATGAGGTAATGTTCTCTTACAATAGGAATAGCTGATCCCAATAAAAAAACTCCAAAACAACCTAATATTGCGCTTGTGAGAGCAGTTAAACCAAAGGCTTTAAGTCCGGTATAAACTGTATTTGGTCTTTGAGAAACCGTTGTTGGGAGGGTAGAAACTACTGATCTATTTCTTCCACTAGGATCTTGATCCAATTTAATTTCTAGGCTGTCCAAGAAACGATCGCTATATCTCCCTCTTAAACCAACAACATCTTCTAAAGGATCAGCATAATTTATGTCAGATTCTCTGGCCTTGCCTCTTGCTAGATCTAAAGAAACCAAACCTACAGCATATAAGTCGGTAGCTTCACTTATTTTTCCTCCACTTAATTGTTCAGGGGCCATATAAGCCAAAGTTCCTTTCCCTAAACTAGCTGTTCTGGTTTTATTTTCAAGAAACTTAGAAGTTCCAAAGTCTAATAATTTAATTTGTCCGTCTTCAGTGATTTTAATATTGGAAGGTTTAACGTCTCTGTGAACGATTCCTTTTTCATGCGCTGCTCCTAGGGCTTCAAGCAATTGTTTTTCAATTATAACTATCTCTTCTTCCGAAAAACGACCTTTTTTTCCTAACCTTTGGTCTAAGGTTTCTCCAGGAACGTACTCCATTAGAAGTTGTAATTCAACTCTGTTGTAAAGTGGATTGTCATCTTCAGTTAGTTCATAAACTTTGGGAATGTGTGGATTATCAATCTTTTGTAAGGCTTGAAATTCGTCTTTTAGCTTCGAAAGGATGGGATCAGCTTCTTCCCAATTGCTAACATTTGGGAAAGGTAGAATTTTAGCAGCGTATTGATCTCCCGTATTTTTTTCTTTTACTAGATATACTTCACCTTGGGCTCCGCCGCCAAGACATTCTAACAAATCAAATCTGTCATAAAAAGATGTCATAAAAAAAGAAAAAAGTAATTTTTTTAAAAAGGTTTTGTGTTTTTTGTACGTATTTAGGTAGATGGCCAAAAAGTTAATTAGACGTCTTCTTTTGCTTGCACAAATTTGATCGCCAGTTTCATGTTATAATTAGCAGAGACTGAGCTAATTAACGGCCAACTAGATATGTATTGTTATTTTTTTAATAATGTAGTAGAACTTCTACATGATGACCAAAGATGTTCTTAAGATCTTCAAAGATTGGTTCCTTAATGAAAACTTTCTTAGGGAACTTAATCTTAGCCAAGTGTTTTTCGAACTCTTCTAAATTACTTAGTTCTAAAGGACCTAAACTGCCGTCAGGATTGATTTTAGCTTTCTCAATTTTTTGATCTTTAGCGTCTATGTCGTGGATTACAAAGGCGTGATCTTCTAATAGGACAACTTCTCCGTACTTTTCGCCATGTTTAACTCTTATCCTTGTTTTCTCAAGTTCTCTGCCACGTTTTCTTTGTAAGTGTTCAATTAAGAATCTAATCACGCCAGTGCTACCTTTACGTGCTTTTTCGATATCTGTTTTGTTAAGAGTGTTAGCGTCATGTTTTTGTTTAGCTTCAACAATCTCGTTTAGATCTCTTAAGTAACGTGCAGGAACTTTACCGGTTGAGATTAATTCGTCTTCAAATAATTTGATAACTTCCTTGTCTTCAGCTTTTTCAATACCTTCGGACTTTAGAACGTCTCTGATTATCGTAATAACTTCATCGTAAAGATAGAGGATACTTTTAGTGTTATGTTTTTCCTCAATTGATTTAAAGAGTTCTTTAATTCTTTCTAAGTATGATTCAGCATTTTTGACGTAGGTGTCAAGTTCTGCTCCACTTAAATCTTTTTTAGTGCCGTGTTCGATGTCTTTTCTTAACTTAACTGTGTCTTTTAAAATTTTAACATATTTGGCTTCCAAAAGTTTTTCTTTTTTAACGAAAATGTCTTCCATAACCTCGGGAGTTTCCCTTGGAGTTGGTGGTGGAACCCCGTAAAGCATAATAGCAGCCTGGCTGGGTGTAAGGATAGCGTAGTAAGTGTCTTCCATGCCCATTTCCTTAAGCTTCTTTTTAACGCGTTTCAAGCTTTGGTCACCAGAACTCATGAACAAGTCGATGGCTTCTCTGCTTGGTTTAATTCTGCCCATTCTTAACAGCTGTTTCCAAGGCATGAAAATCCCTCGGTCGTAGAATGGTACTCCATCTCTTAGTAAGGTGAAAATAATAGGGTTGGCTTCTTTTAAGGAGTCCCAAAAGTCTGTTAAGATGTAAGCTTGGACATTTAGTTTGTTTTTGATACCTGTAATTTGTCCTGCTTCAGCGCCCATACCAATAATGATGGCCCTTAACTTATCTTTTAACTCGACTCTACTCATTTTCTTAACGTCTGTATCATCAATTACAATCCAAACGTCAATGTCTGAGGTGGGGGTAGCTTTACCCTGAGTTAAAGAACCAGCTAAAACGTAACTTAGGATATATTTATCAAATTTCTTAAGAACCATGGTCTTATGAATTTCAGCAATTTTGATAGCAGCTAACATTCCAGTATCGTGTAATGGTGCACCCATAGAAATTAGTTTGTTAAGTTCATATTTGCAGTCGTAACAGTTTTGCCAGAGGTCAGTTAACAAAGTGCTTTTAGCCACGATTTTTTTGTCGATATCTTCAGCGATTTTTTTGATAATGGTGGAGAATTTGTTATATAATTCGTCTTTAGACATTTTTTTAGAAGCAGTATCATCTACAACTACTAAAATAGAAATATCTTGTTCTTTCTTTTCTTGCTCTTTTTCTTCAGGTTTTGGTTTTTCTGGTGGCAATAGAGTAATGCCAACAATATAATCGCCAAATTTTTCTAGAACTTTCTCTTTGAATTTGTCTAGTTTTGTCTTGAGGCCTTTTAACTTTTTTTCAAGTTCAGGAGTTAGTTTAGGAGTGTTAGGTAACTGTTTTTGTACTGGTTTAATATTTTTTGCTTTAACTGATTTTGTTGTTTTCTTTGTCATTGTTTTTTCCCTCGGTGTGACTTTAATGTATACTTTGGGAACTACTGTTTTTTATAAATATAACTCTTTTGTTTTGGGTGAGACTTTTTGGTCAAAGGAAAGATATATATAATGGTTTTGTTTTTTGTCTCTTATGAAAAAGAAGGAGAAAAAGAGTCCTTATGAACTTTTTAGGGATAGATTTGATCCAGTGGTTGAGGAACATGTTAAGTCACATCAACAAATAAAATATGCTCATTCTCGTGCTCAGGAAGCAGCTGAAGATGCTGTAGGACACAATTATAAAAAATTGGTTGATGATGGAGGTTTACAAAAAAAATATATTTCCACTTTCCGTAGCACTCTTAAAAAGGAAATAATACGTCGTTTTAAAGGTAAAATTGGCGGTTTAGGTGATAAAGTAGAAGATAATCCTGTTTTGGATCAATTGTTGGAAAGCATTGGAGTTCCTAAAGCCCATGACTTGGAAGCTATTTTTGGTGGCATGGATGAATATGATCCTAACGCTATTGAAGGCGAGTTGAGCCAATATCAAAGTGCTTTTTTACAACAGTACCTTAGTGGTGTACCTGCAAAATATGCTAGGAAACCGGAAGACAAACAACATTTTTTGAAAAGACTAGGTGTACACGAGGATATTGATCATCAGTTAGCAACTGAACAAGATTTAATAAGGTTGCTTACTACTTATGTCCAGACGGGTGGTTTGCTTAAAAGACATCATGTTAGAAAAGAAATCCGTAAAAAGAGAAAGAAATAACTACTTGAAAGTAACAAAAGATTTATAAAAGAAACCACTATTTTCTATATAAAATGGCTGAAATTGTAGATGTGTTAATGTGGTCTGATCCACACGGACCAGAATCAGCAGAAACTATCAAAGAGGTAGCTGATTCTTTAGGGATTTCTTTAGAAAATAGAGTCTGTCTTGGCGATTTAACTTATAGCACGATGTCTGGAATTACGGCTAGTGAAGCAAGACTTGGTGTTCAGTTTAGAACCTCTCTATTAAAAAAAACTAAGTTAAGAAAAGACGTTATGGAAGATGGTCTTTATTCAGATGCTCAATTGGAAAAATTAGCAAATTTATATTTCTCTTCAGAAGAAGTTTCTGATACGGTTGCTAGGGCAGTATACCAAGGCTGGGAAGATACCTTCCCTTTAGCTAAATTTCTTGGAGGTAATTGGGACAGGCATGTTGCTGAGGATGTATTTAAAGAAAGGCTTTTGTTAGCTGATGAGGTAGATTTAGAAGGAATTACAGCAAGAGGATTCACTGGTGGAGGAAAACCTCCACAACAAACTTTCTTTGGTCGTGGACTTTATGCAGATCACGATGAAGATGCTATGGAAGAAAGGTACTTAAGGTGGCAAAGGCCGCTTGTTGAAGGGGTAGCTAGTGGTGTAACAACTTTCTTTAGTCACGTTAAACCACACTTTTCTGACGAAGATTTTGTGGACCAAGCTGAAGAACATTTGACTAAAATGACAGCTAAGGGTTTGGAACTTAGAAGGCAAAATAGGAGTTTGTTAGAAGAACAGAAAAATGAACCTCTACAATGGTTCTGGGGACACCATCATGGTGGGACAAAAGTTGGGTTTGTTGAAGACGTTCTTGGTAACGAATTTTTGTCTATAACTCCTGGAACTGCTGGTATCAATCACAATTTAGGTCCTTACTCTAGTTTTATTAAAACTTCTTTTGATAAAGAAACCGGTCGCGTAATGGCGGTTAACGAATATAGAATTCATACTTATCATGATCAACAAGAGGTTGTTCATTATCAAACTCACACTGTAGACTGGGAAAATAGAAAAGTTGACTTACAAAAACACGATAGAAAATTGTTGACTAAAAAAATTGATCTTGAAGATTATTTAGGGTTGGATCAAAACCGTGTTTTAAACAGTCTTAGTTTAAGTTATGATGGTCTTGATGCGGAAGCTAAAGACAAGTTGTTAAGGCAAAAAATTGCTGCTGCTGGTGAACATGCAGAAAAAATTTCTGCTACAGTAAAATCTTTACTTAATAAAGTGAGGAGAGGATTACCAGAGAAAGGTATTTTAGAAGGTGACCAAATTCTTAGGGCTTCTCAAGAAGTGGTTAACCAATTGGCTTTAGAAGGAGCAAAATATTTTGGAATTGATTTGAGTCAACTTTCTGATGCACCAGAGGATGATTTGTATAGAAATATTGTTATCAAGGCAGCTTTTAATTTGGATCCATTTAAGCTAAATTCAGCTCTTTACGATAACAGTTTACCTGCTCAAGCTTGGGCTAAAGGACTTGAAAAAGAGATGGCTAGTGCTGTTAACAATCTTTATCAAAGGCATGCTTTGGAGGATTTGGAAGCCAAGGATTTCCAGGAGATGGCTGAACTTTATATGCCGCTAAATGTTAAAAGAAAACACACTTTTAACGAGGGTGAGCTTAATGAAGCAATTGACTTGTGGGCTAGTACTTGGCAGCAAGGTTTGCTTACGGCTAAGGATTTGGCTGGAAATAGTGCTTATGTGGTAAAAGACGATTATGTTGCTAACAAAAAAACTGAAGAAGATATCAAAAGTTTGTTAAGAGTTGAGGCGTTAGGCGAAGAAGAAATGACGAGTGAAGAGGAAGGTCAACTTGAAGAGTTAAGAAAAAGGGAGTTAGCTGCTTTAGAAGGACTTCTAGGAAAATATGGGTCTATTCAGGAAACAGAAGATGGGCAGCAAGTTTTAGCTTTACCACAGTATGGTCAGGAAGATCTTTTAGGTTTAGGACGTCAAGAGAGAGCAGAACTAGGTGCTTTGGGTAAACTTTTGAATAAACACGGTGCAGATCTTGGATTACAACCTTTAAACCCTTACTCGCCGGCTAATTTTGGTGGGAATGGACCACTTTCTTTCTAACTGACAGAAACTTTTATAAACAAACAGTCAAAATTACATTCATCGGGAGGATTTTTCAACATGTTTTACAAAGTCAAAGTCAAAGATTTTATTAGGGTACCGCCAAGTATGTTTAATCTGTCAGAAAAAGAAGCTGTCTTGGAGAATGTAAGAAGTACTTATAACAACTACCTTTCTAGGGACTTGGGATTTGTGGTTAATGTGATTGGTGTTGGTGATGTAGAAGAAGGTGTTATTGTCCCAGGTGATGGGGCTGGTCATTACGAAACAGAATTTGAATTATTAGTCTTTAAACCAGAACTTAATGAATTAATTTTTGGTAAAATAAGAGATATTACTGATTTTGGTGCTTTTATGGACATTGGTGGAGCAGAAGGAATGGTTCACATCTCTCAAAGTATGGATGATTTTGTTTCTTTTAGTAAAGAGAAAGTGTTACAAGGTAAAAAAAGTAATCAAAGTGTTAAAGTTAATGATAATTGTAAAGCTAGGATCATTGCTGTTAGCTATAAAGACATGAACAGACCAAAAATTGGCTTAACTATGAGACAGGAAGGTTTAGGTAAACTTGACTGGTTATCTCAACAAAAAGAAGAAGGAAAGAAGGAGTAGAAATAAATTGGCTAAGAAAAAAGCATGTAAAAAATGTAAAATGTTTGTGGAGGGCGAGGTTTGTCCAGCTTGTAAAGGAAACAACCACACTACCAGTTGGCAAGGAAGAGTTTATGTTAATGATGTAGAAAGATCTATGATTGCTAAAGAAATCAATATTAAAGTTAAAGGAGAATATGCTATTAAGGTAAGATAAAATGGAACTAATGATCAAACAACAAACAGTTAATGGATTATTGAAAAGGACAGAAATTTCTGGTTCAATTAAATTTGAAAAGGTTACACCTAGCAACCAAGATTTGGTTACTGCTTTAGCTGAAAAATTGAAAAAGGAAGTGGGTTTATTTGTAATAAAAAATATTTATACGAAATTTGGACAACATGAAGCTGATTTTACCGGTGTTTTTTATGAGGACATGGAAGCTAAAAGCAAATTTGAAAAAATGACCAAACACTTGCGCAAAAAATTAGAAGCAGATAAGAAAAAAGCAGAAGAGGAAGCAGCTAAAAAGGTTGAAGAGGCTAAAGCAGCTGCAGAAGCTAAGAAAGTTGAAGAAGCACCTGTTGAAGAGCCTAAAAAAGAAGAAGCTCCAGTTGCAGAACCTAATGAAGAGGTGAGCGCATAATGGCAAAAAAAGGCGGTAAGAAAGTAGAAAAAAAAGGTAAGAAAGAGAAGGTCAAGAAAGAAGGTAAAAAATTATCTGCTCTTTATGACGTTTCTGGTGAAAAGATTTCTAGAAAAAATCGTTTTTGTCCTAAATGTGGTCCTGGAATGTTTTTGGGGAAACATAAGGATAGGGTTGTTTGTGGGAAGTGTAGTTATGTGGAGATGAATTCTCCGCAAAAAGCTGAATCTTAATTTCTAAAATGGAAGAGGATTTGTTAGAACTTATAGTTGGTGCTTCTAGATTAATGGGTCAGGTTGAGTATAACTTAGAGATGGACTCTGGAAGGAAGCATAAAAGAGGTATGTTATTTGAAGAGTACAAAAGGAGTTATAGGGATGCTTTGATTCCTTATAGAGATTCTTTAAAAGAAGTAAATCGGATTATGTCTTTTTTTGATGAATATATTAAAAATGATTAGGGTATGTTAAGTTAACTTCTTAAATTTACACTTTACAGTTTTTGGTCAGGTTCGCTCTTTATACATCTTTTGGGGTTCGGACACCCCGTAAGGGACAACCCTGTCCTCAATTAAAGTGAAAATGAATGTATCACTCACAATTGACCATAACTGTAAAGTTAAAAAATTTACTTAACGGGGCACAAGAATTTTTATAGTATTAGCTTTTTGTTTTGTTATGAACTTTGATAGGTTAAAACAGGAATATTCTAATTGTCAAGAATGTTCTGAATTGTGCAGTAACAGAATACAAGTAGTTTTTGGAGATGGAAATCCAAACTCTGATGTGCTTCTACTTGGCGAGGCTCCAGGAAAATCGGAATCGGAAAAAGGAATTCCTTTTTGTGGTATGTCTGGAAAAATTCTCGACGAATTGCTAAACCACATCAATCTTTCTAGAGAAGACATTTTCATCACTAATACTGTTCTTTGTAGGCCTCCTAATAACAGAAATCCAAAGAAAGAAGAGCTAGAAAACTGTCGGGAGCGGCTGGATCAATTGATAGCTATAATGAAACCAAAAGTTATTGTAACTATTGGTAACTTTGCTACAGAAAGGATCCTAGGTAAGACGGGAATCAAGTCCTTAAGAGGAAAGGTGTTTAATTATAATAGTATTAAAGTTGTTCCTGTGATTCATCCAGCAAGTTATCTTTATTCTGGTAGAAATCCTGTGCTTTTGCAGCAAATGAAGCAGGATTTTGAGAAAATTGCGGATGTAATTGATCTTAAAATGATTCAGAAAGATCGGTTACCTTTTAGTCACTAAAAAAGGACAAAAAGTTTATAAGATGTAATTTCCACTGGTGTTTCACCAGTGGTGCTGGCAAATTCTTAA
>CAYFOH010000002.1:0-66438 GCA_964344755.1 uncultured Methanosarcinales archaeon
CTTAAGAATTTGCCAGCACCACTGGTGAAACACCAGTGGAAATTACATCTTATAAGAATTTGTATACTAAAAAACCTATTTCTTGTTACGACCCCTAAGCTTAACTTGTTCTAATCTTTCTAGGATTTTAGGGGAATCTATATATTCTTCTTTGTAGCCTTTAAGAAATCTGGAGAAAATATCAGGATACAACTCTTGATGCGTACTAGCTAAGGATTGATCCAATAAATGTAAATCAACAGCTTTGTCTTCTACTTTATCAGAAAAGAAAGATAAACCAAAATCAATTAATTTTAAACCAGATTCGGCTTTGATAACGTTAGAAGTAGTTAAATCACCATGAATGATATTAGCTTGATGTAAAAGACCAATTTTCTTCCCCAAACTATGAGCTAATTGGTTGTTCAAAACGTCTTTTAACTTTTCGCCTGGAATGAAGTCCATAACGATAGACATCCTTTTGTCAGAAAAATCTTGAAGTCTAGGTGCAGGAAAGTTCATCTCTTCTAGTTTTCTAAGAACCTTAGCTTCTCTTCTGGTACGAAATTTTCTTAAGGAATCGTCTAGTTGTGGCAAACGATATTCTTTACTTAACCTTTCTTTAATTACTTTCGTTTTGTCTCTAAAAAGAACAGCTTCTGCTCCTTGTGCCAATTTAATCATTTTTATTTTAGAAATAAAGGAGACTTAAAAATTTTACTAAAAATAAACTTCTGTTGGCTTACTTCTTTCTTGGCAATCATTACAGTTAGCTAAATGTTTAGTTGCTAATTCAGTCTCCTGCGGGTGGCGGGCGTGACCCACCAACAGTTTGTGAATATTTCTATAATCAAAGTTACAACTCAAATTAGCAATACTTTCTTGGACTCTCCTGTAAACAATGTTTAGATGAGAATCCTTAGAATAATCACGGGGAACGATAAAATGAACTAATCCAAATAGATCCTGTTTAGCCTTCTCAAAATCAGCCTCATCTCCTTTCTTATAAACCCCAATTGACCAACCACCAACCTCCCTGATGAAGTTCATCTTACGACGATCAGATTGTCCATCTCCAAATACACACACATGATCATAATTAACATGGTATCCATTAACAGGAACGTTTTGGTGTAGATCCTGTCCCTTACAAATTTTTTTTATTTCATCTGTCTTATTACTCGGCTCAACAACCGAACCAATTCTCCATCCTTGTTGGTCTTTAACATACCTTCCTGCCCTAATAGAATGCAAGAAAGGAGCTAAAGGTGTGCCCCGAATTAAAGGTACGCAACCAGCACTAACAATATGATGTTCTAAGTCTAAACCTAAAGAATTTGCATCTGAAGTTGTTCTAGTAAACCAGTCAGGCAAACCAGGAGACAATTTGATTAAGTGACCATACCTTTCTAAACTTTCATTACTAAAGTCTGTAAAAATGTCCCTGTCACGCAATAATTGTTCTAAGGCGCCAACACCAACATCAACTTTTTCACCACATAATTTAGAAAAATATTCCTCTGGTTTTACACCATGCTTTTTTAAGATTGCTTCAGCGTGATCCCTAAACAGAGGCATCTGCTGATACTCTTCGCTTAGTGTAAAATCAAAATCATAAATATTAGCAGAACGTCGACTAGCCATTAATTTTTTTGTAGGGTTTGGAAGTATATAAATTTTATAATACTCTAAACCTTATTTAGAATCTCTTCTATTTTCTCTTTAAGAGCTGGCTTCTGATGATAACCGACAATTCTGTCAACTTCTTTGCCCTGTTTAAAGACAACAAGACAAGGAATTCCTCTGATATTATTATCCTGCGCTATTTCAGGAAATTCTTCTGTTGAAATCTTAGCAAAATTTAGTTTATTGGTATAATCTTGGCTAATTTCTTCAAAAATAGGGGCCAACATTTTACAAGGGCCACACCATGAAGCCCAGAAATCTACAATCACTGGTTTATCAGATGAAATTAATTCCTTAAAAGTTTCTGCGTTTAGTTCTTTTACCATGTTCGTAAGAGAAAAGAACTTCTACTTAAAGTTTACTCTTAATTTAAAAGGTATGTATTTAGTTAGATGGCCAAGAAGTTAATTAGATTCCTTCTTTTGCTTGCACAAAATTGATTTCCAGTTCTTACTTATTATTAGCTAGGACTGGTCTAATTAACGGCCAACTAAATACGTACTTTAAAAGCAAACCTTTATAAAATGAAATAACGTTTCCTAATTATAAAAGAGGTTAAAAATTGAAAAGAAAAGTATCTCTCTATGTTTTATTGGTTTTACTTATCGTAGCTTTACCAGTTGTTCTAGCTAGTGCTGAAGAAAATGATTGTTTGCTTTATTTCTATGGAAAAGATTGTAAAGATTGTGTAGATGCAAAAACCACTTTAAATGATCTTAAAGTAAAATACCCAAATATTGAAATCAAGGAGAAAGAAGTTTATTATGACAGAAATAATTTCAGACTGTTACAGAAATATATGGAAGCCTTCAATGTGCCAGAAGATTCAAAAGGAGTTCCTATTGTTTTTTTAACCGACAGTTATTTTGTAGGAGAAGCCATTAACAATGTTTTAGAAGGAAGAATTTTAGAACATAAAGGCTCGTCCTGTGCATCTCACGAACAAGCTACAAAGGCTGTTGGTTTTGTAAGTAGTGGGAAATCTTATGATGTACAGGAAACTCTTAATTTTTTTATCGTTAATAAGAATGCCATCTTAGATAGCTTTCATTCGGAAGCTTTAGTAGCCCTACTTTTGCTGCTTTTCATTTTGATTCTAGTTAAAGAAAAGAAAAACGCACTAAAAAAGGGATTCTTGTTTATAGGTGGAAACTATGTTGTTTATTTTCTCTTTGGTCTGGGCCTTATACCCTGGTTAAATTACAGTTTAATTAAAATTATTTTTGAAAAAATAGTGGCTGTTGCAGCTTTAATTTTTGGGTCCGTTCTTGTTTATAACTTTTTTAAAAAGTTAACTTGGCCAGCAGAAATGAAAAAATATCAAAAATATAAAGAAATGATGTTATCTAACAAGGGCTTAACTTGTCTTGGCCTTTTGAGTGGTCTGTTAACCTTTAATTCGGAGAGTAAGATATTTTATATCTTAAGAAATCTTATCCAAGAAGCGCCAGGGCGTCTAGGTGTTTTTATCTACATCATATATTACTGTTTAGCTTTTGTGGCTCTCATGTTAGTAGCCAATTTATTTATTTTTTATATAAGAAAGAAAATTGACGGGAAAGAAGAAGTTGAAAAAGGAACTGATGAAGAGAAAGTAGAAAAGAAGATAGAACCGGAAAAGAAAAAAACAAACAAAAAAATGATCTTAAATATACCAAATGCTAGCCCACTCAGAAAGAAAAATGAAACAAAAAATTAGAGAACATTATTTGAGAGTACTAAGTTTTTCCTTAGGAATTAGTTTAATAATTCTGGGATTAATTTTGTTGTTTACCTAAAATGAAAATTAAAAGAGTTTTTTCTATTCTAAACAAACATCACCAACCAACAATGTTAGAGATGTTTAAAGATTATACGCCTTTCCAAATGGTAGTCATGACCCTGCTAAGTTCTAGAACTAAGGATACCACAACAATACCTTTGGTTAAAAAATTATTTAAGAAGTTTCCAAGACCGCAAGATTTCGTAGCCACTCCTTTAGCTGACTTAGAGAAAGAATTGTATGGTATTGGGTTTTACAAAGTTAAAGCCAAACATGTTAAAGAACTGAGTAAAATCGTCCTAAAGAAAGACGTCCCAGATACTTTTGAAGAACTTATTAAACTTCCAGGAGTAGGTAGGAAAACAGCCAATTGTGTACTTGCCTATACTTTTAATAAACCAGCCATTGCTGTTGATATTCATGTCCATAGAATTGCTAATCGTTTAGGTTGGGTAAAAAGTGAAACCACTGAAGAGACTGAAGAACTTCTTAAGAAAAAGGTTCCTAAAGCAAATTGGATTGATGTCAACAAGCTACTGGTGGATCATGGCCAAAGGGTTTGTTTGCCAAGAAAACCAAAGTGTCCAGAATGCCCCATCATTAAATACTGTGTATACGGTCAGAGAGTACTTATTTAGTTAGATGGCCAAGAAATTAATTAGAAATCTTCTTTTGCTTGCACAAGTTTAATCTCCAGTTGCATACAATAATTAGCAAAAACTGGTCTATAATGAAGGCATTAATTCTTGATATTTTACCTTGCCTGAGTTATATATGAAAGCGGAAATGTGAGGTACGAATATTTAGTGCTTTCAGTATAATTAATGACCAACTAAATACGTACAACAGAAACTGGTTTAAGTTCCCTCACCAAACTAACAAACTCTTTACCCAAAGACTTAATCAAAAGTTTCTGTTTTCTTGTAGTTTCTAATAAAGTTTTGAAATGTAAGTCAGCATTTAGTTCGGTAAACACTAAATTTTGCTCTAAATTCAGTTCAGATTGCAGGATTTCATTTATTTGATTGTAAGATGATTTAAGAGTTTTAACTTCTTTTTCAAATTCAACAATTTCCTTTATTGTTTTGCTAATATTAAAAACTTCATCTTCAAGAAGATGTTTAGTGATGGTTTTGGCTTTACTTCTGTTATGATTAATCTTAGTCAACTTTAAATCTATAAGGTGTCTAGCATAAGATCTTAACTTATCATTCAAATATTGTTGGCGTTTTAGGTTAGAAAACTGTTTTTGTAATAATTTTAATTGTGGATTAATGGTTTCTCTAGTATTTTTGTTAAGGTTAGTAAGAAATGGTAAGTGGTGGTTTGTGGTTTCGGAGATGGGTTCTACCCAACTAGACTGGAATTTATCTATGGTTTCCATAATGTTCGGCAAATCCTCTATCTCCTTTTTTAGTTCACGTAAACTCATAGCCGTTCTTAAGTGAGTGGGTTATATAAAGATTTTTATCTAATTTAATTTATTCGATGACTTTTTAAAAGGGGTAAAATTTTAGATAAATCGTTAGAATCTACAACAAACGTGGCAAGTTTCTTTAATTCATTTGACTGAGAATTGAAAGCTATAGATAAACCCACCTCTTGGAAAGCCTCAATATCAGTGTCACTATCACCAACGTAAATAACATCTTTAGTAGAGATACCTAAATCTGAACAGAGATGTCTAATTATTTCTGCCTTTTTATGTTTCCCTGCACCAATTGGCCAAATAAATTCACCAGCAACTTTTTCATTCCTAACAACCAACTCATTAGCAAAAATATGTTCAACACCATAGTCGTGTTGGACTCTCTTAGCCACATCAGAACTTGATGCACTTATTATAGCAGTAATTAGGTCTTGTTCATTAATATAATCAAAAACTTTTGAAACTCCTGGTAAATACTCAATAGAATTAACTAAATAAAAATATGGCTTAGCATCCTTTCCTTTCCATAATTTGGCTACCACTTCTTCAACTAATTTATCATAATTTGTATGTAAATATTTTTCGGTGAGATTAATTCCTTCTTTTAAAGTACCAAATTTTTTATGAAGTTCTATCCAAAAATTAATATCTTTAAATAAGACACCATCCATATCAAAACAGATTAATTTGTATGACATGGTATCTGTTAGATCTATCACAATTTATTAATTTTTCTTAATCTTGCTTTAAAAAAACCAAAATCTTAATAAAGAATTAATTAGAATCAAAGGTTAAGCGGTAGTAGTATAGTGGTTAGTATGCGGCGTTGCCAACGCTGCGACCTGGGTTCAAGTCCCAGCTACCGCATTTATTCTTAGTTACCCAACTAGCGGTAGCTCTAGGAGGAAAAAGTAAAATGAGATATTTAAAAAAACAAGGATCTGAGACTAAATATGTTGATTTGAAAAATAATAAAGGTTGCTTAACTAGTATTGTTGGAGGGGTAGTTCTAGCCTTAAGTCTTGGTTGTTGTACATCTGCAAATAGTTGGCATTATAGTTCTGGTGAAAGAGTTGGAGTTATAAACAAACTATCTAGGAAAGGAATGATTTGGGAAACTTATGAAGGCCAGATGGCTCTTGAAGGATTAGTTGGAGGACAACATAATACAACAGCAGCTAATGTCTGGAATTTTAGTATTGATGAAACTGCTGCTAATGGAGAAAATGTTGAAGAGCTCTCTGAACAACTCCGAGATGCAATGATTTCAGGAGATAAGGTTAAAGTAACCTACAAAGAAGTTCTATCTGGCTGGCCTTGGAGAGGGAGAACTGACCATTATATCCAATCAGTAAAACCTTTAAAAAATATTGGGAAATAATTTTTTTTATTTTTTTTCCAAATTATTTATATCTAAACTTACTTTTTATTAACAAATGTTACCTAAATTTTCTAGTAAAGCGTTCCTAGCACCTATGGCCGGTGTGTCTGATCCGGCATTAAGGCTAGTGTGTAAAGAACTGGGAGCTGGCTTGGTAGTGACGGAATTTACCAACGTACATGCTATTGTCGCAAAAGAAAAAGAAATCACTAAATTTGTCGAATTTTCACCCGAGGAAAGACCCTTATCGATACAACTTTTTGGATCTAATCTAAGGGCATTAAAAAAAGCAATCAAAATTGTTGAACCACACTTTGATATTATTGATTATAACATGGGGTGTCCAGCACCCCACATTACTAAACAGATGGCTTGTTCTGCTTTACTAAGGGAACCTAAACTTACCAGAAAAATCTTTCAAACAATGGTTAAAGCAACAAAAAAGCCAGTTACCGTAAAAATCAGAGCAGGAGTGACTAAACCAGATAAATGGCGAGAAATAGCTAGAATTGCTGAAGAGGAAGGGATACAAATGATTACCTTCCATCCAAGAACTGTTAAACAAGGTTATTCTGGTAATGCAGACTGGAGATTGATCAAAGAACTAAAGGAATTAGTGAAAATACCCGTAGTTGGAAACGGTGACATTAATACACCAGAAGATGCTCAAGAAATGCTGAAAGAGACTGGTTGCGATTATGTGATGATTGGGAGAGCAGCATGTAAAAATCCATTTCTATTTACACAAATTAATCAATATCTGGAAAAAAGAAAATACCAAGAGGTTTCTTACAAAGAAAGAATAAAGTATTTTTTCCATTATCTTGATTACAGTAAAAACTACCCCACCATTAAATTTGCCAATATTCGAATGCAGGCTATGAACTTCACTAAAGGTAAAATAGGTGGTAAAGATTTAAGATTAAAAATTATGAAAGTTAAGACTGTTAATGAATTAAAAGAGTGTTTAAAAAGATTTAAATAGATATTTCTTTTGATGAAGGTTGATAGATGACAAAAGAAATCGTTTTCTTATTTTTAATAATCTTAGTAGTAAGTTGTGCAGAACAAGTAGTAGAACAAAAGCTTCCTGAGATTGAAGAAATTCCCACTTTTCAAGAGGAAACGCCAATTTTAGGCGAAGCTATTCAAGATGTTGTAGAAGAAGAAGAAGAAGAAGAAGAAACGACATTAAAAACATGTCAAAGGAACAAAGACTGTGAAGAAGATTTAAAATGCATTGACAATAGCTGTCAAGTTTTGGCTGATCTTTATGAAATTGGTTGTCAAGAAACATGTACAATAGCAGAAGTAACATTAACAACCAGTGATGAAGAAACCTATAAATTAGCCAAAGGAAGAGGAAGTTATTCTTATGCTGGGGCTTTGGAGTGGAGAATAAAAAGTACACCTAATTATTGTCAGGGAGAAGAGCCACTAGTCCCAATTGAATTAATAAAGAAAAATTATGGGGAGATTCTAGAAAGACAAATAATTACTTTAAATGAAGGGGAAACAAGTGATTTAATCACACACCCAACAAGTACTCGCGTGCAATTCACAACAACTATTGAAAGTATTCAAGAGGTCTGCTCCTAAATGAAAAAGCTAAATAAAATCAAAGAATTAAAAAAAATGGCTAATACTATAAGGAAAGATATTATTATCTCCCTTTTAGAAGCTAAATCTGGTCATTCAGCTGGACCCTTAGGAATGGCCGACATTTTTACCGCCCTTTACTTTAACGTTTTGAAACACAATCCCAAAAAACCAAAGTGGGAAGATAGAGACAGGCTTGTTCTATCTAATGGTCATATTTGTCCTGGACTTTATGCTACGATGGCCAATAGAGGTTATTTTCCTAAGAAAGAACTGCTAACCTTAAGAAAACTGGGTTCAAGATTACAAGGTCACCCCCATAGAGAGGCTCTTCCCGGTCTAGAAACCACGTCAGGCCCATTAGGCAGCGGTCTTGCTCAAGCTTCTGGAATGGCTTTGGGTTTGAAAAGAGGTAAGAAAAAAAATCTAGTTTTTTGTTTGTGCAGTGACGGAGAGCAAAACGAAGGAAACCATTGGGAAGCTGTTTTATTTGCAGCGAAATACAAGTTACAAAATTTAATCGCCATAACTGATAGAAATCTGATTCAAATAGACGGGAACACAGAAGATATTATGCCGTTAAATCCCTTAGAAAAAAAATATCAATCTTTTAATTGGAACACTGTTGTTATTGACGGCAACAATATGCAACAAGTTCTAAACACGTTACAAAAATCCAGGAAGAATAAAAACAAACCATTAATGATTATCGCTAATGTTGTTCCTGGAAAGGGTGTTTCTTTTATGGAAAACGATTATAGGTGGCACGGTAAACCACCAAAAGAGGATGAAGCAAAAAAAGCGTTGGAGGAATTAGAAAAATGTATCTAAATTTTTCACGCAAGCCAATACCAACTAGAAACGGTTTTGGAGACGCTTTGTTACAGTTAGGTAAAAATAATAAAATTTTTGCTTTGTGCGCTGATTTAACAGAATCCATTAGGATTCATAAATTTAAAGAAAAATACCCCGAACAATACGTAGAGATGGGGGTCGCTGAACAAAATCTTGTAACTGTGGCTTCCGGTTTAGCAGCCATTGGAAAGATTCCTTTTGCTGCATCATATGCTGCTTTCTGTCCTGGCCGATGTTGGGAACAGATTAGAACAACTATTTGTTATAATAATCAAAATGTTAAACTTGTAGGGGCCCATGCTGGAATAACAGTGGGACCTGACGGAGCTACTCACCAGGCCTTAGAAGATATTGCTACCATGAGATCACTTCCAAATATGGTAGTTGTTTTACCTTGCGATTATGAACAAGCTATCAAAGCCACAAAAGCCCTTGCTAAATTTAAAGGACCGACATATCTAAGACTAACCAGACCAAAAACAGCACAAATGACTACAAAGAAAACGCCCTTTGTTTTAGGCAAGGCACAGGTTTTTAGATCAGGTACGGACATTGCCTTGATTGGAGCAGGTCCTCTAGTTTATGAATGTCTTGAGGTCGCTAAACTTTTAGAAAAAAAAGGTTTAAAAGCTATGGTTATTAACTGCCATACCATCAAACCATTAGACAAAAAAACAGTTTTAGCTGCTGCTAAAAAATGTAAAAAAATAGTCACAGTAGAAGAAGCACAGATTAACGGGGGATTAGGGGGGGCAGTGGCTGAATTCTTAAGTGAAACATATCCAACAAAGATGTTAAGGGTTGGAATTCTTGATGAGTACGGAGAATCAGGAGAACCACAAGAACTTTTAGAAAGGTTTGGTTTAAGTACCCAGAAAATTTATCAAAAAGTGTGGAGATGGGTTAAAAGATGAGAGATATTATTGAGAGATTAGAAGAAAAGGTTGCAGAGTATAACAGGGAATTAAAAGAAAATTCTAAGTCGGAAGACCAATTAACAGTTAAGGTTGAATGTTTCGTTAAAGGACCCGTAACGGTTAAAACTAGTTATATTAGACAAGTAGATCCAAACCACGATTTACTTGAAGGAAGATTTCAAAGAACTTATCCGCTTGGCCAGATAACCACAACAACTGTTCCTATTTCACATCGGCAAATAAAAGAATTAGTTTATCCAGGTCTTCTTCCTTTACAAGAAGGTGATCAGTTAATGGCCTATGTCCTTAAAGGGGAAGAAAAAAGAGAGAAAATAAGCCCTTTTGAAGAAAAGAGATGGCCTATATACTTGGTTGAAAGAGAATTTAAGGAAAGTGAGTTGGTTAGAAAAATAGAAAAAGTCAAGTTTGGAAAAATAGTTGCAATGTACGAATGTGAAGATAAATGAATATAACAGTACTTTATGGATCTGTAAGAGAAAGTAGACAAGGAATTAAAGCAGCTAAGTTTATAGTAAAACAATTGCAAGCAAGAAAGCACAAAGTTACTTTAATAGATCCTTTACAAGAGAAATTGCCTTTACTAAAAAAAATGTATAAGGAATATCCAAAAGGAAAAGCTCCTAAAAACTTAGAAAGGTTAGCAATACTCTATAAGAAAACTGATGCTTTTGTCATAGTTAGTGGGGAATATAATCACAGTATTCCACCGGCTTTATCTAATTTAATTGATCATTTTTTAGAAGAATATTTTTGGAGACCGTCAGCCATTGTTTGTTATTCTGCAGGTAGATTCGGCGGAGTTAGAGCAGCCATGCAATTAAGGGCCATGTTATGTGAAGTTGGAATGCCAAGTATACCTTCTTTATTTCCAATTGGTAAAGTTCAGGATTCTTTTGATCAAGAAGGAAATTCTTTAGTTGAACATTACAATAAAGCAATTGATAAATTCTTAGATGAATTAGAATGGTATGCTAAAGCTCTTAAGGAACAACGTAAAAAAGGAGTTCCTTATTAAAAGATGGGCCTGGAGGGACTTTCCTAAACATCACTATTCTTGGGATGAACGGATGTGAATCCCTTCGCCTCTCAAGTGGCGTGACACTTGTTTGAACCCCCGAGCTCCAGCTCTCTCAAGCGTTGAGTAGAACGTAGCCATATAAGACTGGCGCTCTAAACCAGACTGAGCTACAGGCCCAAAATACTAGGAAACAAGTCACTTTAAAAGATTTTCGACAATAGAGCTTCACTTTGGAGTTACTACAAACATATTTAAATCTAGAAAAAAGAGTTTTTAGCCTAGATGAACCTAAACCATGTTAAAAAATTAATGGACCGTAAGAAGGGCTCGCATAAAGGTGAGAACGGATCTGCCCTGATCATTGGGGGATCCGAAGAATATGTTGGGGCCGTTGTTCTAGCTGGTTTAGCTGCTTTAAGAGCAAGTTGTGATTCTGTCACGATTGCAGCACCAGACAAAGTTGCTTGGGCGGTTCATATACATACACCTGATCTGATCACTTACAAAATAGGTGGTAAGAAATTTAGTATCAGACATGCTAAAAAACTGATTAAACTTTCCCAGAAATATGACGCTGTTTTGTTAGGAAATGGGATAACAAGAAAAGCAGACAAATTCTGCCAACATTTTGTTAGAAAAGCAACACTGCCAAAAGTAGTTGATGCAGATGGATTGAAATCTTTATCATTTAAAGACTTTAACAATTCAATTGTTACACCCCATTACAAAGAACTTGAATTGATGTTAATTAACAGCAAAAAAGAATTTCTATTACCTAAACTTAGAGAATCACACATCAAAGAACAAGCTGACATTCTGCAAGGAAATTTAAGATACTTCTTGCAAAACAATAATGTGCTTCTACTAAAAGGACCTACAGATGTAATCATTTCTAGGAACAAAATTGCCTTTAACAGAAGTGGTAACCAAGGTATGACTAAAGCTGGAACGGGAGACGTTTTAGCTGGTTTAGCTGTTGGATTTCTAGCAAAAAGTAAGGACCTCTTCAAAAGTGCTTTGGCCGCTGCTTACCTTAATGGTCTTGTTGGTGATGCTTTACTAAACAAAAAGAAAGGGTACAGTTTTATTGCTTCTGATATCGTCGCAGATCTTGAAAATATTAATGAAGTGGCTAAGAAAGCAAAAAAAAGATAAAATTTTAATCCTTTGTTCCAACAACAAAAATATACTGCCAAAACAAACTTCTTTCTCTAAAAACGTTAACAGAAAATCCTGCTTTCTTAAACAAAGATTTTATTTGTCCATCATTTTCAACCCAACTTATATTTGGAAAGAAGTAAAAAAATTTATCAAAATCAACAAAAACAATTTCTCCACCTTGTTTTACTTGGTTTGATAATTTTGTTAAAATTTTTAAAGGATTTTGCATATAAGATAACATCCCCACAGAAACAATTCCATCGACGGGTTCTTCAAAAGAAAGCTTAAAATCATCTAAATAAGGATGATGATAAACGTTAACATGGGGAAGATGTTTTAGTTTTTTAGCCACAGCATTTACTTTTTTTAAAGACAAGTCAACAGCGTGAACCCTACCCTTAACACTAACTAACTCAGCTAATTTCTCAGTTAAACTTCCACCTGAACAGCCAAATTCTAGAATGTGTTTTCCATTGACATCAACAATATCTCGTAAAACTCTTTTTCTAACGCTAACCGGAAAAAGTAATTTTTCACCCAAAAGAAAAATAGAAGAAAATCTTTCATTTACACTTTTAATAGCTTGTGGATTGTAAAACATCTCTACAGAAAAATAAAAAGGCAAACCAACGGCTAAAAAAGAGAGAGCTAATTGGATTATAGATTGTGCAACACCACCCTCCAGCCTTATCCAATTAAAAACTAAACCAAAAATTCCCAAAACAATAATGATTGGCCCAAAGGTAGCCAACGGAGCTTTGAAAGGTCTTTCCAGCAGAGGTTCTTTTCTTCTTAAAATAGGTACAGTAAGAAGAATCAAAGATAAAACAATAAGGCTTAGAAGTACATAAACTAAATAGATTGTTCGATAAGGGTTGGACCATTTAACTAAATAGCCACGGAAAATGAACCAAGAAAATAAAGCCACCATAATAGTCTGGAAATAAACAGCTCGATGTGGAGACCTATACTTCTGGTGTAAAGAAGCAAACTGTTTTAAGAACAGCTTGTCTTTAGACATTGCCCTAATAAGCCTAGAACCAGTAATTGGCCAAGCTGCTGCTGCTCCTAAAATAACCAAATACATACCAAAAACAACAATATTCTGACCTACTTGACCCATTGTATTAAAAGCTTGAACTGCAAAAGGTCGGGCGTTGGTAACATAATCTCTATATCCTACTGTACCTAAAGAACTAAAAATGTATAAAACCATTATTAAGCCACAAATAACCATCCCTTTTAACAAAACTTTATGCAATTTCTTAGGTTCTGCAGCCTCGTTAGCCATATAACTAATAACTTCAAAACCTAAAAATGCTTCACTAATTAAAAGAACTGACAAACCTAAAAAAGCCAATATTCCCGAACCCTCATGACGGAAAAAAGGCTTAAACAGTTCTAAATCAAAGGGGCTAGTTAATTTACCTGCAAATAAATTAGGAATATCAATAAAGGAAGGCAAGATCATCCCAGCAACAACAACTGTAGCAATGAAACCAAAAATAACTAACATAGTAGAACCAGCATCAATGCCACGAAAAGCCATGAAATTTAAAACGATTACCCAAAGTAAAGCAAAGCCTATCCGCAAATAAAGAGCTGCTTGTGTTTGTTCAGGTATAAAATATTCTGCTGCAGCAACTAAATTCAAAGCCATACCAAAATTACCAGCGATCCAAATTAACCAACCAGCCATGAACGAACCAAGTCTTCCGTAAGCTTTCTTACAAAAATAGTAAGTACCACCTGAGGTAGGAAGCATAGTTACTAATTCTCCCATATATAACATAACAAATGTCGCAACAATAAAAACAAAAGCCCAAGCCAAAATAGAAGCTGCCCCTGAACTGATAACTCCTAAACCAGGCAAATAGAACAAAGAGCTGCCAAGTATGGAATTTATTAAAATAAATAAAAGTAAACCAGAGGTTAACTTACGCTTTCCAGTAGATTCGTGTATACCTTCTCCTGCAGGTAAGTCTGGTTGTGTCGGTTGGCTTCCACTGAACCAAGACCAAAATTCTTTAAATCCCATCTTTTTCTTTTAAATAAGGTAAAGTTTGTTTATAAAAGTGTTGACGTAAAGAATAAATAATAAGACATTTTAATATTATTTATGACGCTTACAGAAATGATCTTACAACAACCGTCTCTAGCTTTTTTTGGAATTGTCTTAGCTTCAATCTGGAGTATTGTCTGGAAAGGTATAGCTTTATGGCATGCTTCCAAAAATGAGCAGAAAAGTTGGTATGTTGTAATTTTAATATTGAACACGCTAGGGTTATTGCCTATTATTTACCTGATCTGGTTTAAACCTAAAACTTAACTTCCTCGACTTCAATACGTCCTTTACGTGCCCTAATCACGTATTCTTTGAGGTTACTAAGTTTAGACATTTTAGTTACAAATTCAGGTAACAAAACCCTTTCCCCTCTAAATTGTAAATTAGTTATTATTTCCTGGACTGGGTTGTTAGGCCGAGCCAGAGATATTTCTTTCATTAAATCTGCTGCATCACGCCTACCTTTTTTATTTAAAACCTCACTTGTCTTACGGTAAAGAAATTTAGCAATTTCGTCAGCAATATTTAAAGTTGAAACGGCTTGAATTCCTTGGAGACCTGGGGACAAATTTGCTTCAATAACAACACTCCCCTTAGGACCTTCTAAAATATCTACGCCACAAATGTCTGCCTTTAAAGCTCTAGCAGTATCAACAGCCAATTTACTATCTTCGCGGCTTAATAAAACTGCTTCACCATTACCACCAGCATGAATATTAGCCCTCTTCTCTTCCTTCTTAGCTCTTCTTTTCATAGCAGCTACCACTTTTTCTCCTACAACTAAAGCACGAATATCTGTCCCTCCTGTTTCTACGTACTCCTGGACTATAAACGGTTGATTCAAGGCCCCCAATGCATCTAATAAAGAAGAAGCAGAACTTAAAGAGTCAGCAAACATCACACCTTTCCCTTGTGTACCCTCAGGAAACTTCATTACAATTGGATAATTGACTGTTTTTAACAAGTCTTTAGCTGCTTCTACTGTAGAAGAAACATAAGTTTTGGGCATAGGAATATTATGTTGTTGCAGAGCCAAGTGAGTTAACAACTTGTTATGAACAATAGTAAACGACTGATCAACTAAAGGAATGTAGGGTACTTTACCTTGCAACATAGCAGCAATTGAACGCAATAAGTGGGCGTACCTAAAAGAACCTTTAATATAAACACAATCATACTCTTTAAATGGTTGACCTTCGTAGTAAACTCCAGCTTCGTCACCAAGCTTGACTTCGATCTTTTTAAGCTGAACCATATCCACTTCATCAAAATATTTTTCCATGGCCTCTGCAGTCATAATAGAACTTTTACTCCCCAGTGAGATTAAAGCCGCCTTCATTTTTCGATCTCCTTGTTAGGGTCAATTAAGAAATTCCCTCTTTTCAAAATGTTTTGACCAATAAGAATTGTGTAAGTCATATGACTACGTTCAGCCAAAGTAAATTCTTCTTCAAGTAAAAGATCTTTTATTTTAAGTTTAATTTTAACTAAGTGTCTTTTATTTATCCCTAAAGCTGATTTAACAACTTTTGATTTCTCTAAAGGCGTATAACCCAATTTTTCAGCTAAGCTAGCATCAATAGAAGATGATGTTGCTCCTGTATCTATTCTAGCCATTGCTGTATAATCATTAGGAAATAAAGTGACTTTTTCAACAAGGCTAAGAACCTTTCTTTCCATTAAGGATCTTCAAAGATAAGGATATATAAGGTTTTTGCTCAACTTAATACAAAACTTTTTAAATGGTTTGAGAATTTTGGTAGAATAAGCCCCTGTGGTGTAGTCCGGACTATCATTCTGCCCTTTCGAGGCAGCGACTCGGGTTCAAATCCCGGCGGGGGCGTTTTACCTTACAGGCGTGTTGCCCATATTCAATATGGACACGCTTTACTTTATATTTAATGTTTTAAAAGGGCTTATTCTTACTGAAATTTAAACATGGACGTAGTAAGGACAAATAGTAAACAATGGCCAAGAAATGTATTAAAAGAATTAGAAACGGCACCCCTTAGTAAAGTTAACAAAAATCTTCTTAGAGATTTCAAAAGCTATCTTTTTAGTACTGGTTCAGGAGAAGCAAGAGTTGCCAAAGTGTTAAGTCAGAGAGTTCGGGAAGCTGCTTGGGATTTTTATATAGAACCGTTTAATTTAGATATACAAAGAGAGTTTATGGATGTTTGTTTGGAAATTCAGAGAACGGTTCCAGGTAAGGACTCTAGGTCTTTTGGTATAGGGCGAAGAGTTTCTAACACAAGTAAATCTAACCCCCCTAGAAATATTAAAGTGTATACTAAAAGAGGGATATTAGGTTTGAAACAAATTAGCGTTCATGGAAGAGAATTATTAAGAACTGAGAAATATAGTTCAATTATCTGGCATGGATGGCCATTATCCAAGGGTTATGTTCTTTTTGCTGGAGGTTCGTTGGATGAATTTGGACATGGCTATGATCTGAGAGACCCACCTCTTAAATCTAAAGAAATTGATTACTACAGTGAGGTGTTAAAATTAGTAGATAAAGAACCAAGTTACGACAATGCTATTAACCTCTTTAAATCTCTAAAACCACACACTTACAGTTTACCAATGGGGGATTCATATGCATCCGCTGATAGAAGGAGTAGGATAAGGATCGTAAGGGAGTTTAGTCAACTTGGTATAGTAGCGAAAATTGATGGACAATTTTACAAAGTACTGATGGATTATGCTGAGAGAGATAATCTAAAAAAACTATCTTGCAGAGGGCCTTCTGGAAGTTATGAAGTTAATTTCAAAGAAGGAAAGATACAAACATGACTGACTTAGTAACACGAATCAAAGAAGCCAGTAGAGCTTTGTACTTTGAACCATTTAATAGAGATTGTAGAAAAGAGTTTGTAGCTGTTTGTGAAGAAGCGACTGCTAATTATCTTTTTACAGATTTTGACGGGTGGATTAGAAGACGTTTTAGGTATGGCCCAAACACAATAATTTCAGTAGAGATTAACAAAAGAATATTTAGAGAACCGGAGATAAGTTTACTGAAGATAAACAACAAGAACCATTTTCTAGGTGAGATTCAATATAATTTATCTGACCATAAGGATCGATACATTAATTTTAACGGTATAGAACGAACAGAAGAAGAGATCAACCATTATAAAAGAGTATTAAAAAACGCAGCGACATCTTGGCGCAGCCCTGATGAAGGTCAACAGTTTCTTGCAGAACAACTTCTTGCAGCCACTAGTAAATATTTCTTACCAAAAGAAAGTAAGGGTGGAACTGCTAATTACAAAGACAGGCGATGTACGTTGTTTGTTAGTGAAAGAGAAGTCCCGACAAATAGTTCAATAGAAGAAGCCAACGTAGAAATTGCTATTGATGCAAAGGTTGATGGTGAACATTATCAGGTAGTAATCACTGGTAAAGCTTGTGATAAGAAGCCAATCCTAAAAAGTAATAAATTTGAAATTAAAAAAATAGAAGTCACAAGTCCTTTGCCAAAAATAGAAGTCTATTTATAAATAAAAAATGGCGCGTGAATTTAGCAACAAAGAGAAAGAATTCATAGAATTAATCTGTCGAGGTTATTCTAATTCGTTAGAATTTCTAAGCCAGTTAGAGTCTGGTGGTCTGGACTGGGACTTCTTAGTTAAAAGAAGACTGGAATCTGGTTGTCCTGCTCTTTATCTTATTACTACCTTCGCTGGATACAGCACAGTTGATTCTCAAAAAATGCTAACTGTTCTTAATTCTCTTGAAGAAGATGACACCTACAATGTTGACCCTGGATATGTCATTAAGGCAGCTGACCAGATTATTTTATTAGGGGGAGATGAAGACTATTTTCATCGTGTTAATGATCTTGCTTTTGGTGAAAGATGTCTTAGAAATTATTGGGAACAGATAAAAAGTGGTAATCTCCACCCTTATGTTTATGGACGAAATTTTACTTTCCATGATCAGTTTTTAGAGGCTCTTGTTAATCAAGGAATAACAACCAAAAGCCAAATAGACCAAGTAATAGAAAGAATGAATCAAGAAAGAGTAGGAGAATTACATCAAGATGCTTGTATTGAACACGAAAAATATCATACTCCCTTCGCTCAAGACAAAGAAACTCTTAAAGATTTTGGCTTCCCGGTTTTTATAGGGAGGTCCGTATTCCCCGAAGGTCATGAAAATTATTGTGAGATTACCTCAACTGGACACACTGGTTTTGCTTCTCTTTCTACTGCTGTAAATATGTTATGGAATAATGTTTGTACACAAAGAAGGGTTTTACTTACAAAAGACCCCGGTCATCTTCCAAGTAAAGACCTTAGTGCACGTGATCTTAAAGCTTTTACAGAACAACAATTAGGGATGATTTGGCAATCTTTTGAAGAAAACCATTATGGTAAACTTGCTTTGTTAAGAGGTTATGAGCATCCTTTGTCTTATCAACCCGAAGAGATAGAACTTGTTAATTAATCTTGTTTAGTTAGAAAAAAAGAGCAAAATTGACCAAATTATTTATAAACAGGAGCAAGTGTGAACGCCTAAAATGAACATGAAAAAAGTGTATGAAATAAGGCACGATAAAGAAACACCTTTGATAGGCGTAATTGGAGCTACTAACCCTTCAGCAGATTACACTAAGATCCTTGGGCGTAAAGTAGGTTATGCCCTTAGAGAATTTATTGATGATAAACACGGAACTATCTTTACTGGTGGAGTTAAAGGCGTGGGCGTTGATGTTTATTCTGGAGTTGTACGGTTTTGTTACAAAAAAGAAGGTGACCCACAACATCGTTTCTTTGTTCTTGTTCCAGAAAAAGTAAATAAAAAATCTTATCATCCACCAACTAATTATGATGTTCTAGGTTGTCTTTCCCCTGAAGGTAAGCTAAATGTTGTTAGATCTGGTCAAAGCATGGTTGAAAGAAGATCTCATCTAGCTGCAACAGCCGACGCTCTGGTTGTGATAAATGGAGGAAATGGAACTTTAGAAGAAGCTATGCTTTCAGCTAATTATGAAATTCCAATTATTGTAATGAATAATTCTGGAGGAGCTGCTAAAATTTTGTCTTCATACAAAGAGAATAGAAGAACGATAACTAGTGAAAACTCAAGAATTAATCTAAGGTTAATCGATCCAGATAATATTCATCCTTGTGATAGTATTGAGATTCTTAAATCTACACTAGAAGATCTTCTTTAAAATTACCCAAACATATTTATAACAAAAGCCACCTCAGAGTATTGTGAACACAAAATTTACTTTAATTGAAGATCAAACAACTTTAAAAAAAATTTATGAAAAACTAAGTGAATTTAAAGAAATAGGAATAGACCTAGAGTGTGAAAACAATTTACACCATTATGGTTCTTATATCTCCTTGATCCAAATCTCAGCTAATGGAGAGAACTATATTGTCGACGTCTTAAAACTAAAAGAGATAAAACCCCTTATTCAAGTATTAGAGAACAAAAAAATTACAAAAATATTTCATGATATTAGCTTTGATCTAAGAATTCTTCACTACCAATTTAAATGCCGACCGTTAAATATTTTTGATACACAACTAGCTGCTTTATTTCTAGGAGAAGAAAACATTGGTTTAGGTTCACTTCTTGAAAAGTATTTTGATGTAAAAAAGGTAAGAAAGTTTCAGATGGCTGATTGGACAAAAAGACCTTTAACAACAGAAATGTTAACTTATGCCTTTAAAGATACAATGTACCTTAGCTCATTAAAGAAGGCTTTAAGTGAAAAACTAAAGAAACTAGGTAGATTAACTTGGGTTAAAGAAGAATGTGAAATTATTGAAAGAGACAAATTAACTTACAAAGAAACATCATATGAAGATCTTAAGGGTTTTAAACTGTTAAAAGACAAAGAAAAAGGGATAGTCAAAGAACTGTTCATTTTAAGAGACATCTTAGCAAAGGAAGTGGACAGACCTGTACACTTTGTTTTTAGCAACAAAAAACTTCTGGAGTTAGCTCAAAATCCACCTAAGGATTGGAGAAGAGTTAAAAGAGTACACCCTATTGTGAAAAGGAACTATCTTACGTTAAAAAAAATAGTTAATGAAAGTAGACCCCTAACAATAGAAAAAAAAGTGTACAAGAGATATACACAGGAAGAAAAAGATAAATTGGATAGGCTGGATCAAACAAGAACAAAACTAGCTAACAAACTTAATCTAAGAAAACACTTAATTATGAGCAAGAAACAAATGCAAGAGATAGTTTTAACCAAATCCCTTGAATCACTTCACAACTGGCAAAGAGATCTTCTTAGAACTGTACCAAACCAAAATTAACAAACTAATTAAAACAAAGTCCAAACCGAGACAGAATAAACAATAAGTTCTTAATACTGAATGTTGGATGAAGAAAAGAAAACCACCATAAAGGACTCCGCCCAAAAGAGACTTTTTCATCCAGGGCAAGATTCTTTCTGAAGATAAAAACAAAAAATTCTTACCTTTATAATAATTCCAAGCCATGCCTAACAAAGCGACCATAGTGAGCAGTCCAAAAAAAGCGTTAGCTGTAAGTAAATCTAACACTTTATTGTCTGGAAATTGTATCAAAGGCAAAGGTAAACCCCACTCAATGGTTAGGAGATAAGACAGTCCGTCTATGTTAGCATAAGGGCCCTTGTTTACTACACCACAATCGAAAGAAGCTCCAACATTACAAATAGTACTTGGCGTCTCGGCGAAATGTTCGTGTAGCAGAAACAAAGAAAGGGCTATACCTAACACAATAAAAAAAAAGAATAATTTAAACTGGTTTTTCTTCATCGTAAAAAAATTTTTTCTCTGTCCTTATCTGTTAATGGACGATATTTGCCTTCTGGCAAATTGCCCAACCCTAACTTTCCAATTCTTACCCTTTTAAGACGTAAAACGTTAATTCCAAACTTTTTAAAGATTCTCCTAATGATTCTATTTTTCCCTTCGTGGATCGTAATTTCAATAATATTTTGATCCAAATATTTAATACGAGAAGGACTTGTTTTGCCATCTTGCAAAAAAATTCCTGACTCAATAGAAACCTTTTCCTGCTTGAGAAGTTTACGACTTAAATCTACCAAATAAGTTTTAGTTATTTCATATCTTGGATGGGCAATACTATTAGCAAAATCACCATCGTTTGTTAACAATAATAACCCAGAAGTGTTATAATCCAACCTTCCCACAGGGAACACTCTCTCTTTAATTCGAATATAATCAAAAACCGTTTTATACTTAGAATCATTTAAGGCTGTTACACAACCTACTGGCTTGTTAAACATTAAATAAACCCTTCTTTCTTTTTGCAATAACTTACCATCAACTTTAATTTTGTCAGTCAAGGAAGCCTTGTCTCCTATCGTTATTTTTTTGCCATTAACCTCCACCCTACCTTGTTTAATCAACTCTTCAGCTTTTCTTCTAGAACAGTAACCTTGGTTGCTTAATATTTTTTGGACCCTTTCCATCTTTTAACTTCCCATATAATCAAATAAAATTTTTTCAATTCTTCCATCTTCACCACAGATTATATCCTCTATGTTGCCTGACTTAGATAAGGCAAAAATTTTGGCATAAGGTATACAATCCTGTATTTTTGCAGCTAATCCGTCAGGTTCTTGTGCTGTACTACAACTATAAATGAAAATAGTTGAACTTAAAGACATCTTTTTACCAATTCTATTAAATATTTTATCATCATCACTAGTTATCTTCGCTTTTGGAGATAATTTTAGTTCATAGGGTTGACCATGACCCCCTAAACAGAAAAAATCCAAGCTACTATTCGGAACCAAATCTAATAAAAGATCTAACTCCTTTAGAGTTGCAGCCTCCCCAATTAACAAATTATAATGGTTGTATAAGCGGTCTCTGATTAAAGAAATCTTGTGGCGGCTAAAAGCATTGTTCCAATCGTGTTTGCTTAGAATCATTAACCCGTTTCTATAAATCCCACGACGTTCTGGAGGAGATAACATCTCTTCAAGAGGAGTTGTTTCACCATAAGGACCAAGATAACGATGAACATGAGTTATGCCAAATCTCCTCTCTACTTCATCTAACAATTTACTGTGCTCTCTAAGAAAATTTAAAGTTTCTTCACCTAAGTCTCTAACTAAATGTTGAAAACCCTCGCCATGTAAACGATAATAATTCTTGAAAGCAACCGCTTCCTTACTCATTAAACCAAGGGGCAACTTAGAAAAAAAGTTTGCAGTTATTGCATCATCTTTACCTGTTCTTCCTTTAAGCCAAATTAAATAATCTTGGTGTTCTTCTTCTAAATCAATCATGCTTTCACCAAAAGAACGATGTAAGGCAACAACATTGCCTAAGCCATATTTGAGAATTAAAGAAACAGTTTCATCCCAATGGTTGTATTTCAAATTGTCCTCTAAATCATGTAAAAAATCAGCCAACCGATTAGAATCATAAGCTAAAGCAACAACTCTAAGAAGATTTACTTGAGCACCAGTTAAGTCTCTAATTAAACCTAAGGGAACCTTATCCAAAAAATAACTGTTAATCAAGCCTTTCATATTCTTAAAAAAATTACTGTTTTCTCTCTCAACATTAAGAGCCTGTCCCCCATAAGACCTAAGTATATCGTACCAGAAAGCGCCATAGTCTTCAACTTTTTTGTTTAGACCACCTTCTTTTAAAATTTCTAGAGTGGTGTATTCGATTATTCCTTGTGCTCTTATTTTTTCTATATTTTTAAGTGATTCAAAAAAGTCGTGGTTATCTTTAACTAAAGAAAAAGATTCTTGGTCATATTGAAGCAAAATACTAACCGCTAAATCTGGAAAATCCTTAACAAGTTCCGCTGTTTCTTCTACAAAATCTTCTTCAAATTGATAATTTAAAACAGCATAAGCTAAAGCCACCTCATCCGACAATGTTTCAGCTAAAAAAACTAAACTTTCAGAATGTCTTTCCATATACTGTTGAGGTAATAAATCAAAAATAGCATCTATTTTTCCCTTAGGCAAAGTGCTTGCTATTCTGTTTAACTCTGTACCATATTTAATCATAAAACTAGGGGAAAAATATTTCCTAGCATGATCTAGATACTCCCTTTCAATAGTTGTTTTCAGTGACATTAACAGATAGATTCATCCCAAATTTATAAGATTATCTCTTAAAAGTAGTTAATCTCATTTATATAGTTCAAAATAATCACTTACATCTATGTCTGTTGATTATACCAACATTTCTATTGAAGACATTGTTAACAGCCTTGATATATATGAGAAAAAGATTAATTACATCTCTGAAGGAAAACAAGAAAAATATAGGCCACATGTTCTACCCCTAGAATTCAAAAAGGGACAAGCCCACACTTACTTTCAAAAAGAAGAGGAAGTTTTGGAAGTTGCTGTAGGTTTTAAATTTCAGAATAAATATTATCATTTTACAGAAGAAAGGAAAGTTGAAGAAACAGAAAGAGAAGATGGTGTTTATTATTTGCCATTAAACAAAATAAAAACAAGAATTAATTTGGTTAAGAACGAAAAAGGTGTTAACAAAGTAATAGACGGTTCTCCCTTTGATTTAATCAGTGTGGATAAAGAAAGTCCTTTTATTCTAGCAATATGGCAAAAGAAAAAAAGTCCTTACTTAAACTCCTTTTACCTAAATAGTGAAGACCAGTTAGAAGTTTATAATATGAACAACACAGCTAATGAACAAGATGTAAAGAAATTTTTTCACCTACGATTTAAAAAAATGAATTTTGCTTATGAGAGAAAATTTACCCCATTAATTTTTAAAAGAAATCTTGTTAATAAAGAGGATATAAACCTCTACAAACCAAAAGAGATTCATGCATATTTAAACAGGTTTATTGTTGGTCAAGAAGAAGCAAAAATAACTTTTTCTGTAGGTTTAAGCCAAATATGTAGGCGTAGAGATACTGCAATACAAGAACTTCCTTTACAGAATATCCTACTTATTGGGCCCACTGCTTCAGGTAAGACAAAGATGATGGTAACTGGAGCGGAGTTGGCAGGTCTTCCGTATTCCAAAGTCGCAGTTAGTGCTGCATCTGGCGAGGGCTATATTGGAGCAAGTCTTTCAACTGGTTTTCTTCCTATTATTGAATCAACAGAATCTAATGAACCATTTGGAATCCTCTGCTTGGATGAAATTGATAAATTAGTTGGTGAACATAATTTTGGAGAATCTAAAGAGCAAGCAATTATTGGTTGGATGGGGGAGAACGGAACAGTGACGCTAGAAAAACATACTGATCCTTCTGGAAGAATTATTTCCACTAAAAATATTTTGTTTATAGGAACGGGTGCTTTTTATAGTCGGGAAAGTAATTCCTCTTTATACGAAATAGTTGAAGAAAAGGTTAGGGGAGGAAAGACATTAGGGTTCAATACTTTTGCAGAAAAGGAGGAAGGAAGATTAAGAAAAGTAAGTGATGAAGACTTGATCAAATTTGGCTTAGCACCAGAATTGATTGGAAGATTTAAAAGAAAGGCTGTTTTAAAAGAACTTACAGAAGAAGAAAGAATCAGAATTCTCACTGAAACAGAAGATTCTCCACTCAAAGCTTATAGTCTTTCTTTAGAGTTAAGTGGTTATAAATTAATCATAAGAAAAGGAGTAGCAGAAAAATTGGTTCAATTAAGTTCTAAAGAGACAGGAACAAGGGCTTTAGAATCAATTTGTGCTGAAGTTTTCACACCAATTGAATATTCTCCTGAAGATTTTGCAACTGGAGACAAAATAGTTCTAACCGAAAAATTAATAGAAAAAATAATAAAAAATTAATTAACTACTTTTTACGTTTCCTACTAACAGCAGCTTTCTTACCAGCAGCCCTACGAACAGCAGTTTTCTTTTTACGGGTTGCAGCAGCTTTTCTTCCAGCAGCTTTACGAACAACAGTTTTCTTTTTACGAGTTGCAGCAGCTTTTTTACCAGCAGCTTTGCGAACAGCAGTTTTCTTTTTACGAGTTGCAGCAGCTTTTTTACCAGCAGCTTTACGAATAGCTGTTTTCCTTTTACGAGTTGCAGCAGCTTTTTTACCAGCAGCTTTACGAACAGCTGTTTTCCTTTTAGTAGTAACTTTTTTCTTTACTACTTTCTTGCGAGTTGCTTTCTTTTTACGGCTAACTTTTCTACCTCTAGCCATTTTAGCTCTAGCTACGTTCCCATCTTTATCTACAAAGTAAAGATAGCCTGATTCTTTTTTAACACCTACTTTAGCTACAACTTTTGTTCTTGTTTTACCTTTTTTACGGCCAGCTCTACTCATTGGAGCCATTGCTACATTCCCATTTTTGTCAACGAAATATAGATAGCCTGATTCTTTTTTTATGTTCGGTTTTGCTACGACTTGTGCCATAATTTCCTACCTCCTCTTTTTGTTTACTAAAAGTATTAACTTTTACTGTGGTAAACAAAGATTATAGGTATTTAAAGGTTTCTTTTTCACGACGAGAACATTTTTATAATAAGTTAATTATTCAGATCTATGCCCGAACTATTTCATAGAAAACTTGAAGCTTGGCAAGATAAAAGAAGTAAGAAACTCTTCCCATTGGCTAACTTTTTGATGAAGTTAGGGTTTACTGCTAATTTAGCAACTTTGTTGTCCTTACTGACTGGCCTTACAGCCGTTTATTTTCTTTTCGAAAATCATTTGTTCTTTGTAGTTTTTGCTGCCTTACACCTATTACTAGACGCTATTGATGGAGTTATTGCTAGAAATACACATACAAGCAAGTTTGGAAAATATCTTGATCATTTCTCAGATAGAGTTGTTTTAATTTTAGCTATTGGAAAAACATTTTACTATCTTAACGATTATTTTGTTCTAATTATCTTGGGACTGCATTTATTGGCCCAAACTATTTATGTCTATTCCAAATTTAGAGCACCAATCCTCTTCACTAGATCTTTAAGTTTAGTTTTACTAGCACTTAATTTAATCACTTTAACCTATCTAGCTGTGGGAGTGGCAGCTATTTATAGTTTAGCTTTACAACTCCGTTTTTTTTGGGAGAGAAGACATTAAATTTACAAAGTACTAATTTTAGCTGTTTTACTCGTATGATTTCAAAAGGTCACTTGCATATTTTCTCATAATTGTTAATAGGTTGTTTTCTTCAAAAGGAAGATAAACTAATCTTGTTTCTCTGTCACCAATAAATCTTAATGGTTTTAGAAGTAATTCATCAAGTTCTATAATAAGTGCTCCGTCACGAGCACTCTTAATTTTTTGGGTAACCTGCTTAGTGGTTGAATAAACACCACCAGGAACAACAACTTCCCTACCATTGCTATCATAGACTAGAGTAAGACCAAAAATAGAAGGGTCACCCAACCCCTGTTTATTTTTTACTGCACCAACAAGGCCATCGCCTTTAACAGATAGTAAAGATAATCCCTTCTCTTCACGAAAGGCCTTGGGGAAATGTTGTTCTACAAAAGCACATCTACCAACACCAGAAGAAGTACGACGTAGAAACTTTATTCTTTCAGATTTAATTCCTTTGCCTTGTGAATCTAAATAGGGATCAACTTCTTTTTGTAAACATTCTGGAAGATTGTCCCTCCCTATTACTGAAAGAAGAGGTAAAAGTTCATTTTGACGAACGATTAATTGATTTATTTGATTATTTAATGACGCCTCCAGTTTATTGCTAGAAATCTTATCAAAATATAATGCCAGATAATAACCTGCCGCACTTTCAGCCCCTTGGATTTGGGCTTCCAAAAATTGTGAACGAGATTCCACAGTTAGTTCTGATGCCCAAAAGGAATAATTTTGAAGACTGCCACGAAAGCCAATCCTTCTCCCTTCTGGTGAAAGAGAAGGATCACATCCAGTTAATACATTAAATAAACTTTTAATATCAACAGAAAAGTTTGCTTCTTTTAATACTCCAGGAAGATAGGTTAAAATTTTATTTGGATTTATTGCACCATTTTTTAATCTGTTTTCTAATTCCTCTTGGTTTCTAACACCATCCAAAAGTTTTTGACCCCATCTATAAGAGTCAGCAACGTTGGCCATAGCCTCTTCTTTAGTAAAACCATCTTCCATAAGGTTTCTTAGAAAATTGTTAAAGTCATCTTTTTTAGACATAAAAATAGTTAGGTTTAAGTCTAATATTAAAAGTTTATGTCCCAATAGTTCTGTTCGTAAGGATAGAAGATTGGTAAAAGTGCGTTAAATTTTGTTCTTATTTATCTTAAGAAGATAACCTAAATAATTTGTAGCTATGTGTAAGATCGGACTAAGGATAAAGAGAACAATAACTATTTCAATTGGAGGGATGTAAACAAAAGAAGCGAGAACAAAGGCTCCTATCACAAAATCTAACTGGTCCCAAAAAAGCCACGGCTTACCTGGCTTAATCCCCCTCTTCCTTTTGTAATAACTTTCTACTAAATCACCCAATATAGCGCCCAAACCTAAGAATAACCCCAATATTAGGGAGAAATCCCTATACTCAATCAGTGACAAAAGTTTAAAACCATGTTGATGCAGAATTTTTTGTATTAAAAAAATTATAACACCTGCCAGAGTCCCACCCAGAAGACCTCTCCATGTTTTATTCTGTCCAAACAGTTTCTTATTAATCGGTTTATTTGCTAAATTTACTTTTTTTAATAGAACAGGAGTCATATTTGCAATATAAGCTGGTAGAAAAAAATAGGCAGCTTTTAAAATAATTAAGGACATTTCTCTTGTAGTTATTTTAATATTTAAATAATTAACTAATACCCTTAAAATACATAACAAAAACACTAGTTCAGAATAGTAAAAAATATTTAAATAGGAAAGCTTCTTTCCAAAAACAAACACTAGATGTGTGAAAGATAGATGTTTTATTCCCACATCTAGTGTTCAAAAGGGGTGAGAAGATGTATTGTCCGTTCTGTTGTAAATCAGAAACTAAGGTGTTAGAGAGTAGAGTTTCTGAAGAAAATGTAAGAAGAAGAAGAGAATGTTTAGACTGTACTAATCGTTTCACTACTTATGAAAAAGTTCATTTTAACTTCAATGTAGCTAAAAAAAATGGCCAACTACAAGCATTCGATGAAAATAAGCTTAGTAGGAGTGTGAAACTGGCCTGTGCCAAATTAGAAAATGAAGCATTAATTCAAAAGATTAAACAAAAAATTATTAGTAAAAAAATTAACCCTATCCCTTCAAAAGAAATTGGAAAAATAGTGTTAAAAGAGTTAAAAAAAATAGACAAAATGGCTTACTTAAGGTTTGCTTCTGTTTATAAGGAGATTGATAATCCTGAAAGTCTAAAAAAAGAGCTTAAAACAATAATAAGTTAACCATTGGAAAATGAGGTGAACATAAGATGCAAGAAGAGAATAATGAGATGTTTGTGGAAAAACAAAAAGAAATTTTAGAAGGTAAGACAACCAACTTACCTTTTAGTTTGAATGCTTTACAGGTAATTGCCAAACGTTATTTAGTTAAAGACGTTGAAGGCAAAATCACCGAATCACCAGAGGAGATGTTTGAAAGAGTAGCAAGATCCTTGGCACAAGTAGAAAACCAATACGGAAAATCTGCAGAAGAGATTGAAAAAATCCGTCAAGATTTCTTAAGGGTCCTAATCAACAGAGAATTCACTCCAGCCGGAAGAACTTTAGCTAATGCTGGAGGTCCTACAAGACTAGTTTCAAATTGTATTGTCCTGCATATTGAAGACAGCATGCAGGGAATTTTTAAAACTCTACAAGAAGCTTCTTTGTTACAACAAGCTGGTTCCGGCTTAGGCTTCCCACTACATTTGATGAGGCCAGCAGGTTTTTCAACAATTAAATCCAGAGGAGAAGCCTCAGGCCCTGTCAGTTTCCTAAAAGTGTATAACACTGCGTTTGGTGTCATCAAACAACAAAATAGACACGGAGCTAATATGGCTGTTATGAGAGTTGATCATCCAGACATTCTCGAGTTTGTTCATTGCAAGGAACAAGAGGGAGCTATTAAAAATTTTAACGTGTCAGTTGGTCTTACTAATGAGTTTATGGAACAAGTTAAAAGAGATTCCCCTGAACCTTGGATGTGTGAATGGAATGGCCAAAAAATGAAGCCAAGAAGGATTTATCGTAACCAAAATTTTAGTGTGACTAAAGTAGAAGAAGTAAACATGACTGCTCGACAGTTGTTTGAAGAAATTATTACTTGTGCTTGGAATAACGGAGAGCCAGGTTGTGTGTTTTTAGATACTGTAAACGATACTAACCCTGTACCTGGTTTAGGTAGAATTGAAGCATGTAATCCTTGCGGCGAACAGTTCCTTCACGACGGCGATGTGTGTAACTTAGGTTCAATCATTCTAGAAAATTTTGTTACCAAAGATCGACAAATCGACTATAATAGATTAAGAGAAGTTACTAGAACAGCTGTAAGAATGTTAGACAACGTCGTGGACTTATCAGACTTTCCAGTGGATAAGGTGAATAACACTTTTAGAGGCAATCGAAGGCTTGGTCTTGGAATCATGGGTTTTGCTGACATGCTTTACAAGTTAAGAATTCCTTATAACTCTGCCGAAGGATTTGATACTGCGGAAAGAGTCATGGGTTGTATTCAAAGATCCGCTAAGGAGATGTCAAGAGAATTAGCTGAAGAGAAAGGTGTATTTCCTAACTGGGAAAAAAGTGTTTATTATCAGAAAGGTATCAAGATTAGGAATGCTGCTTTGACTAACATTGCTCCAACTGGAACAATCAGTATGGTCTTTGATGTTTCTGGAGGAGTAGAACCTTACTTTGCTCTTGCTTACCATTATAAAGGTATTTTAGGTGGCGACGTAGAACTTTACTATGTTAACAAACATCTTAGGTCTGAATTGGAAAAAAAAGGCTTGCACACACAAGAAATAATGGAAAAAATTTGTAAAGAAGGTACCTTACAAAACATTCCAGAGATCCCGGAAGAAACTAAAAGGGTCTTTGTGACATCCATGGATATCTCTCCTGAGGATCATACTAGAATGCAAGCTGCTTTCCAAAGACATATTGATAATGCAATCTCTAAAACAATTAACTTCCCAAACGGTGCAACAAAGGAAGATGTTTTACAAGGCTATCTTCTAGCTTGGGAGTTAGGTTGTAAGGGATGCACTGTTTACAGGGATGGAAGTAGGGAACTACAGGTATTGAATTTAAATAAAGACAAAGAACAGAACAAGGAAAAAGAAACTAAAGAACAAGTAATGGTGCAAACAACCACTGATAGAATCAATAAACATCAGATCATGCGTTCTGGAGAGTGTCCAGAATGTTCTGGTCAGATCAGAGTTTCTGAGGGTTGTTACACCTGTTTAGACTGCGGTCATTCAGCTTGTAGTCTTTAAAAAAACAAATGGCTTTAAAGAAAGTAATTAAAAGAGACAAAAGGGTTGTTCCTTTTGATCTAAATAGAATAAGTGATGCTATCTTTAGAGCCGCAATCACAGTCGGTGGGAAAGACAAAGATCTGGCTTTTTCTTTGGCCGAAGAAATTGCTCAAATCTTGGAATTAAAGTTTGAAAGTGAAGTGCCAACAGTTGAAAACGTACAAGACGTGGTAGAAAAAACTCTTATTAAGAGAGGACATGCTAAAACTGCTAAAGCTTATATTTTACACCGACATCTTAAAGACGAAGAAAGAAGAAAAAGAACCCTTATCCTAGGAGTTGATCAACCAGAAGAAAACTTAAACTTTTCTAATCAAGCTCTTAAAATATTAGAAAGAAGATATTTGCTTCGGGATGACCAAGGAAAGGTTGTGGAAACGCCTAAAGGCATGTTGAGAAGGGTAGCCAAAAATATTGCCAAGGCTGACCTAAAATATGGGAAAGAAGATGTCAAAGAGATTGTTGAAGAATTTTTTGAAGTCATGGCTGAGTTGAAGTTTTTACCTAATTCGCCCACCCTAATGAACGCTGGAACAAAGACTCAGCAACTAAGCTCTTGTTTTGTTCTTCCCATTGAAGACAACATGGAAGGAATTTTTGGAACACTTAAAGATTCGGCAGTTATCCATCAAAGAGGGAGCGGAACTGGCTTTTCTTTCTCTCGTCTGCGTCCAAAAGGAGATCGTGTTAGAAGAAACCTAGGCGTAGCAGCTGGCCCAATAGCTTTCCTAACAATCTATGATAAAAGTTTAGAGGCCATTAAGCAAGGAGGTATTCGTCCTGGCGCCAACATGGCTGTAATGAGGGTAGATCATCCAGACATCATCCGTTTCATTGAATCAAAAAGAGATAAAAACAAACTTAAAAATTTTAACATATCTGTAGCCGTGACTGATCGTTTCATGCAGGCAGTTGAAAATGATAGGGAATACTACATTACTAATCCACGAACCAACAAATATTCAGGGAGATTAAGAGCAAGAGATGTTTTTGCGTTAATAACACAAAACGCTTGGAAGACTGGTGACCCTGGTTTGATTTTCCTTGATGAAATCAATCGTAAACATCCTGCCAAGCATTTAGGACTTATTGAAACAACTAATCAGTGCGGGGAAGCTCCATTACTTCCCTACGAAGGATGTGCTTTGGGTTCTATAAATCTTAACAAATTTTTTAAAGAAGGAAAGGTCGATTGGAAAGATTTAAAAAAAACTGTTCAAACGGCAGTACATTTTCTAGACAATGTTATTGATATGAATTCTTATCCTAAAAAAACAATTGAAGAAGCCACCAAAAGAACAAGAAAGTTTGGGTTAGGGATGATGGGTTTTGCAGATCTCCTCTGTAAACTTGATCTTTCCTACGGCTCTAAAGAAAGCCTAGAATTTGCTGAAGAGTTAATCTCTTTTATTAAAAAAATTGCTTACGAGTCTTCAATGAAACTAGCTGAAGAAAGGGGTGTTTGTCCTGCCTGGGAAGGTTCAGACCACCAAAAACAAGGAAGAAAAATGAGGAACATGACTTGTCTTTCTATTTCTCCCACCGGAACAATAAGCATTTTGGCTGATGCCTCTTCTGGTTGTGAACCTTTATTTGCTATTTCCTATCAGAAGATGGTTTTTGGTGACACAGATTTGGTTTATTTAAATCAAGATTTTAAAAAGTTAGCCGTTGAAAAAGAATTTTATTCACCAGAACTTGTAAGAAAAATATCTCTCAGTGGAACCATCCAACATCTTAAAGAAATTCCAAAACATGTAAGAGACATATTCGTTACAGCACAGGACATTAGCCCCGAAGAACATATTAAAATGCAAGCAGTGCTACAAAAAGAAGTTGACAATTCCATCTCTAAAACAATTAATTTTGAAAAAACAGCTTCCATTAAGGACGTAGAAAATGCCTATCTGTTAGCCTGGAAGAACAAATGTAAGGGAATCACCATTTACAGAGATGGAAGCTACGAAGACCAAGTTATAACTTTGGGGGAGGGATAAAAATTAAAATTTATACTAAGGTTGGAGATAAAGGACAGACATCTTTTTTTGGATGCGGCATGATTCAGAAAGACGATCCTCGAATAGAAGCCGTGGGTTCTTTAGATGAATTAAATTCTACAATTGGTTTAGCCCTTTGCTTCGTGCAAAAGGAAGAGTTAAGAAAAAAGTTAGTTAAAATTCAAAACGATTTGTTTACTGTTGGAGCCGACCTTGCAGGGAGTGCTTTACCTTTAGAAAAAACTCCCAGAATAACTGACGCACATATTACGGAAGTTGAGGAAATAATTGATATTTTAGAAGAGAAGTTAGGTATGCCTAAAAAGTTTATCTTGCCTGGAGGTACTTTAACCAGTTCTTTATTGCATTTGTGTAGATCTGTTGCTAGAAGAGCAGAAAGAAATTTGGTGCAAGCCTCAGGGAAAGTTAATTTAAATCCTGCTTTGTTAAGGTATGTTAATCGTCTAAGCGATTTTCTTTATGTTTTGGCTAGAGATGCTAACCACGAAGAAAGTTTGCAGGAACAACATCCTTTGTATAAGTATATTAAGGATGGGGACTGTTAGAAAATAAACATTCCACGACAACATTATTTATTTAACACCTACTTCTTTCCAATAATATGGTGTTAGAAATAGAGGTGTTAAAACCAGGTACGTTGCACGTAATAACGGGGGGTATGAAAGCCAAAAAAACTATGAGGTTTCTTTCACCTTTTATTGATCTGGAACAAACTACAATTAGAGCTCAATTACTCAAGCCCCATTGCGATTTTAGAAAAGAACTACATGATCAGTTTAATTTAGGCAGGGAATACATAGTTTCTCGTGACGGATTTCATCTTCCTGCAACACCCGTAGACGATACAAACCCAGAAGACTTTGTAAATAAACTAGATCCATATGCTCAAATCTATGGTGTTTCTGAGATTCAATTATTTGAAGGATCTAATGTTATTGTAAAAACAATTCTTGGCCTACTAAATGATGGAAAATCTGTCGTTGTTGAAGGGTTGGACAAAAACTTTAGAGGAGAACCTTATCATCCGCTTCCAGAATTAATGGCTTACGCAACCTCAGTACAAAAGTTTTACGGACGCTGCGACCTGAAAGAATGTAACGAGAAAGGAGAATACCCACAAAGAATTATTGATGGAGTACCCGCAGATTATAATTCTCCAGTTAAATTAGTTGGCGCTTCGGAAGCTTATGAAATTCGTTGTTTGAAACACCACCAGGTACCTAACAAACCCAAATGATTCTTAAAAAAATAAAATTAGAGAATATCCGATCTTATCAACAAGAAACCGTTAATTTTCCTTCTGGATCTGTTGTTTTGGCAGGAGATATTGGATCTGGAAAATCTTCTTTGCTATTAGCTATAGAATTTGCTTTGTTTGGTTCTTCAAGACCGGATTTGCCAGCAGAATCTCTGTTAAGGAAAGGTTCCAACCTTGGATCAGTAGAACTGACACTACAATTAAATGGACAAGAAATGATAATTAAAAGAGTTCTTAAGAAAGATAAAAATGCAATTAGACAGATGCCAGGTTATCTCATTGTTAACGGACTAAAAAAAGAGTTAACTCCTGTTGAACTGAAAGCAGAGATAATTCGGCTTTTAGGTTATCCGGAAGAGTTTGCCAGTAAAAATAAGAATTACATCTTCCGCTACACAGTGTACACACCACAAGAAGATATGAAAAGTATTCTTTTTGAGAATTCTGAACTAAGATTAGACTCATTAAGGAAAATTTTTAACATTGACAAGTACATTAACATTAGAAACAATCTGCAAAATTATCTCAGAGATCTTAGAAAACAGATAGCCATTTTAAAAACGAAAACAGAAGATCTGCCTGAAAAAAAACAAGAGCTGAATTCTTTTTTAGAAGAGAAAAATAAAGTGGAAGAAGAGCTAGCCAGCTTAGAAAAAGAGTTACAACAGAAGAAGGAAAAATTAGAAAAACAAAGAACTTGTTTAACTGAACTAAAGGAACAAAAAAGGAAATTTGACGAATATAAAAATAAAAAAGAAAAAGTTGAACTTCTTCTAAAAGAAAAAAAGGAACAGCTTCTGTTAGGACAAGAAAAAGAGAAAGAATTATCTGAAATTTTTATTAACAGTTCCCATAATCTCGGCAACAAAGAAGAAATTGAAACAAAATTAAAAAATCTCGAAGAAGAAAAACAGTTATTTCTTAATAAAAGAAATTTGTTGAAAGAAAGAATTACAAGAACTCAACAGTTCTTATTAGAGATTAAAAATGAACTATCTTCTCTAGAAAAAGAAGTTTCTATTTTAGAACAAAAAGAGACTAAAAAGCAAGAATTAGAAGCTATTAATAATAAAGAAGACATCAAAATTAACATAGTTAATTTAGAACATTCCTTAAAACAGATTTACGAGAAGATTTCAGAAAAAGAAACTGTTCTTAAACAATCCCTTAAATTAAAAAACAAAATAGTTGACCTAGATAATTGCCCCACTTGTTTACAAGAAGTATCAGACGACCACAGAGGAAGAATAGTTAACCAAGAAAGTCAAAAAATAAATGTCTTAGAAGAAGAGGTCTTTCAAGCAACTAAAGAAAAAAAAATTATTGTTGAAAGGTTGGAACTAGCAAAAAAAGACTTAGAAGAAAAAAACAGAAAAGAACGCGAATTGGCTGTTTTAAATGTGGAAATCTCAAAATTGAAAGAACAAAAACAAAACATTGTTCAAAAAAGAGAACAGTTTAGCTCCCTTGTAAAAGAAAACAATTCTTTAATTGAAGAATTTGCAGATCTTAACAAAAAATACCAAGAAGAAAAACTGTTAGAAGAAATCGATTCACTAAAAGAGAAACTTAGAAAGTGTATAGAAGTGGAAAATCTTAATGTCAGGTTAAAAGAAAAAAGAGAAGAACTTGAAAGAATAAAACAGCAACTATCGGATTTATTAGGAGAACAAGAACTAATTTTGAAACATGAGATAAGTAATCCTCATCAATTGATAGTAGAACAAGAAGAAAAAGTAAATAAAAGCTTGGAAGAAGAAAAAAACCTGTCTGTTAATCAAGCAAGACTCCAAAACAGCAAAGAACATCTCCGCCTACAAATAGAAAAATCTGAAGAAAAAATTAAACTCCTCCTAGAACATAAAAACAAATTGGTAAAACTTAAAGAAAATTACTATTGGTTAGACAAATATTTCCTAAAACTGACTTATACCATAGAAAAACAAGTAATGTTAAAGATCCACCAGCTTTTCGATCAACTGTTCCAAGAATGGTTCTCCATTTTAATGGAAGACGAAAACATTTCTGCTAGAATTGATGATTCTTTTACCCCTATTATTGAACAAAACGGGTATGATGTTGCTTTCAACTATCTTAGTGGGGGAGAAAAGACCTCTGCTGCCCTAGCATACAGACTTGCTTTAAATAAAGTGATAAATGATGTTATTCACCAAATAAATACTAAAAATTTAATTATCCTTGATGAACCAACTGATGGTTTCAGCTCTGAACAATTAGATAAAGTAAGAGACGTCCTAGAACGGCTAAAATTACAACAAATTCTAATAGTTTCTCATGAATCAAAAATTGAAAGTTTTGTTGAAAATGTGATTAGGATAGAAAAAAGAGGGCACGTGAGTACTATCGGATAATAAAATTACAAAAAACTTATATAAAGGAATAATATATATAGATAACATGGATCAAAACCGTTATGCAAGAATAGCAGATCCAGATGATGATGAGTTTAGAAGTTTAGTAAAGAAAGACCTTAAACTTCTTATGAATAAAAAGACTCTTTCTTTAAAACAAGAAGATTATTTGCCTTTAATTATTGATTCTGTGTGGGGACATGCAACAAATGGCCATGCTGGATTTGAAGGTGTAATTTATCCTGGTGCAACTAGAGAAGACATTGCTCTTGCAGCAGACCTAAGAATAGATAACATTAAAGGATACAGGAGAAGAAATATTGAAGATTACCGTGAATGGCTAGAACTTGTTAAAAAGGATGCCACTGGCTGTTTCGAGTTTAAAGGGAGACCTTTGTTTGGAGTTAAATTTCTTAAAAAATATCCTGTTACATCACCGGAAGCTGTTCTTAGAGCAACCATTAGTAACGGGCTTATGGACAACTATGGATGGAGAAAAAGAACCCAGGAGAAATATTCTGGACAGGAACCTAATGAACGAGAGTTTAAAATAGGGGGAGGAGAAAGTTATATATTTGACTACGACAAATTAATTGAATGGAATTTTTTGGCCATTGATTATTTGGCCAACAACGCTATTAGTGAAGAAGAAATTAAAGAATTACAAGAACTCTTAGCGGACGATAATACTAAAGACCCCAGATCCGTTTATGTAAGAAGAAAAATAGGTTTAGGGACCTCAGATGATTGTTCTTTTATCATTGCTGGTGTTATGAATCAAGAAGGAGGATCTGAGGATTCTATTACTGCTGCCTTATCTGGCTTCTTGATTGATGCTGTAGACAGTTATCACCAATTTGTTAGTGAACCTAAACCAAATGGAGACGATGAAGAAATAGCGTTAGAATTAAGAAAAGAATATCCAGACTTAGTGTCTGACGACGAAATTATGACACTTATTTGTCTATCTGCAAAAACTAATGGAGAAAAAGAGCTCATTAGCTCTTCCCACAGAAGACTAATTGAAGTTGTTGATAGAGTAGATCCCAAACAAACAACCATGGAACATCATCTAAAGTTTCTAGAAACCGGAAAATTTCCCCGCTTTAGAATTGGCTTTGAAAGAATGTCTAGCCTTGATTTTTATCCAGAAGTTCAAAGACGTATAGAATTATACAAAAAGTTAATCTAAAACAGCTTTCAAGGAAGCAATACCTACCTCTATCTGTTGGTCATTAGGTTCTTTGGTTGTTAGTCTCTGTAGCCATAACCCTGGAGCAATTAAGATTTTAACCAAAGAATTCTTACTATATCTGCCACTTAACTTTATCAGTTCATAACCGATCCCAGCAATTACAGGTAAAAGAAGGATTCTACCCACTAACTTAATCCACCAAGGACCAGAAACTAATGAGAAGATGATAATGGATAAAACTAAAACTATGAAAATAAAAGAAGTTCCACATCTTGGGTGAAAACGAGAAAATTTTTTCACATTTTCTACAGTTAGCTCTTGCTTAGCTTCATAACAAGCAATTGATTTATGTTCTGCACCATGGTACCGGAAAAGCGTTTTTACATCTTGCATAAAGGAGATTGCTGTTAAGTAACCTAAAAATAAAATAATCCTGATTAAGCCGTCAACGATATCAAATAAAAAACCTTGAAATTTTAACAATTTTGCAGAAAAAAAAGGAAGGCCGACGAAAAAAGCAATAGCAAAAACGAAGGATAAAGCAATTGTACCAAAGATTTCTTTCTTAGTCATTTGCTCTTCTTCTGTGCCCAAGCTTTGGTTGCCACTCCAAATCAGAGCTCGAACACCATCATAAAGCATGTAGAAGAGACCAATAACCCCTCTAACAAAGAAAAAATTGAAGATTTTAGGAAAATTGTTGGCTTTTTCTTTCTTTACTTTAATTTTACCATCCGGTAATCTCACAGCCACAGCGTAAGTTTCCTTGTTACGCATCATGACTCCTTCAATTACAGCCTGTCCTCCAACGTCCATATTATGGCAAGAAGCTGCTTTTATATAAAGGTTTTTCCATAAGATATAATAATTAACTCTAATCTTCTTAATAAATGTTTGAAGAAATAATAACTAAAAGAAGAGTTAGAAACCTGATTAAAATTGCTAAAGCGAGCGCCCATGATGCTATCCATGGCTTACCCAGACGTATTTACGACAGATTAGAAACAAAAGTATCCAAATTAAGAGCCAAATCGTGGCCCGAAAAAGAGTTTACACCAGCCATAGAACCCCTTTATCAAGTTAGTATTATTTATAGTAGTCTTTACACTAATAAAACTACCACAGAACTTGCCGAATTAGCAAGAGAAGAAGGTCTAAGCTTTGTAGCTTATGGAAATCATCTTAAATTTAAAGGTGCCTGGTTTGATTTTTTAATGAAAGAATCTGCAAAAAGCTTTGCTAATAAAGTTAAAGACTTAGATTCTATTGCTTTAACAAGTTATAAAAAATCACCTTATAGATCTAGTTGTGTCTATCAAGAAGAGTTGTTAAAAGAACTTCCCTAACCCCACCTGACTACTTCTACCCAAAATCTTGTCTTCGTCATAACCGACAACTTCTAGGATGGAAACAACTGCTGGCAAAACTTGTTTGTCAACATAATAGTTAGCATCATAATCTTTTGCTTCTAGGTAAGGTACAGCGCGTTCTCTTACAATACCTTGACCTTTTCCAATTATGTACTTAACAAGATAACCGGGTGTAATCTGTTCTCCTTGACTTTGTAATTTCTTAGCAACCTGAATATGGGGCCCAATAGAACTGTAACTTTCAAGATCACGAGTAATTTGCGTTTTTAACACTAGTTTATCTAAACCAATTAAGCCACTTTTTATTTGACTAATGATTTCTCTTACATAAGCTAGAGCTTCTTCCTTCTTATCAGATAAAACAAGTTGTAAAACTTTTTCTTGAACTTCTTTAGCTAGTAAAGACCAATTTCTTCTAACAGCTTCGAAACCCACTATTTTTAAAGTTCCTTCTTTTCTCATTAAGGCATACTTTTTTTTGGCTCCTTTGTTTGAATCTTTAGTAGCTACAAAAACTCCACTAGTAAAATGCCCTTCGAACTCTAATTCCATTTGACCAGGGAGAGAAGAATTAATTTCCTGCATAAAACCAGTAGCTTCATCTAAAGTTTTCTCTTCTAAAAGTAAAAAACAAGAATCGGTATCGGCATAACAAACTTTAAAGCCGTCTTTTTGAGCTACTTCGATTGTGTTCTGGATATAGTCTCTTGCATAAGCAGTAGTCGAAGCTGCAGCTTCTAAACAGTACCATTTTGCTCCAAAAAAGGCCAAGTAGCCATAAAAGGAATTAGCCAGAATTTTTAGTGCATAAGAACGAGATTCCAAGATGCTTGATGCACCTTGTTCCTTTATCTCCTTTTTTATTGCCGTTCTTTTGTTTATTAAATCATCGAGTACTGTTGGCAAGAAAGCTTTTCTTTTCTTACAAAACCAATAATTATCTTTACCAGGAACTTTATCCCCACAACAAGTACAACGAAAAGAGCTTGGTCCAATGTTATGAGCTGTAATAATCGTTGGATACAAAGATTTAAAATCAAAAATAGCTAAATTTTTGTAAAGACCTGGTTTTGGTTCATAAACAAACCCTCCTTGGATAGACTGTCTTCTTCTATTTTCTACCTCATAACCAACAGCCCTATTAGGAGCTATCACAGAAAACTCTCGAGCTCTTTTTAAAATGTAGTTCTCAACTAGTTTGCTAAAAGGCATCCTAATTACGTTAAATAAAGGAACACCTACGATCTTACTAAACTCCACCATGTCTGAAAATAAGGAACTACACAATTGCCAAGTTAATCTAGAGTCATGAAGGTTATAAGCACAATATTTTTTTAACTCAGGTGAATTATTGTCCCAGTCTGTGGATAATTGACCGAGGTTTACTTCATGTTTTTGGTGCCCCAACAATTCTTTAGCTACAGAATCTAAAGAATACGAATCAGTTTTAAGATTCTTACCAAAAACATATTTAATGAACTTAAAAACATCAGCGTGTAAATATTTACTAAAAACTGCTTCTGTACCCCTATTGCCCAAACCACTTCTTATGTTAAGCCCTAAGGAATCTTTAAGACTATTTTTTTTTGTTCTTGCTTCTAAGTAAGGAAAATCAAAGCCGTCAGTGAAATAACCAGTGATGATATCTGGATCATATTCTAAAATTATATTTTGAAAACGTTCCAACATCTCCTTCTCTGAACCAACTGTCTCTAAATAATCTAAGTCGTGCGGGAACTTTTTCCAAGTGATGACCTTCTCAAAAGGTTGATTATTTCTCATGCCATAAAAAGAGACCATTAAAATTGGATTTTGGGTAGGATTAATCTCTTTCTTTTTTGCATAGGTTTCAATATCAACAGCTAAAATGTTCCAATTTGTTTGCTCATCTTCGTGACTTTTAATTACCTCTTTTATTTGATAATTATCGTTCACCTCTACTTCCAACAAAGCCATAGGGTGGATGTTGTTGTCTCTTAAATAAAGATAAACAAAAAGAATGTCCTTTTCGTAACAATTCATGTTAAGGTCTTCTAACTTTTTGGCTATAACTGGAACTGCTTTAGGGAAGTTTACGTAAACCCTCCAAAACTCTTTTTCTCTACCTAAGAATTGTCTGGTTACTTTTTCTACCTTAACTACTTTCTCTTGCCCCAGGTCTAGGTTTTTGATGGTCTCAAGAAAATTTTCTTTATGTTCTGCATAGAAGTAAGGTAAGTGTTCATGAGTTAAGACTATTTTTTGATTATTTTTTAACTTGGCATAAATTCTAATAAAAACTTTTCCTTCTTTAATTAAATAGTCAAAATTGTAAGGATAACATTGAATTTGCATAGAAATTTTGGGGTTGGTTGTTATATAAATCTTGTTGTTAAGGAATTCGTCTTAACGACTTAAGCAAATAATTATCCTCATCTCTCTTAGGCGCTTCTTCTTTAGCACTTTCTACCTTAACTTCCCCTTTGGATTCTAAACCTTTCTTTAAAACATCTAAAGTCATGGCCAAGTCGTCTTCAGTTAGGTGTTTAGGCTGCCACTGAAAATTTAAACCATCTTCTTGCCTTCTGGGAATCACTTCTATACTAAAGTGAGGCACCTTCTGTCCTGCTCCGGTACCATTCTGCACCAAGATGTTTGTTCCTTCACTTCCTAAAGAATCAAAAACAGCTACACTCACTTTGTTGGCCATCTTAGCACACGCAGCCAAAATTTCTTCTGGAACCTGTTCCATTATTGTGAAATGTTCTTTAGGGAAAACTGTTATTTGGCCAGGAGTGAAAACTTTGTCCTTAACCGCTACAACCAAAGTCTCGTTCTGAAACAAGATTTCAAGGTTAGATAATTCACAGTGTTCACAAGTCATTTGAACAGTTCAGCAATCTCATCTAAACTGAGATCTTCCTCCTCTTTTTTAACTGGTTCTTGCTTTTTTTGGGGCTCAGATGGTTTTTTATCTTTTGTTTTCTCTAATTTTTTGACACCTAAAAGTTCATTTAACTTATCTTCTACGGCAACTTTAACGTTAGCTTGAATTTTTTTATCAATCAATTTTTCTTCAACATCTAAAATCGGGTCGCCATCTTTTCTCGGAATTAAATGTAAGATAACGTGCTGTGCCTTCTGGCCAGCTGCCGGACCATTAGCAATGAATAAATTAGTTCCAGTAACCTTAAGAGATTTAAGTAAAACTTTAGAAAGTTTCTTTGCTACCGCAAACATCTTGCCTAGAATTTCTTCTGGCATCTGAGGAAGAATAGCATAATGTTCTTTCGGTAAAATTAGGAGATGTCCTTTAGTGGCTGGATTTATGTCTAGAACTGCTAAAAAATGGTCATCGTCATAGAGTTTTTGTGAGGATATTTTTCCCGAAATTATCTGACAAAAAATGCACTGTTGCTGCTGTAATTGCTGTAATTCTTCAGGAGACATGTTCTTAATCTTTTCTTGCAATTCTTTCTTCTGGTCATCAGTTAATTGAGAAAGGTCCATGTCTTATTGGTAAAAGTAGAGGTATATAAAATTATGGATTAAAAACAATATCGTCTAAAGAAGCTACGGAACCCCTCAACTGCCCAGGTGATTTAAATGGATCTGAACCCAAATTTTGATCATTTCTTGTTAAATACAAAGTTACTTCAAAACTAGGTGCTTCTGTAATTGATAAGCCATATTTTTTCATAAAATCTGTAGCAACGTCACCTCTGATAATAACAGTAGCGTAAGGTTCACTGATGGGCACTTCATAATGGGTATGTTTGTCAATTACCTGTTTTCCGCGAATAGTAATTTGGCGTTCTATCATATTATGTTAAAACTATGATTCTTTATAAAATTATTCTAAAATAGTACGTATTTAGTTAGATGGCCAAGAAGTTAATTAGAATTCTTCTTTTGCTTGCACAAAGTTGATCTCCAGTTTCAAAATATAATTAGCAAAAACTGGGCTAATTAACGGCCAACTAAACACGTACCTAAAATATCTAACTTTTTTAGGATGTTCAAAGTTTTACTTAAAGGAACTCTTGCACATTCCTAAAATCAACCTTGACAAATTTCTTAAAATTTAAACCCTTTTCCTTAGCTTGTTGTAAAGCTTTCTTAACATGGGTACTGCCTTTAGGTAATTTAAAACCAGCTAGCTCACTAAGATAGTCCATTTGTGCAAGAGCTTCTGCCCTAGCCAAAACAGAAGCTGCAGCCACTTCCAAATATTTACTTTCAGCTTTGGTTTCTTTTATATCCCCAACCTTACAGCCAGGATAAAGATCAACCACATGCTTACCAGGCAAAAGAAATTTAGCACACTTAAGATGCAGCTTGTTTAGCAACTCCGTAACTTTACCGCTTTTATTGTACTCTTCTGGTAAAATACTAATCACTTTACAAGTGTTTTTCTTCTTAACTTCAATAGCCATCTTTAAAATTTCTTGGTCATTTAACTTTTTACTGTCAGCAACTCCTATCTTTAACAATTCTTTCCTACCTTTGTCATCAGCTTTTACAGCCGCCACCACCAAGCCACCAAAGGTGTCACCTTTTAAAGATTCATCACTGCCAATGATCCAACCTTCTTCTTTTCTGAAAGAAATCTTCTTCTGTTTTTTTCCTATACAAAATTTATCTAAATCTTCTTCAACATCTCCAGTGTCTTTACCTTGTACCAATAACTTTCCCGTAGTATAATGAACCAAATTAATGTTGTCCTTCTTCAAACGTAAATCTTCATGAACGGTTTTAGGAGTAATTAATTTGTAACCCTTTTTAATTAATTTCTCTACGTCTTCTTTACTTACATCCTTGTAAACAGTCATTTTAATTTAAAAATGAAAAAAACATATTAAAACTTTCGTTAGAAATCAGCCAAACTTCTCTGTAAATTCTTTTCTCTAACCTTCTTAAAAGATTGCCAACTTTTCCTAAAAAGGTCTGAATGTTCTTCATAATAATTCTCTAAAAAAAGCTGTGTTTTAGGATCCGACATATAACCTGACCCAAAATCAAGACCTAACTCTTTTTTTAGTTTCTCTATTTGTTTATCTCTTATCACTTTAGCAACAACCGAAGCAGCAGCCACAACAACGTGGTTTAAATCAGCCTTGTGTTCCATTAAAAGTTCTACTTCTTTTTTCTTTAATTTCGATAAAAAATAATTTTTATAAGATAAAATATTAACACTAGGACAATCAACAATAACTTTATCAGCATCCAACTCAGAAACCAGTCTGGCTGACGTATCTGCTTCCAAATAATTTAGGTTAGTACTAGGATCATTTAAAGCTAGATCAATCGCACCCGGCTCGATCACTTCAATTCTAAAATCATGGACAATGTCTCTTATTCTTTCGAACAAATCCTCTCTTGTTTGAGGGTCAAGAAGCTTACTGTCTTTAACACCAATCCATTCTAGCTTTCGTATATCTTCTTCTTTAAAGGATAAAGCTACCATTACTAAAGGTCCTATGATCGGCCCTCTACCTGCCTCATCGATACCAACAACTAATTTCATTGTAATAGATTACAACCCAAAAGCGTCAGTAAATTCTCGCATCCTTCTAAATTCAGCTAAAAAACCTAAACCAGTTTCAGTTATAACCACTGTTTTAGTACTCTTTTGCTTCTTTTTAGAAACCTCTTCCTCAATTCTAACCAAATTCTTCCCTACTAATTCTTCCAAGTAATTGTTTAACAATTTGTGGGAAAGATTAGACTTATACATTAGATGGGTAGGTTTAATTTTTCCACCTTTGTTTTGGATTGCTAACAAAATGTCAAAAATTAGTTCTAAACGTGATCTTCTAGCTCCCATTATCTTTTCACCGCCTTTCTGTACACATATAGCAACAGCAAGAAGCCTAAAAAGACTAAAAATTCTCCTATCACATAAAGTTGGTTAAACAAGAAAACAAAGACAAAAGCAATATTTCCTAACATAATCAACAAGAACGATTTCATTACCAACAAAGCCTTACGGTTTCCAGTGTTAAGATAATTCTTGTAGTAATTTAACAAGATTAAAGATAACAAAACAACGTTAGTTAAATAAAATACAAAGTATTTGAAATTGGCAACTATTGAGATCAAAGCTACTAAGTAAATGAATAAAGCAATCTGGGTAACTTCATGCAATTTTCTTAATCTTGCTCTTGATTTCTGAGAGATAAAAAAGATCAATAACCACCCAGCTAACATAGGAGCCATCTGGAGTAAAAATCCGGCCCGATACCACAAATAAGAGTAAGATAAACCGTCACCAGCCACTGGCCTTAGAACATCAGCAGCAACGTCTCTTACAGGAGTAAAATAAAGAGTGCTACTTGTAAAAGTTTTAAAAATCAAACTTACAGCTACCAAAAGGAAAGCCAACGAAAAATAAGCGTACTTGTTTTCTTTATTAATTCTGTAAACACGCCAACTATAAGCTGAGATTAACAAAGCAACTAATAAAACAATAAATTCAAAAACAATGTCGTAACCTTCAAACCAACCAGGGGTAAAAAATAAACGATACATAAGGGCACCTCACTTTGATTATAAAACATCAAAAGATCTAACTTAAAAAGGTTATGATAAACCTTTCTTCACCCCTCTTCCTGAAAAAGATTTCTTTTTCTTTATATAGATATGTATACTCTAAAATAAAGAGGTGATTAAATATGTTACAGGATTTAAAAGATTTTGTTTCCAAATTAACCCCTGAAGAACTTGTTTATTTAATTTATAAAAGAAATATTTCTCAAACATCACAAAAGAAAAACACCTCCATTAAACTCCGGGTTTAATTACCCGGTTTTAATCTTTATTCTAAAGGAACACCACTCCAAAGAGTCCAATCTTCTGACGGTGAGTAACCACCAAACGTGAAATAAGGCGGCTGGTTTTCACCAAAATGTCTGTAAACAACATTGCCCCAGCTTCGAGAACCAGTCCAGATTTTGTCTGTTCCGTAAATATTAGCACCAAAATGCTGCCAAGTTTTCAATAGGGTTTGGTGTCCAGAGGAATCTGTATAAAAATCAGCTCCGGGTTCCGCCACAATATCTCCCTTAAATCCATATTTTTTAAAAAGTTTAAGAGCTTCGTCTATAGGAGCATTACCTTGCCCAGCTGCTAAGTGTTCATCTTCATAACCATAATTATCTACTATATGTAAATGGCCCACAATCTTCTTTTTGGCCATCTCTTCAACGCGAGAAAGCATCCATTTATTGAACTCTTCCTTATTTTCTTTCATGGATTTCTTTTTGTCTCCCTTCCAATATTTCCACCACATATTACAATGTGCCGTATCAAAAGTTGCATATATATGTTGTTCTGCCCTTTTCTTGGCTTCTTTTTCGTCCATTTTCCTTTCTTTAACTAACCGTTTGGCCATAGCTTCTCGACTCTTTTCAATTAGGTTAATTAATTCGTCAGGATGGCCACCATAACTTTCAGGAAACAAATTTTCCACGGCTATAGCAATTGGTCTTTTCAATTTTTTTTGTTTTTCCAGCTTATTACTTTCATCCATAGCTTTTAAGCCAGCATCCGCATAAGCCTTGAAACTTTCTTCTAAGCCATATTTGTCAGCACTTCTAACGTACCTAATTGTCTCCAAAGCTTCTTCTGATTGGGCAAATTGAGAAGAAGAGGCTTCTTTAGCTTGTTTAATTTGCCTGTTATAAAAATCAAGCTCTCTGTCAATGATCTGTGTAGGGAACTTAGAATCAGCTGGCACTAACCCACCAGCAATCTGTTCAACTTGTCTCTTTAACCGCCATTTTTCTTCCTCTGAAGTCGTCTCTTCAATTTTTTTATAGAATTCTTTAGCCTTCTTTAATTTTTTAATTCTTTCAATATGTTCATCAAATTGACCACCGTAATGTACTGCATAACCACGACTATTGGCTGCCTGTGTTTCTAATGTAGAAATAATATAAGCTTCTTCTGGTAAAACATGAATGTCTTTCTCGCTTTTCCCAGCTTCCATGGCTTCACTTACTCTTTCTCTCCAAATTGAATTTTTCTTCTCTTCCTCACTCATTTTATTCCAATTTCTAAAATGTCTTCTAGCTCTTTCAGTCATCCTAGAAGCTTCATCCTCTAACTCTTTCCAACCCATCTGTTGTGTAACAAACTTACCATCTTTATACAAAGGCACTCTTTCGTCAACATCAACAGGATTATTCCAATAGTCAACATAAGAACCTGGAGCTACTTTTTTGCCATTTACTTCAAAAGGTTTCCCTTTATTTTGCTTCCAAAGTTCAGGAGTATGTTCCTGGCTATATGTTAACCAAACCGGCCTTGTAACTTTTCTATTTCTCCTAGCCTCTTGTATAACGTTCCCTGTTCTTTTATCAATAACCCTATGGCCCCCTCTTTCTTTCTCTTCTTCAAACATCTCAAATTTATCCTTCCATTTCCCTTTGTTGTTCCAATCTGCATCTGCCATGTGCCTAAAAAATTCTCCACTATGTACAACAATCGGGCCACCTTGAGCTACATCAGCAGCAAAGTCTATCGCTCTTTTAATTTCTCTAATAGAACGATCACGATTTTGTTTGGTAAAATTACCTTGTTGGTCCATCCCAGCCAAACCCATAACACCAACACTTGAATGGGTAGTAAAATCAAATTTGTTAGCTCTCTGTAACTCCCTTAAGGCTTGGCGTTGTTTTTTACCATAAGTTCCTGGGCTGTGAGCTTGACCACTTCCCTTTCCCATCCCCATAAAAGTAATTTCCATTTTTTTTACCCCAGAGCGCATTTTAGCAGCTAAAGCAGGGATGTTAGGGACGGGACCTAGACCCATACTAAAACCAATATCTTTTACAGAAACACCAACATCATTAGTCGCATTTTGGATGGGGGTAATGTCATAAGCCCTGTCCATTGTATGATGATATTTGCCGAACTCTACCATGTTTTTTAGTAATGGTTTTAAGTATATAAAATTAATCTAAGAAGTGGCTTCATCCGGAATAGAGTAAATATGTATACTAACACACCCTACTCCATTTTTGTTTTCTTAACCGTCGCCGCCATTATTACTACATTTTACGCTAGTAATAATGTAGTGGCGCGATGGAACTGATTATGTATCTATACGAAGTATAGAGTTATAGTCAGTGAAATAGGGTAAGAAAACAAAAACTACGTCTGGCCATGCAGTGATATGCATAGCATATCCCAGCATATCACGGCACAGACGGTTGTGTTAATATACATTATTGTGTTATTCCGGATGTGGCCATCAGGGCAGAAAAATTTATAAACCTTTTTTGGTTAACATTAACCAAAAATGGATAAATTACTAAAAATTATCTATACATTAGGTAAAAATCTTTCTAATGAAATAACTATACGTCAGCTTTCAATAGATGCAAATGTATCATATACAACTACATATCGTTTAATTAAGCAAAAAAAAGCTCTTTTTTCTATAAATCAAAAAGGGAATATAAAACTATGTTCACTAAATAGGGAAGATTCTATTGTCAAAAATTATCTGATCCTAGCTGAAAGAGATCAAGCAAACGATTTTTTGAAAAAAAATAAAGTTTTCAAAATTCTAAGATCAGAATTGCCAAAGGGAGATTATTCTCTTCTTTTATTTGGTTCAAGAGCAGAAGGGACACATAGAGAAAAAAGTGATGCCGATATTTGTATTATTAACAAGGATGGAAAAAAATTCATTAACTTCTCAAAGTTTGAGTTAATTCATAAAATAGAAATCAACACAATGTCCTTCACTAAAAAGGAATTTACACTAATGTTAAAAGAAAAAGAACATAATGTCGGGAAAGAGATATTAAAGAAACATATTATTTTATATGGAGAAGAACATTTTTGGAACCTTGTATGGAAAAAAGGCATTTGATAAAATAAGATATAAAGAAGAATTTGAAAAATTAGTTGCAGATAAAGGTAATAAAAAATTTTTTATCAAGAAAAGCAATGCCTCTTTCAAAATAAAGAAATTTATTAAGAAAGGCAGAGATAGTCTTGCGTTAGCTAATTGCATAAGAAAATTTAATGAAAACGCTAAGGATTATTGGATTATCACGATTTGTTATTACTCCATGTTATATTTAGCTAAAGCTGCTGTTTTGACAAAAGGCTATGAAACTGATGATCACTATGCTACACAAATTGCTTTAGGATATTTGCTTGTACCCAATGAAATAGAAAAAAAAGATCTGGAATTATTAGAACAAACTCATAAAATATTTGAGGATGACTATGTTGACTATTTTGAAGATGCAAGAAAGGAGAGTAGCACCAGCAGATATAGTGCAACTAAAGTTTATGCTCAAAGAAGAGTGAAAGAAGTTTTTGATAACGCCACTGAATTTATAGAAAAACTGAGTCTTATGTTAGAGGAAGAATAAAGGATAAAGCCAGAGGGTCACTAAAGATATACCTAGTAGTATTCCTACTTGGTTTTGTAAGAATTTTTGACAAATTAACCTTACTTCCTCCTACATTATCTTAACAGAAGCAGAGCTAATTAAAACTTACTTGTTGCTTGAGATTTTACCCAGAATTGTTTTCTTTACTTATAATGCTTTCTCTAAGTAACATCCATTATCTTCTGTAATTCCTGCTTTTCTTATAACTGGTTCATAGTTAGCTAAAAAGCCATTATGTTCTTCAATAAACATTGGATGTTCTTGCGGTTTGATAACTTTAATTTTTTTATACCCATTATCTTTCCCAAAATTGGCAACTTGCTCCAAGATGAATCTTCGTGGTCCCCTCCCAAGAACATTTCCTATCCTGCTATATTCTCTTTCCGCTTCAAGTCGCTTCGCCTTTCCACTAGGATGAATAGCTCTTACAGGATCATTAGAACCAAATCTTCTTCCTTGTAAGGTCATAACATAGATATCGTTATTTGTTTCATCAACAAAAAAACTTGCTTTTGTAATATAGCCAGTAGCACTAGAAATTAATGTTTTATCTTGTTTAGCTAACAAATAAGCAACCCCAAAATAATCATCTGTTAATCCATGAGCCATGATTAATTGAAGTCCATCATCAAGTCTTGTAATTCCATGCTCAGCCATAATTCTTCTTCTATTATCAAGAGTTTCGTGGATTATGCGAGAATTACTTTCAATTTTCTCTATAACACCATCAATATTTGGTTGAACTAAACCATGAAATAAAAAATGAGGATAACATAAATTATCTGTGTCAGGAAATGGTTCTGCAAAATTCTGAACTGCTTGAGCAACGTTATGAGAAAAATCAAGTTTATCATCACCAGGACTCAAATAAAATGCCCTTCCTAAAAGATACATTACCAACTCAGTATTGTGACCAAATGTTATTCCTTTTCTCCCACCAAAGCTTGATTCAGGATCAACAAGATTTAGAGTATCAACTACTGCTTCTTGGCTAAAGGTTTCTGGAAAGTCTAAATAATCCCTTAATCTATCTGCAAATCCAGTTACATTAATATTGACCATTATTGTTTGGACAATAATTATTTTTTAAAAAACTATTGGCCATTAAAGAGGTTTTAGTAAAAAACACTTTAAAACTCTAAGAACAAGTTTCAAAAATCTTCCCCATTCTAATGCTGAAAGACACTTGAGGAAAGTTAGGATGAGTAATCACAGCACTTTCTTGGTTTTCTCTTAGTGTTATGACAGCTTCGTTAATAATACGACCAGTGTCTTTTTTGATGATGCTAATAGGAACAACAGCATCTTCTCCTATGCAATGATCTGGAGCCTGTTTAATCTTCCATTCCAAAGCACCGGCTGCTGTGTAGCTGCCAGATCCTGGCTGAACACGGTAAACTTCCCCATCACTAGTTGAAAGATTTAGAGAATGATAATTACACATTCTTGCACAATTATCTGATCCCTGATACAAACCAGCTAACGTCCCGCACGTTCCACCAATACAATATTCATTAGAACCACACTGTAAGTTGTCTGTACAATCCTCCCCTTGGCCCACTTGTTCCAAACCTTGAGATCTTGCTTCAGTTACATCACAAATACCGTTAGTATTCTCATCTAAACAACAGCTATCACCTTCAGGTGTTGGAATATGGGGAGATGTACATTCCACCGAATAACTAACTCTCTTACTTTCATTATCAATATGAAGGTCCGTGAAAATAGCTTTACCCACGACACCACTAAGAATAAAAAAGACGCCTAAAATTAAAAGTATAGAAACACCTGCAATTGCCAAGATCTTATTTCTATCATAATTTTTAGTTGTCTGTTTTGTTTTAGTTTGGGGTTGGCCTCTTTTTTTAAGATATTTTTTATAGTTTTTTTCCGTCACTTCTTGATAAACTTTGTCCACGTCCTGTTTTGACCAGCCAGCATTTAACAAATTTTGTTTAATTTGAGCCTCCTTTAAACCACCTTTGATTTGATTGTTGACATAAGAGTGGACATTTGAAACCTTACTTCTGCTACCCATCCCTTTCCTGTTTAAGTAATGAAATACAATACTACCGGCTCCAAGAACAAAGATTATAAAGAAAATAATTGAAAGTTTACGATTTGAAGCCTGTTTCTTTAAAGTTTCTTGGATTTGATTTAAACTTGATTCAGTAATGTTCAGATTTTCCTCCAAACCAGAAATACCTAAAGCAACTATATTAAGCTCAGAATCAAGCCTCGTTTCAACTTCATCAACATTTCTTTGTAAAGTACTTATACTATTCTTTAGACGATTAACATCTGTTTTAACACTAGAAATATCTGATTTCAAAGAAATAATCTCCTCTCTGGCCTTAGAGACATCCTCTTCTAACAACAAAATCTCTTCCTCTAAGGGCGTGAGTTCTAAGAAATTATCCGTTTCATTGTTACTTACAACAGTTTGTTCTTCTGTTACTAAAAAACAAGTACCTTCAACAATGTCACAATACATCTCTTCCCCTTCGAAAGCTTGAGCCAGACACTCTTGGTCGGATTGACAAACTATTTGAGTATCATAATCAGCAATTGTAGAGAAAGTTGAAACTAATAATAACAAAACAAGAACTATCAAAAGATTGTTTTTACCCATCATTCCTCTTTTAAACTAAGACTAAGGAGATTTTTTAGCTTTATATAATTTTGGTTTTATCGAACGTATTTAGTTGGCCGTTAATTATACCAGTTTTTGTTAATTATAGTTTAAAACTGGAGATTAACTTTGTGCAAGCAAAAGAAGGAATTTAATTAACTTCTTGGCCATCTAACTAAATACGTACATTTTACTGAAGTAAAATTTATATAACCAATCAGACTTAAAGGGAAAATGTTAGACATTAATTTACTAAGAGAAAAACCAGAAATTGTTAAAGCCTCTGAAGAAAAAAGAGGCAAGGACCCAAAAAATGTTGATAAAGTCCTTTCTTTAGATAATAGATGGAAAAAACAATTAAAAGAAGTAGAAAAACTTAAACACAAACGTAATGTTGTTTCTGAAGAAATAAACAAAGCTAAAAAAGCTAAGGATGAAAAAACAGCAGTCAAAAAAATTAAAGAAATGAAGGCTGTTGCTGAAGAGATTAAAAAACAGGACGAAAATACAAACAGCATTCTTGAAAAAAGAAACAATTTGCTTAAACAAATAGGCAATATTTTACATCAATCAGTACCAATAGGTAAGGACGATTCAGAAAATGTAGAAATAAAAAAGGTTGGAAAAATTCCTTCTTTTAATTTTCCAATTAAAGATCATATTGAACTTGCTCTAGATCTTGATTTAATAGAACTAGATACCGCAGCTAAAACAACAGGTTCAAGATTCTATTATCTTAAAAATGAAGCAGTATTACTTAGCCAAGCTTTACAAAGATTTGCTCTGGATAGAATGATTAAAAAAGGGTATACCTTAGTTCAACCTCCTTTTATGTTGAATAAGTCCACTCTTGAAGGTGGTGTTAATCTTTCTGAATTTGAAGACACTATTTACAAGATTGAAGACGAAGATCTTTACTTGATTGCCACTTCAGAACATCCTCTGATAGCCTTAAAGAAGAACGAAATAATTGAAGAAAAGGATTTGCCTCTAAAAATATGTGGTATAAGTGCCTGTTTTAGAAAAGAGCTAGGAACTCACGGAAGGGATGACAAAGGGATTTTTAGGGTACACCATTTTAATAAAGTTGAACAAATTGTTTATTGTAAACCAGAAAACTCATATAAATATTTTGAAGAATTACAAAAAAATGCAGAAGAATTATTTAAGGAACTAGAAATACCATTTAGAGTAGTTCAAATTTGTACAGGAGATATTGGAAATAAACAGGCTTTACAGTATGACATTGAAGCCTGGATGCCTGGACAAAATGATAAAAAAGGAAATTACAGAGAAGTTACTTCATGTAGTAACTGTTTGGACTACCAAGCTGTAACCCTAAAAACAAAACTCTTACGTAAAGACGGTCAAACCAAAGAGTTTGTCCACATTTTAAATAATACCGCTCTAACAGACACAAGACCAATTATTGCCATTATAGAAAATTTTCAGACTAAAAAAGGAACTGTTAAAATCCCTAAAGCCTTGTGGCCCTATATGCATGGAATCAAAGAGATAGGTAAAAAGTAATTCTAAAATGCAACAAGCAAAATTTAGTGTAGGAGATCCAGACGGTTTTTGGAAAGAAATATCAGTAAAATATCCCCAGCTTTCTTTCAAAGTTAAAAACTGGTTAAACCTTGATAAAAAGACAACTTGTTTTTTAACTATTTCTGGAGATAAAACTGAAGAATTTCTTAAGGATCTTAAAAAAAAGTTCAAAGACTTAGAGATTTTACAATCTTCTGGGAATAAAGCCTATGTAAAATATAATATTTCTAACCAAAAAACTATCACTCGTCAAGTGATCAAAAATGCTTGCTTTTTTTTAGAACCAATGGAAATTAAAAAAGGTAAGCTTGTCTTTCTAGTTGGAGCTACGGAAAGAGAGGCTTTTAGTGGTTTATATAATGACTTACAGCCTTTAGGAATTGTTAAAATAATTTATATTAAAGAAAGCGAAATTAAAACTCCATTAACAGTTAAACAAGAACAGATATTACAAATGGCAAGGGAACTAGGATATTACGAATGGCCAAGAAAAATATCCGTTCAAGAGTTAGCCAAAAGACTAAATCTTAGTAAAAGCACTTTTATAGAACACCTTAGGAAAGCGGAGAGTAAAATATTGCAAGGGTAACATGTGCGGTAGAAAAAATATATCTTTTTCTTAACTACTTTCTTTATGGAAGGAATTGTTTTAAAATTGGACTTGGTTGGTAATTGTGGTTATGCCACCGGTATAGATCAAAAAACCTTACTTGGTAAGGCAGATGGAAATATCACCCTTGATTATCAAGGTAGAATTATTGAAGCTTCCGTGGATAGTAATAGGTGTCTTGTGCGTTTCCCAAACGGTGAAGACAGTTTACATAGGGTTTTTGGACTAGAAGCTGATTTAGAAGAAGTTAGATTTCGTTACTTTTAGTCATCCACAAAGTTAATATAATATTAAGCTAGAACCAATTCTTATGTCGTTGTTTCGTAATATGCTTAAAAGTGATGAAACTCTTTTTAGGGACACTGTAGTTCTTGATTATGATTTTCAACCTAAAGTGTTAAGATATAGAGAAAACGAGCAAATGCGGTTTGCTACAGCCATCAAACCATTATTACAAGGCCACAATGGAAGAAACTTATTTGTTTACGGAGCCCCCGGAATAGGTAAAACTACAGCTTGCAAGCATGTACTTAGAGAACTTGAAGAAGAAGCAGAAGAGATTTATACCTTCTACGTTAACTGTTGGAAAGAAAATACAACCTACAAAATATTTTATAAGATATGTGAGGATCTAGGCTACAAATTTATTCAAAACAAAAGAACTAACGAACTTCTAACATTATTAAAAAACAAACTAAATAAAACAAGTGCTGTATTCGTTTTTGATGAAATAGATAAATTAGAAGATACGGATTTTCTTTATACCATCCTAGAAGATATTTACCGCAAAAGCGTTATTTTGATTACCAATTATAGGGACAGTTATTCCAAACTTGATGAAAGGATCAGAAGCAGGTTAGGACCAGAATTTTTATTTTTTAGGGCTTACAGTGAGAGAGAAATTGCTGGGATTCTAGAACAAAGAAGAAATTATGCTTTTAGCAAAGATTGCTGGGAAGAAGATTCTTTTAAAGAAATCATTGAAAAATGTACGGAAACAAGAGATGTTAGAATTGGGCTTTATCTAATGAAAGAAGCTGGCAACATTGCTGAAGAGAAAAATTCACGTAAAGTTCTTTTAGAACATGTAGCAGAAGCAATCAAAAAAGTCAATGATTTTCACATTAAGCCACAAGAAAATTTGGATGAGGACCTACAAATTGTTCTTAATATAATTAAAGACAAAAGTGGGAGCAAAAGTGGAGATATGTACCAGGCTTATTTAGATCAAGGAGGAGAGCTAAGCTACAAAAGTTTTCAAAGAAGAATTTCTAAATTAGATGAAGGTAAATTTATAACTACAGAGAAAGTTTCAGGCAAAGAAGGAAATACAACCCTAATTCATTATGCTTCTAATAAGAAATTAACTGAGTTTTAATTAAAAATAGAAAGAATTAAATCTTTAGCTTTTTATCTTAGGGTGTAAATGAAAATAATCGAAAGATTCCTACGTAAAGTTCCACCAAAGTATCTTTATCTTTCTTTAGTAGGAGAAGTAATAATAGCTTATAGTCTAGGTTCTTATAATAATTACCTTAAACCTTATATTAATTATCTTCTGTTATTAACAGCTCTCTCTCTTTTGTTATATTTTATCCTTAACTTAAAATTTTGGCACATGAAAAAACAAGTGCACCATATGACAACTATTTATGGAGTTATTACCTCTCTAAAAATGTTCTTTATTATTGGTGTTTATTTCCCATTATTTAGCGCTTTTCTTTTAGTTTTTGGAATTGCTTTAGTCATTCCAGAAATTTATTACGTCCTCAAACCTTAATAGGAATCCCAATGTCAACAATGATTGATTTTTCTTTAAATCTTTCTAATCCTTTTTTTAGATCATGAAGAGCTATTAGAAGGTCAAATTGGCAACTTAAATTTCCTTCACCTGTATCAGGATTTAAACCTGAAGGCACATCTATAGCTACTTTTATTCCTTTCATTTCATTAAAAAAATTAATGGCTGTCTGAATTGGCCCCTTAATTTCCCCTTTGATACCAGTTCCCAATAACGCATCAATAAAAATAAAATCAAGATCTTTTTGGAACTTAAAAGTTTCTAAATCTTCTTTGTTAGAAATTTTAAGAATATTAATCTGGTCAGCTATCCTCTGGTAATTCTCTTTAGCTTCTTCCTTTAATCTATCTTCTTCCCCAAAAAATAGGACAATAACTGGACACTTCTTAGCAAAGTAACGTGCTGCTACAAAACCATCGCCCGCATTGTTACCAGTTCCAGCAAAAATAACAACCCTTTTGTTCTCCAAACCGAACTTTTCTTTTACTGTCAAATAGACTTCCCTTCCAGCATTTTCCATTAGCTCAATGGGAAGAATTCCCTTGGAAGCTGCTAATCTTTCTAACTTTAACATTTGTTTAACAGTAAGCATTAGATTAAATAAGTGAAAATCGTTTATATAGATTTACATACTAGAAATTAGATTAAATAAACTAAAATAGCCACCACAAAACCAATTAAAGCACCAATCAGAACTTGTAAAGGAGTATGGCCCATAGAAACATGTGCTTTTGTTTTCAATTTTATCTTTTTAAGGATTTTATTAATAATAATACCTTCTTCCCCAACTGTTCTTCTAACCCCAAAAGCGTCCCTAATAACAATAAAAGTAAACACCAAGCTAATAGCAAAAGATGTCGAAGTACCTTCCAACAAATAAATAATTGTAGTTAAAGCTACAACAAAAGAAGAATGAGAAGAAGGCATGCCGCCAGTTACTACCAGGTCTCTAAAAGAGAGAGTTTTATGTTTAAACCACAAAAAGATCAGTTTGACTAGTTGGGCACCAAAACCGGCAAAAATAACTGCCAATAAAACTTTGTTCATGTTTAAGGTATAATCTAATGGTTTATAAATTGTATCTGTTCCCTTTAGTAACAACAACTACTTTTTCAGCAAAATCACTTGCTTTCTGATTTTCAAATTGTGGGATAGAAAAATAATCTCAAAGTTGCCTTTTAGAAAATCTGAAGGTTTAAGTGCATTAACAACATTACTTACTCTCTCAATTAAATATTTGGGTTTCATCAAAGATTTTAACTTAGTCTGATAGCCAGCTTTGCGGTAAGCTTCATTAACTAGTTCAGTACAAAAGAAACATTTGCTTCCTTTTTTAAAGTCATAGTCGTAAGGTTTACCGAACTGTTCTTTAGCATAATTGATGGCTTTCTTAATTATCTTTCTACGGCCACGAAAAGATTTAGGAACTCTTAGAATAACTAAGGTGTCGTAGCCCTGAAAAACGTGATGCAAGGAACCATATTGAACGCCATCACCTAAAACATGAATACAGCGCTTTCTTCCTAAGTATAATGCAACATGTGTTAAAGGTTGTTTAAAAAGAAATTTAGAAGTTTCTTTTAAATTTCCTAGCAATAATATATCTCCCTTCCTTAGCAAAAGTCTTGCTTTAATAATGTCTCTCCGACTTAACAAATTTTTTCTTTTATGTAAGACAATCCCCGTCCAGAAATAAATAAAATTAGCGAAAAATTTCTTATACCAAGAGTACCCTTTAGGAAAATTTCTAATAACATGATATTTCTTAAATGGTTCAAATAAAAGATCTAATTTCATATTACATCAAACTCAACATAAAGTGGCATATGGTCTGAAAAAGGATAATTCAACACTTCATATTTCTTTACTTTAATTTGTTCTGAGGTTAAAATATAATCCAACCTTCTTGTTGGATGCCAAGTCGGTTGCGTTAGCCCAATCGAGTACTTGTTTAATTTGGCTTTGTCTTTAAGGTGCGTATGCTTTAACAACTCTTTTATTTCAGAAATCCCATGAAAGGTATTAAAATCTCCCATTAAAATAGTAGGATTATTTATGTTGTTAACTATTTTAACCAACTCCTTTATCTGTTTTTTCCTCGTGTTTTCACCCAAAGCTAAATGGGCTAACAACAAGGTTACAGGCTTAGGGCAATTGACTGTAGCCTCTATTATCATTCTCTTTGTTCCTTCATGGAAAACATGATATTTTATCTTACTTATCTTAAATTTAGACAGAATAGCGTTTGCCTGTCTGTTTAAAATAGGAACATAATGAAAAAGCTTTAACCAACCATGTAAAGGATACTTTATTTTTTCTACAAAGTTTTTAAAACCAAGCTTCTTTTCAAAAAAAACAACTTCGTCCTTGCCACGAGATCTAAGGGAACCAGTATCAACTTCTACTAAAGAAAGTATATCTAAGTTTAAATTCTTTAAATGATCAACTATTCTTTGGTCCAACCCTTTAGGAGGAAAAAAGATTTTCCAGAATTTTAAGTATTGGTACCATAATCCTTCTATACCTTCACAGTATTCAATATTGTAACAAACTAATTTAACCATATCACGAATTAAAACAGACAAGGTATAAAATAGTTGTTAATTACTTTAAGGGAATTACTTTTTAAGAAGACCGTAACCAATCAACCTAAATCTGTCGCCAACTCTTCTAGAAAGTGTTATTCTATCACCAACTTTAGCACAAACTGGCTTTTTTAAAGCACAAACAGTATTCTTTTTAGATGGATCTACAACAACACCAACAGTTGCAGCAGAATTCACGTTTAACATTAAGATTTCGTTCTTAGCTAAAGGTTTAACTTCTGTTTCTTCTTTAGTTCCTACAACTCTTTCTAACAAATAAGTGTCTAATTTTAATTGGTTATGTAAAGGAGGTAATGTTCCCGGTTTCCCTACCAAAGAGCCAGTAAGAGTATCAGATTTAACAACGGTTGGATCTAAAGTAGTAGCAATAGCCATACTTCCTCCAGGAAGAACTTCATCAACCGGTTGATTTCCAGAGAATATTTTTGTTATTTTTGTTAATAATGGTCTCCATATTTTTTTGTTTCTCTCTTCAACCATATAACCAGGAACTATTTCAATCTTATCTCCAACTTTAAACTTTCCCTGTTTTAAGGTTCCTCCTAAAACACCCCCCACTAAATCTTTTGATTTAATACCCGGTTTGTTAATATCAAAAGACCGAGCAACCAGCATTAAGGGATCTTGTTTAGGATCTTTCTTAAGGGTTGGAAGATATTCTTGAATTGCTTCAACTAAAACATCAATATTAACATTACTTCTAGCTGAAATAGGAATTATCGGAGCGTCTTTGTAATCAGTATCAGCCAAAAAATCTTTGATCTGTTGGTGATTTTTTAGTGCTTCCTCTTTACTAACTAAATCAATTTTATTCTGGACAATAATAACATTTTTTATCCCTGATATCTGTAAAGCTAAAATATGTTCTTTAGTTTGTGGTTGTGGACATTTTTCATTAGCAGCTACTAACAATAAGGCAACATCAACAATAGCAGCTCCACTTAACATGGTAGCCATCAAAGATTCGTGGCCTGGAGCGTCAACTAAAGAAATTTTTCTGATTAATTCAGTAGACCCATTACATTTAATACATTTGTCTTTAGTAGTGTAATAATTACATTTTTTACATTTATGAACACTGAAATCCGCATAACCTAATCTAATAGTAATCCCTTTCTTTAACTCTTCAGAATGAGTATCTGTCCATTTTCCACTTAAGCGTTCAGTCAAAGTGGTTTTACCATGATCTACATGACCAACTAAAGCAATATTTAGTTCAGGTTGTTGTATTTTTTCCTCCATAACTATGGCAAAAACCGTCTTCTTTATAAAAGTTTAGTGACCTTTCCTCTAAAATGAGTTATCCTATTGAGATTAGGTGGCACGGCCAACCACGGCAAAGAAGGTTATATGAACTTCAAGCAGGGGAACCATTTAAAAAACCAATTATTGATTTCTTAAAAATTCTATATGAAAAGGGCAATATCTCCTTTGATGAAGAATCTGTCATGAAAGCAATCACTACAAACCAACAATTACAAGAAGGATACCTTAAAATAAGAGACGTCCTTTTAGAGAACCCTAACTTGGCTAAACTTCCAAAATCAGTTCTGGTAAGACATATTAGAAGAGATGTAAATGTTTATGGGAGAGACATAGAGGAACTAATGGTGGAAGAAGAAAAAAATTATTTGAAAGGAGAAGGGTGTGAATATGTTGATATCGATTCCTTAAATAGATGTGTTCTTAGAGAATTGCAGGAATATTCTTCTTTAGCCGAACTGTTAAAAGATGCTAGTTTAAGTTACCTAGGAAATTTTGCTGTTTATTTAACAGCAAGAGATAGAAAAATAGAATTTAAAGAAATAGTAGAAAGTCCAGATATTAGATCTGTTAATCTAGGTGATGTTATTAAAGACGAATGGGACTTTTTTACCTCAAGAGAGATCTTACTACTTGAAAAATTTACGGTTCTAGTTAAAGGAACTGACATTCTAATTGCACCTTCTAAAGATAAAAAAAAGTTTGTTAGAATATCTAAAGACGGGTCTGAAGAAGAAACAGGAACGATTGAATACTATTTAAGATGTCTTCATAAAGAAACAAAAAAAATATTTAAAGAAAAAAAAATCATTTCTTCTTAGTCGTCTTACGTTTGCTTGGTTTCTTTTTAGTTGCTTTTTTCTTGGCTGGTTTCTTTACAGCAGCCTTAACTCTCTTACTTTTAGCTAAAGCTTTGTGAAAGTATTTGTGAGCTGCCTTAACAACATCTTTGCTAGCTTTTTCTGAGCTTTTTACAAGTTCTTCGGCTAATTTAAGACTTTCCTTTTCATTTAAATTCAAGTCTTTTTTGACTTTAGTTACGACTTTTTTCGCCTTAGCTAAACTTAGTAACCCCAACCCGTAACCTGTTTGTAAAGCTTTCTTCATGACTTTATCCATTTAATCACCTCTAAAAGTTATTTTTCTAGTTAAGAAAAGCAAGTATATAAACGTAATTATAGTTACAGCTAAAATTACAGAACTAAAGGAGAAACCAAGAAATATATTTTTGCTTTCTAAATAAAGTAAAACTAACAAGAAAAAGAACAAAACAATAATACCATATAGTAAATTTTTTCGATGATTGACTTCTTCGATTTTTTCTTCCAATTCGTGAAAATGTTTCTCAAAGTGATCCTGTTGAACAGGTTCTTGTTCTAGTCTTTTGATTATTTTAACTAAATGTTCTGGAAATTCTAACAAGAGATCACGATTTTTGATAACTGTATTTTTAAAATCCTGCATTAGTTTTAAGGGATTAAGGCTTCTCTTAAGATAAAGATCTCGGAACTTTTCCAGCCCTTCAGAGACCTTAAAATCAGGGTCTAACTCTAATCCTGCTCCCTCACCTTGATAAATTGCTTTAGCAGTTAAAACATGATTAGCATTAAAAATAATACCGTTCCTAGCCCCAACGCCAATCACTTGGTAAAGAGCTCGCCCAATACTTTTTTTGCCAATACTATTGTGATAAACTTCACTTAAGATAGGCAAGGTTTCAGCTTTGAAATTCTCAATGTTAGCTTCACTTTTGTCTTTAGCTAAAGAAAGAATGATGTCCAGGCTCTTGTCAGCATCTTTATCTGGAATAGACAAAATAAATTTAATAATTTTTCTTCTTTCAGATACAGACAATTCTCCCATAATCCCGAAATCAAGATAAATTAATTTTCCTTTTTTATTCACGAATAAATTGGCAGGGTGGGGATCACCGTGAAAAAAACCATAAATTAAAGCTTGTTCCAGGATGGCCAAGAAAGAGTCCATAGCAATTTTCTTACAACTTAACTTTTGTTTTTTGATAGTAGCAATGTCGTCCAGTTTTATCCCTTCAACAAAATCAAGAGTTAGTACTCTTTTTGAAGAAAAATTATTATAAACGTTAGGAACAATCACTCGGGGGTTGTTAGACATAGCTTCCTTAAGTCGAAGAGCGTTCATTGCTTCAATTTTAAAATCTAATTCTTTCCTAGTCCACAAAGCAAATTCTTTAACTACTTCAGAAGGTTGATACTTTCTAGTCCGGGGGAAATGTTTCTCTAAAGAGCGTGCCACAAAAAAAAGAATGTCAATGTCCGTGTCTAGGACATCTTTAACTTTTGGTCTTTGGACTTTTACAGCTACAGTTTTGCCAGATTTTAAAACAGCTTTATGAACTTGAGCAATAGAAGCTGAGGCTAAAGGTTTCCTCTCAAATTTTTTAAAAAGTTCATTTAAGGGTTTGTTTAATTCGCCTTCAATAATTTTTTTGGCTCGACTGAAAGAAAAAGGAGGTACTTCGTCTTGCAATTTAGAAAATTCATCAGCAAATTCTTTAGGAACTAAGTCCGGCCTTAAAGAAAGTAGTTGTCCCAATTTAATAAAAGTTGGACCAAGTCTTTCAAAGGCTATCCTTAAAGATCTAGCTTGTCGTTTTTTGGTAGCTATTGGTAAAGGGATAGTCAATCTTTTTTTTAGAGGTAAATGTTCTTTTAGACTTGTTCTTTTAACATAATAACCCCAACCTTCCTCTACAAGAATCTCAAGAATTTTTTCCAAACGCTTTAAGTCCCTAATATCCTTACCAATATTCCACACCATCTTTTAAGAATAGTAAGAAAGCTAGGTATATAAGGGTTTTTGTGGGGCCTTGAAAAAAAACTAAGACAAACCCAACCTTCTTACTTTACGATGTAAAGTCTCTGCCCTAATACCTATTTTATGTGCTGTTTTACTAATACTTCCTTTATTCTCTTTAAGAGCGTTTAATAAAAACTGTTTTTCAAACTCTCTTTCGGCTTCCTTCCAAGTTAAATGTTGGTGGGGTAAAAATTTAGCAATATTCTTAGATAACCTAGGGATCTCTTGATAAACACCTTCCATTTTTTGAGGTTGGATTAAACCTTTATACTCGTCTAAAGTAGATCTGATTGTTTGATCTACAAAATCTTCTTGGGGATTTTTCACATTTATTCTTCTAAGTTCTTCGATGTCAATCTCTAAACTTTTAATTACTCTATGAACACTGCGACGATCTAAACCTAAAAACTTCGCTAACTGAGAAATGTTGCCATGGTGCTGCCAGATCTCTTTTTTAAAAAACTGTCTTTTAAATATTTTCTTGGCATCCTTGAAGGGCAAATCTAAAGGCAAATAAATATCTAATTTAGAACTTTTTAACTTGTCTGTTATATCATTTTCCAACTGAGGAATCTTTATTCCCCAATGTTTTTCCATCATTCCCTCTAGTAAAGGAGAAACTTTCTCTTTAATCGTCTCTTCTAAATCTTTCTTAAGCATTCTTTAAACCCCTTAACAAACTGCCAGTGGGTAAACCGTAAAGAAAAACTAAAGAAACAAACAACAAATTTCTACCTAAAACCAAAAAAGTCAAAAGAAAAATAGCATAAAAGGCAATTTCCCAATAACGAGATTTAAATTTTTGTTGTAAGAAGACAAAGCTGAGGGTTAAGAAAACAAAAATTAGAGAGAACAAAAGGTTTTGGAGATAAAAGATAGCACAAACAGTGATAGATAAAAGTAAAAAGTATCTAAAAAAGGACAACTGTTTTTTACCAGCCATAACTTCTTCTGGGGTAATAAAAGATAAAATATAACCCGCTATTAATCCTAACAAAGATACTAAGAAAAGAATCACTTGAGTTCCTCTTTAAAATTCTTTAAGAAAGTTTCCCAATCCTCCTCGTTGATCACAGCACCACAAGCTTGAGGATGGCCACCCCCATAACCGTCAATACCTTGTAAAGCTCTAGCTAGGGCTTCGTTAATTGTTTTTTTAGCTCTTAGACTGCACTTCATTTTCCCTGACTTTTTTCTAGCGATTATGACCACTTTTTTTGGATATAAATTAACCAACTCATTAGCCAAATCAGCAGTAAAGGACCATCTTTGTTCTGTATACATAAAAAGAAGTAAAGGTGATCTGGTAACTTTTTTCTTAGCTTCTTTTAAAATATCTTCATAAAGAGCATTTATTTTGACAAACCTTTTGTAAAGAAACTTCCCAGGAGAAGTTGTTTGTTTAAAAACTTCGTCCGGATGTTTAATCCTAGAAAGAATTTTAATTGATTTTTTAATCTCAGAATTTGGCCCTTTAAGCATGAAAGAAAAAAGTTTAACCAATTTACCAGCAGGATTCTTGTAAACAGCTTTCTCTAAAGACTGATTTTTTTTAAGATAATCAGGATAATTTTTTGAAAACTTTTCTATAAAGTCAGGTAAATGCCAATCAGCTAAACAACCAGCAACAGCAATCCACAAGTCTTCTTCATTTTGACTTATTTGCCAAGCCATATAAGTTGTTGGTAGGTAAGCTTCCTCATTTTTTATTCTTGGGTTATAATAATTCACTCCTTTAAGTCTCTGGGGTTCATGATGATCTAACCAAAAAATAGGCAAATTGACAGCTTCCACAAATTCTTGCGTTATGGATGGAATATCTAAGATAAAAATTTTATCAGGATTCAGTTCTTTAACTTTACGAATAGATCTCTCATCTAACCTTGGAGATGCCTTAAGAATAATACCCTTCCCTTCCCTATTTATCTTATATAACAAAATAAAAGAAGCCAGGCCATCTGGATCGCCATCATAAAAGAATAGGGGATTTTTAGCTGTCAGGAGTTCTTCTCTTAGGAAAGCTACTTGTTTTTTTGTTAACATTGATTGAAAGGAAAAGTTTGCTAGTCTTTTAAAGCTTGTGGGAACTTAAAACAATTTTGGGAAAAGGATTAAAGAAGCTGTAGAAGTGGGCGTTAATTAGAATAATGTTTGTAATTTTCAAACAAACTTTAAAAATAAAGTCGATTCTTAACTAAAAATGTTAACAGAAGCTGCTAAACAAGAACTAGAAAAACAACAGTATCGGGTAGTCGGGAATCATAGCGCTGTAAAAACGTGTGGCTGGACCAAAAACATGATTAATGGCAAAGGTGGCTGCTACAAACTAAAATTTTATGGAATTATGAGTAACCAATGTATGCAAATGACTACTAGCATCAGCTGTGCCAACCGTTGCACGTTCTGTTGGAGAGGTTATAAAGCCCCCGTTAGCAAAGACTGGAAATGGGAAACAGATGATCCTAAAAAGATTCATAAAGAATCTTTAGAAGCTCATCACAAACTCTTAATTGGATTTAAGGGTTCAGATAAAGCTAATAAAGCTGCTTACAATAAGTCGTTAGAAGTAAAACACGTAGCTCTCTCCTTAACTGGAGAACCTATTTTTTATCCTAGAATTAATGAATCTATTGAACTGTTTAATAAAGACGGCATCTCGACATTTTTGGTAACAAACGGACAATACCCTGAACAGGTTAAAAACCTTAAACCAATTACACAATTGTACGTAAGTGTTGATGCTCCAACCAAAGAAATGTTAAAAGATGTCGACGTGCCCCTGTTTAAAGATTACTGGGAAAGACTCAATAAATCTTTAGATTATCTTAAAGAAAAAAAAGAAAGAACTTGCGTGAGGTTAACTGTTATTAAAGATATCAATGATGTCTTAACTGAAAAATATGCTGAATTAGTTCAAAGAGGCTTGCCTGACTTTATCGAGGTTAAAGCCTATATGCACGTTGGGCCATCTCAACAAAGATTAAGCCGAGATAACATGCCATTACATGAAGAAGTAATTATTTTTTCCAAAAAACTTTTGGAAAGTCTTCCCGATTATGAAATAGTTTCTGAACATATTCCTTCAAGAGTTGTGATGTTTGCTCGTAAGAAGTATCAAATAAATGGTACTTGGAATACATGGATTGATTTCCCAAAATATCATGAATTAGTTAATTCAGGACAAGATTTTACTGCCGAAGATTATTGTAAACGCACACCACAGGTTGGTTTGAGTGGAAAAGGCACCTTAAACAATCTTCCACCACACAGATTAGAGCAAATCAAAAAAGAAAGACCTTATCTATTTGTAGACGAAAAAACAGAAGAGATCAGTTTTTATCAAGAGTAATTAATTTTAATCCCTTTTCTTCCATACGTTCTTGAAGAGAACCTTGTTTGTTTCTAACCATGTCGTTTAGTTTGTCCTCAACATAAGATAAGTAATTTATTACACAATGAACCTGTCCGTTAAGGTAAGCCTCACTAATGTCTGGAAGGTCAGTTCCAGCCAAAAGTGTCATACTTTTAGCTAGCTTTCTTACTTCTTCAATAGCGTCAGAACCTTGACTTTCATCAAACTCCAATTCAAAGTATTTATTCAGCAAAGCAAGATCATCTAAATATCCAACCAATCTTTCTTTAGGTATTATTCCTCCGTCTAAAGATAAAAAATAAGTTTCCCAACCATGAGTATAATTATCTCCTTCTTCTGATTCCATTAATTGAGACAAAAAATCTTCGAAAGTGGTTATGTTGTAACCTTCAAATTTTGCGAAAGTATCTTCATAGAGTGTACCATATTCAAAATTAAAATAGATTTTCCCTGGTTGTTTTTGAATTTCATAAATCTTTTCAAGAGTTTCTCGCAAATCCCGTAAAACAATTTCTTCTCTTGAAGCTAAATTTTCAAGAGTTTCAAGTTCTAAGTTATCCACCGCCTGATCCAAAAGAAGTTCATTAATATCTTCAGAATTTCCTTTATTGTTTACAACAAAATCAGCTAATGTCAGAACGCCATTAAGAATATCATTACGTGTAGGTAACATGTAACTAGAAGCGACCAAAATATTGATCTGGCCTTCGCTGACAGGAAAAAAATTCTGATCCAATGTATAAACACCAGGAATTTTTGTCCTTTGAGCATAAGGAATTTGAAATTTGACTTCTTTAACCACAAACAGTTACGAAAAGGTCAACTTTAAAAATATTTCTAAGCTTTAGTGCTGTCCCAAATGGAATAAATTTGTATACTGGCATGATATTGTTTCGAGTT
>CAYFOH010000003.1:0-53000 GCA_964344755.1 uncultured Methanosarcinales archaeon
ATGGCAAAGGCATTAGTTTATTTGTTCAGAGTCGTACGACTCTGGACAGCGCCAACAATACATAAAGTTTAAGAACAAGTATTTTTCAACAAAAACGATGGAAATCCAACATAACTACTTACCGCAACAATACCAAGAAACAAGCCAACCAACGATTAATCATAATTATTTGCAAGAGCAATTTGCTGACTATCCAGAAATCCTTTCTAAAATTGCTGAACTTATTGAAACATCAGCTTTTACGTTAGGTGATGCCGTGGACGAATTCGAAAAGAAGATTTGTGAATTAACCGGAGCAAGTTATGCTATTGGGGTTGGAAGCGGAACAGACGCTCTATTCCTTAGTTTAAAAGCTATTGGAATAAAAGAAGGTGACGAAGTTATTACTACACCCTACACTTTTTTTGCTACTGTTGGAGCCATTGTAACTGCTGGAGCCAAACCAGTTTTTGTGGATGTAGGGGACGATTATAACATTAATCCTTCTTTGATAGAAGCCGCCATTACAGATAAAACAAAAGCTATCTTACCGGTCCATTGGTCAGGGATTCCTTGCAAGATGGATCAAATCATGGCAATTGCCAACAGATATAATCTTGAAGTTATTGAAGATGCTTGTCATGCTATTAATGGTAGTTATCAAGACCAGCATCCAGGAACTTTTGGAAGCGCTGGTTGTTTTAGTTTACATCCCTTAAAAAACCTTAATGTTTGGGGAGATGGTGGTTTCATTGTAACAAATTCTAAAGAAATGCACGACAAATTAGTTTTACTAAGAAACCACGGATTAATTAACAGGGATGAGTGCTCTATTTTTGCTTATAACTCACGTCTTGATTCTATACAGGCGGTTGTAGGATCACATTTACTAGAAAAAATGGATCACATCACTAATTCAAGAATTGCCAATGCTCGCTTTTTTGATGAGGCTTTAGCAGAGGTTCAACAGATTAAAATTCCACAAAGAGATTTAAATTCTAAATCAGTGTACCATCTTTATGTCATCAAAGCTGAAAGAAGGGACGAATTACAACGATTTCTTTTAGAGTCAGGAATTGATGCCAAAGTTCATTATCCTATCCCTATGCACCTACAACCTGCAGCTGTTTCTCTAGGACACCAAAAAGGAGACTTTCCAGTTGCCGAAACTACTTGTGATAGTGTTTTGTCTTTGCCTGTTCATGAATTTATCACTAAGGACCAGCAAGAATTTGTTGTTAAAAAAATCAAGGAATTTTATGAAAAAATGGCTGAATCTAAAGAACTTAAACTAAATTTAAACTACGAAGAAGCAAATACAACTAAAGTCCCATTTGTTAACCTCGGTGCTCAATACAAAAATATGAGAAACGACATCTTAGTAAAAATCGACGAACTTTCCAGTAAAGGGGACTACGTTTTAAATTCTGAATTAGAAGATTTTGAAGAAAGTTTTGCAGAATTTTGTGGAGTTAAACACGCCATTGGTGTTGCCAATGGTACAGATGCTTTAATCCTGAGTCTGAAAGCAGTTAATGTAGGAGAAGGAGACGAAGTAATTACTGCACCTAATTCTTTCATTGCTACTGCCGGAGCGATAGCAGCTGTCGGAGCAAAACCTGTCTTTGTGGATGTAGGAAGTGATTATAATATCAATGTAGAATTAATTGAAGCGGCGATTACAAACAAAACCAAGGCCATTGTTGCTGTACATTTAACAGGAAGACCTGCTGAGATGGACAAAATAAGGGAATTGTGTAATAGAAGAAATTTATTGCTGATAGAAGATGCAGCCCAAGCTGTTGGAGCCAAATATAAAGGAAGAAGAGTCGGTTCTTTAGGACACTTAGGGTGCTTTAGTTTACATCCACTTAAGAATTTACACGCTCATGGGGATGGAGGCATCATTACTACAAACCACACTATCCTATACGAAAAGTTAGTAAAGTTAAGGAACCATGGTTTAAAAAATAGAGATGAATGTCTTTTCTGGGGATACAATTCAAGATTGGATGGTATCCAAGCAGCTATCTTAAACCTCAAATTAAAATCTATTAATGAATGGAACGACCGTTACAGAGAAATTGCTTCTCTTTATCGAGATGGTTTAAGAGGAATCGTGATCGTTCCTGAAGACAGAGACTATGAAGAGCCAGTTTATCATAACTTTGTGATCATGTGTGAAAAAAGAGACGAATTAATGAATTATTTAGAAGATCAAGGGATACAAACCAAGATACATTATTCTGTGCCGATCCATTTACAACAAGCCGCTGCTGATCTTGGATACCAAGAAGGAGATTTTCCTGTAGCTGAAGGTCAAGCTAAAAAAATTCTTAGTTTACCTATTTACCCCGAGTTAACAAACGAACAAGTGCAGTTAGTAATTGATAAAATCAATAGCTTCTTTTCTCAATGAGAAAAGTCTTGATTACAGGGGGGAGTGGCCAGGTCGGGTCTAACTTGGCCTTTGGTTTAGCACAAGACTTCGATGTTTGTAGTTTATATAACAGACACCAAACCAATTTTGCTGGTTGCTATAATATTAAATTAGATCTCACTAAAAGAGAGGAAGTTTTGAAGTTAGTTTCTTTACAGCCAGAAATTATTGTTCATTGCGCTGCTCTCACTTCTTTTGCTGATTGCGAAACAAATCCTGGATTAGCTAAATTACTTAACGTGGAAGTCACAGTAAACATTTTAGAGTTGGTAAAACAAAGCAAGGCTAAGCTTATTTATCTGTCTACTGACGCTGTATTTAAAGGAGATAGGGGAGATTATAAGGAAAATGATTTCCCAGACGCAACAAGTCTTTATGGAAAAACAAAGGCAGAAGGAGAAAAAGTTTGTTTAAACTATGAAAATTCTTTAGTCCTAAGAATTAATATCTTTGGTAAAAGTTATGCCCAAGAAAAACGTAATTTTATTGGAAATTTATTAGCAAGTTTAGAGAAAGGAGAAAGCTATGGAGCTTTCACTGATGCTTACTTCACCCCTTTATACATCAAATATTTGACGGAAAGTATTAGAAAATTAATTAATTCTGATGCCAAAGGAATATTTCATGTTACAGGAAGTGAAAAACTTTCTAAGTATGCCTTTGCTAAAGAAGTAGCTAAAATCTTTGGTTACAATGAAGATTTAATTAAAAAAAGTGTTGTTGGAAACAGAATCTATCCCAGAGATATTTCTCTTAAAAATAATAAGTTGTTAGGTTTGATTAATTTAAAAATACCAAACGTTAACGAAATGATCAACGAGTTTAAACAAGAACTAGAGATTAGAACACAAAAATCTATTTAAATTAAATTTTATCAGGTAAATGAATGACAGAAATAAATTTGATGGAGAAATATCCAAGAACAAAAAGAAATGTTGATGAAAGAGGAACAACCAGAACTCCTGAAGACGTAGCCTTGGCAAAAAAGTTTGGTAAAGAGTTTTTTGATGGAGACCGATCACACGGTTATGGTGGCTTTAATTATCACCCTAGGTTTTGGACTGAAGTTGTGCAAGATATGATTAAGCATTATGGTTTGACTAACGAAAGCAAAATTTTGGACGTCGGTTGTGCCAAAGGATTCACATTATATGATTTTAAAAAAGCTCTGCCAGGAATTACTGTAAGAGGAATTGACATCTCTGAATATGCTGTGGCTAATTCTTTAGAGGAAGTTAAACCTTTCTTAAGTGTAGGTAATGCCAAGGATTTAAGTCAATTTAAAGATAAAGAATTTGATCTTGTTCTATGTATTAATACGGCCCATAATCTTCCTTTAGAAGAGTGCAAACAGGCTCTGAAGGAAATCTCCAGAGTTGGAAAAAACGCCTTCATCGTCAATGACGCTTGGAGAAACGAAGAAGAAAAATCTAACATGTTAAAGTGGAACTTAACAGCTGAAACTTATATGCACGTTGAAGATTGGAAAAAATTGTTTGCTGAAGTAGGTTATACTGGAGATTATTATTGGTTTATACCATGACAAAAACAAAAGCAGCCGTTCTCCGAGAGATCAATGAACCTTTATCTATTGAAGAGTTAGAAACACCTGAACTTAAAGAAGGCCAAGTCTTGGTTAAGGTTCTGTACACAGGTCTTTGTAGAAGTCAGATTAATGAAATTAAAGGTAATAAGGGCGAAGATAAGTATTTGCCCCATACCTTGGGCCATGAAGGATCTGGGATTGTTGAAGCTGTAGGAGAAGGCGTAACTAAAGTTGTTAAAGGCGACTACGTTGTTTTAACCTGGATTAAAAGTGAGGGCAAGGATGTTCCTTCTGCCCAATACTTGGATGAAAGCGGAAAAAAAGTAAATTCTGGAGCCATCTCCACCTTTTTACAGTTTGCTGTAATTTCTGAAAATAGGTTAGTTAAAGTTGATCAAAGAATAGAACCAAGGATGGCAGCCTTGCTAGGATGTGCCCTGCCAACTGGCGGTGGTCTTATCAAAAATGAACTGGTTCCTGCAACAGAAGAAACAATAGCCATCTTTGGCGTAGGAGGAATTGGGGCCAGTGTTTTATTAGAAGCTAAAGCTTTAGGATGTTCTAAAATAATTGCCATAGATGTCAATGACGACAAACTAATGTTTGCTAAGGAACAAGGAGCTTGGAAAACAATAAATTCTTTACAGGAAGATGTTACAAATAAAATTAGAGAACTGACTTCTGGTGGAGTAGATGGTGCCTTGGAATGCTCTGGTATCAAATCAGTAATGGAAACTGCCTTTAGAGCAATTCAAAACCAAGGTAGATTAGTTATCGCTGGAAACTTGAAACAAGGAGAAACTATTTCTATTGATCCCATGGACTTAATTAAAGGGAAGAAAATTACGGGAACTTGGGGGGGGGCTTCTAAACCTGATGAAGATATCCCTTTTTATGTTCAACAATACTTAGAAGGAAAACTGAATTTATCTTGTTTAGTTAGTAAAGAGTATTCTTTAGAAGATATTAATTTAGCTATTACAGATTTAGAAGAAGGAAAAGTTCTGAGGGCGATGATCAATTGTCAAAAATAATTCCTAAATTGGTGGGAATTGGTCTTTTTCCACCCGCGCTTATCTTGAATAAATTGTTTAGGATTAAATTTGTTAGAATTAGAAGTAGTAGGATTGGACATCTGGCAGCTAACACAGAACTTTTTCTAAGAAGAAAGGAATTAGGTTTGTTAAAAAAGGCTAATTACATTGGTATTGCTGCTAAGCCCGTGAATAAACCATTATTAAATCTGTTTAAACAAAAAATAAAGGTTTGGGAAATTCCTTCTGCTAAGGCAATAAGATGGTTGTCAAAACAATTATCCAAGCATTCTGTGTTAAGTTCTTCTGGTTTGTACAAAACTTTGCCTTTTCAAACCAATGAATATGATGAATTTAATCATGGTAAAAGAAACATAAGTTTCTCTAATAAAGAAGAAGTTAGAGGGAAAAAACTGTTAGATAAAATAGGCGTTAGAGATTGGTTTATCTGTTTTCATTCTAGAGACGCTGCTTACTTAAACAAAGAATGGGGAAAAGGGGACGGTTATCACCAATTTAGAAATTGTAATGTTAAAAATTATTTGAAAGCCGCAGAGTATATTGCTGATCAAGGAGGGTATGCCTTAAGAATGGGGGCAGCTGTTGATCAAAAGATCTCATCTGAAGAAAGAGTCATTGATTATGCTAACAACTTTAGGACAGAATTTGGAGATATTTATTTAACCGCCAAATGTAAATTCTTTTTGGGAAATACTGCCGGTTTGTATTTAGTAGGTACTATCTTTAATGTGCCTTTAGCCTTAGCTAATATTGTACCAATTCATTATCCTCCTATGAGAAAAGGAGACCTGTACATCCCCAAAAAAATCTGGTCTAAAAAAGAGAAAAGGTTTCTTACCTTTAAAGAGATGATTGCCCAAGGAACAGTTCAAAAAGCAGATTTTTATCATAAAAGAGATATGGTCCCAAGAGAGAATACTGCTGAAGAAATTTTAGATTTGGCTACAGAAATGAATCAACGCTTAGATGGTACCTGGAAAGAAGATAAAGAAGATGAAATTTTGCAAAAAAAATATAAAAGTTTGTTTCCAAAAGGATGCCATTGTTATGGGTTCCGGTCCAGAATTGGAGCAAAGTTTCTAAGAGAAAATAAGCATCTTCTAGAGTAAAGTTGCATTAGGTTTAAATACGGTTTTTCCAATGGGTTAGTTAAGATGGATGCTGTTAAAGATTATATAAAAGAGATAAAAGGTAAATTTTCTCAAGAAGAAATTAAAGCTGTTTTAGATTCTTTTGCTGACAAAAAAGTGTTAGTGATTGGAGACGCTATCATAGATGAGTATTGTTTTGTAGAGCCAAAAGGTAGAGCAATGAAAGATCCTATGCTTTCGGTTAACCATGTTAAGGAAGAAGCATATGTTGGTGGAATAATGGCCATTGCTAATCATACTAGTAATTTTGTTAAAGAAGTTACAATGGTCACTGTTTTGGGAGACGGACTAGACAGAAAGGATTTTATTGAAAAAGGATTAAACAAAAACATTTCTGGTAAATATTTCACTAAAGTTGGAGCACCAACCACTAGAAAAAGAAGGTACATCAGTTCGGTTAGAAACGAGAAGCTCTTCAAAATTGAGTATATGAGAGACACAGCCATTAATGAAGAATTAGAAAAAGAAATTGTTATTTATTTAGAAAATGAATTGCCACTCTATGACTTGGTTATTGTTGGAGATTTTGGCCACGGTTTTATCAACAAAAAAATAGTTCAAGTCCTTGAAGAAAAATCCAAGTATTTAGCAGTTAATGTACAAACGAACAGTGCTAATATCGGTTTTAATTACGTTACAAAATATAACAAACCAAACTTTATCTCCATGGATGGGGCCGAGTTAAGATTCTCTGTAGGAGATAAGGAAAGTGATTATAAAAAACTTGTAGACAAACTTAATCAAATGAAAAATTTTGACAATTTTTTGGTAACTATTGGAAAAGAAGGAGCCTTGTATTATAAAAACGGTATCTTTGAGAGTCCCGCATTCATATCTAAAATTACTGATGCCGTAGGAGCAGGGGATGCTGTTTTTTCAGTTGCTTCACTCTTTGCATTGGTGAATGCCAAAAATGAAATGGTACCTTTTGTAGCTAACTGTGTAGGTGGAGTTGCTGTTAGTATTATGGGAAACAAAAAAAGTGTATCAAAAGAAGACTTAATAAATTTTATAGATAATGTTTTCAGGCACACCAAAGAAATAGAGATTAACCAATATTTATCTTCTGTTAATAATGCCTTAAGTAACCTCAACAAAAAAGAAATTTCTGATTTTGTTAAAATGTTAATGGAAGCTTATCATCAGGATAAAAATATTTATATTTTTGGTAATGGTGGAAGTGCTGCAACAGCATCACATTTCGCAGGAGACTTAGTAAAAGGAGTTTCTTGCGGGTTAGATAAAAGATTTAAGGTTATTTGTCTAAACGACAACATACCAGCTATGATGGCCATTGCCAACGACATCTCGTATGACGATATTTTTATTGAGCAACTTAAAAACTTTTTAAGAAAAGATGATATTGTCATTGGTATTTCTGGAAGTGGAAATTCCATAAATGTTGTTAAAGCTTTGGAATATGCTAATTCTGCAGGAGCTAAAACTGTCGCAGTCTGTGGCTATAAAGGAGGAAAAATTAAAGATATTGCGCAAATCGCAATTCACTCTGAAATAGATGACATGGAAATCTCAGAAGACATTCACAACCTTGTAATCACCCATTGCATTAAAAGAGTCTTAACCAACGAATTAGGAAACACTAATGTTGGTAAGGTTTATGAAGATAGAATCCTGACGTGATTACTTCTTTACTAACCCAATATACTTCTTAAATTCTTTTATATCTACTATTCCATAAGCATAAACGATTCCTAAATAAACAAGCAAAGCCAAAGTACAAGAAATTACTAACTCCCACCATTGATTGATAACCAGAATTTCTCGAAAGATCTTAACTACTCCAAAAAAGACAAAGCCAGCAAAAGATAACTTTAACCAAACAAACCACGGCAACTTCACTTTAATAAAATGTCTAACCTTATAAGTTGACAATATTAGAGTTATTAGGTAACTTAAAGTGGTGGTCAGAGCGGCACCCTCAATGCCAAAACGCGGTATCAACAAGATATTTCCCACAATATTGAACAAGGAAACGAAAATAATAATTTTAGCTACAACCTTTGGATACCCAATAGCAGAAATGATGCTGTTGTTAACTGTAGCTACGACATAAACAAACATGCCAAACATCAGAATTTGTAAAGCTAAGGTTCCAGACACATATTCTGAACCAAAAAATGTTTTAATTAAAAACCGGGAGAAAGCAAAGATACCAATAGCTGGGGGGATTACTAAAACAAACAGATAACGATGCAACATTTTTAATCCCTCTCGCATTCTTGTTTTATCTTTTCTAGCCCAAAGTTCAGAAAACATGGGGAAAAAAACTGCAGAAATAGACCCCCCAAACTTTAAAAAAATAAGAGCTGAGGGTAGGACAACATTGTAAACTCCAACTTCAGCTAGAGTTCTATATTGTGTTAAAATAAGAGTATCAATATAACTTATGAATTTCCCTGCTACACCGGTAGCAAAGACAGGCACCCCGTAAACAAAAATCATCTTAGTTGTGGGCCAAAAATCTTTTAATTGATGTTTTAAGAAAGGGGCTTTTTTAAACAAAAAGGGAGTCATGATAATAACTACAAGGTAACAGACAGAAGCCCAAGCTAAAGCTGCGGCTAAGACGCCAAAGCCAAAATAGAAAAACATACTAAACAAGCCTAATACAAACAAATTCTTTAAGAACTCAAACATGGCATATAATTTCATCTCTTGGTAACCACCAGCTATAGCTCGATAAATTCTAAAAATAACGCTACCAAAGATATAAAAGACCATTATTAAAAGAACACGTTCAGCCGAAGGATCTTTAAAATAATTCTTTGCTAAATAACTATTAAGAAACAAAAAGATGGTTACCATAACCAAAGAACTAAGCATTTGGAAGGCTACAACAAAAAAAATACCCGACTTGATTTTACCTTGCTCTCTATTAACAAGAAACTCTGGGATATACTTAGAAACCGCTTTCTCCATCCCTAAGTCTCTAAAGAAAAGGAAGAACATGATTAAAGTGAAAACAGCGCTAAACAGGCCATATTCGGTTGCTGACAGGCTTCTAGCCATGACTATTCTTGTGATGTAAGCTACCACAGAAGACAGAATACCCATAACAAAAACTATACTAATTCCTTTAACAGCTTTTTTTGTATAATTCACAGTCTAAACTTAATTTCGTCATTTTTAAAATAACCTTACAGCAAAATCATAACTATTATAAAGAGATTTTTTACAAGATCTAGAATGAAAGTTCTTTTTGTTTCAGAATACTTTACCCCCTTCATTAAAGGTGGTGGGGAAATTAATCTTTTTTTGTTAGCTAAGGAATTAGTGAAACAAGGAGTACAGGTAAGTGTAATAACTTCATACTTTGAGGGTTTGCAGAAGTATGAAGAAATTGAAGGCATACAAATACATAGAAAATTAAAGACAGGAAAAGATCCAAGCAAGCTTCTTAGTAATGTAAAAAGAAGCTTAATATTTGAAAAATCAATATGTGAAGAAGTTAAGGCCATCGCCGAGAGATATGATTTAATTCATCTCGTTGGAGCGAGTGTGGGGGCAGCCAAAAATCTAAGTCGATTAAAGATCCCCCTAATAGCAACCGTTGAAAGTTATCCTTTTTTATGTCCTAAGGGAGATAGAATTTATCATGGCAAAGACCCGTGTCGAGAAGTTTGCACATTTAACAAGTTTGTTAATTGCCAAAATAAATGTTCAGAGATTGGTAAAATGCGAAACAAAGCTTACCTAAAATATAATCCCTTCTTCTTGACTAGCCTTTTTAGAAGATATCAAAAATTAAATGATGCATTAAGCTATTGTAATTTAACTGCTATTAGTAAATATGTTAAGTTATTATTAGAACAACATGGTTATCAAAGCACAATTATTCCTAATGGACTAGACTTAAAAAAATTTCATATTAAAGAAAAAGAAAAGAAAATTGTTTACTTAGGATCACTTAATAGATTCAAAGGGCCACAATTGATTTTAGAAGCGGTAAAAGGTTTGGATTACAAAGTTGAGTTTTATGGGAAAGGTCCCTTAAAAAAATATCTAGAAAAAAAAATAATAGAATATAGGATCGAAGGAAAGGTAATTTCACAGGTCCCCTACGACAAAGTTCCAGAAATTTATGCAAGTGCAGCAATTGTTGTTTTCCCTTCTATTTGGCCAGAGCCATTTGGTAGAATTTCTATTGAAGCAATGGCTGCTGGCAGTTTAATTATTGGGTCAGAGGTTGGTGGAATCAAGGAAACTATACCACAGGGTTTAGGTATAAAATTTCGTCCAGGAGATATAAAAGAGCTAAGGGAAAAAATAATTAACTTTAAAGATAGTCCAGAATTGCAAGTAGCAAGAAGAAATTATGTTAAAAGAAATTATAGTAAAGAAATTGTTGTTAGGAAATTAATTGATTTTTATAATCAAATAAAGGTAGTAAAGACCCTAAACGCTGATTAATATAAGTCAGATCCTCTGGTCCAAAATAACTCTTATACCCGCCAACCTTACCTTTTCGCATCTTATAACTATTTCTATCTTCTTTATTTGTAGGTGTTAAGCGATGATCTGAACCAAATTTACTTGAAGCTTCCATTTTAAGCATGTTATTAAAAGAGCTTTGAGAAACAGCTTCCTCAAGTAAAGCCTCGTCAATTGCAACATCCAAAAACTGTAATACTCTTTTAAGTTGCAAAGAGGTACTTTGATGCAAATCTTCGTATCTCACTAAAACAAAATCATCGGGCCTTTTTTGCATTTCTTCCCCCCATAAATTCATAAACTGAACTATTTTAGGTAACGTAAAGTCTTCCCTAATAAATGAACTAAGGGATTTCTGGTAACCTAACTTTCTTCTTTTGCTCCACTCAAAAAAGTAAGAAACTAAAACATCCTTAGGGTCTCTGACTAAGAAAATTATTTTCTTCTGATGTAAATTTTTAGTTATACTTAACGGCTTAGTTCCACCATGTTTAGCATAATTGCCAATTCTTGGATCTGTAGAAATGTTTGGTAAATCTTTCCCAAAAGTCATCTTGTAAAGGTCTAAATTTAACTTAAGGTTGTACTTTAAAGAAAAGTATTGAGCTAATAACATCCTTAACCAAGTTCTACCTGATTTAGGAAAAGAGATCAAATACACATCTGCAATCTGACTAACTAAATAGTGGTAAGTTTTTTGCACAAGTGGATGAGTTTTAATATTCACAAAGTGTATCAAAAAAAGTTTTATATAAAAATTGTGTAATTATCCCCATAAAGAATATAAAAGTTAATTATTTCCCATAAGGATGGGAGATAGTCTAGTCTTGAAGACATTTGAAATTGCCTTGAAAAAATACGATGGAAGAAATTCTGACTTACAGAAAAGAATATATGAAGCTCAAAAAAGATCACAAGAATATCTTGATAGCTATTTCCAAACAGGTGGTAAGCAAGAGAGATTTGATGGTCATCTTAATGCTCAAGCTGACTATTATGTTTTAGTTGCTGCCCTGGCTGAGTTGAAAAGAGATTCTTTAGGGAAAGAAGCTAGCCTAGATCTTGCTCTTTTCTTTGAAAACCTCTATAAAAAGAGAATTAGTGAACATTAATCCAATAACCTTTTAAAGAGGAATTAGACCTTTTTTAGAGTGACAGATAGAGAAGAATTAGATCAAATTAACAAAGTTAAATATCAAAAAAATGGGATCATTGGAGTGTTCACAAGAAGGTATATCTCTTCCAATATTACCAAACTTTTAGTTAAGACACCTCTTAAACCAAATCACATTACTTTTCTATCTCTTATGGTTGGATTGACTGGCTGTTACTTATTAAGTACTGGGCAACCCAACCTGTTAATAGCTTCTGGGATATTTATTTTCTTATCTAAAATTCTGGATGGGGTAGATGGAGAAGTTGCCAGATTAAAAAATCTAGTTTCTAAAAGAGGTGGGTGGTTAGATGGAATCTCTGATCGCTTCAAAGAAAATGTTTTATTTTTTTGTTTAGCATTAGGTTTATACAACCAATCTGGTGATATTAAATCATTTATTTATGGCTTTGTAGCCATTATTGCTATCCATATGCTTTCAATAGTTTTAGAACATACTGGGCAAATGGACAAGGGAGCTTTACAAAGAACGCAAGAAGATACACTTATTGTAAAGATTGCCAAAAAACTAGGTATTAAACCACAGTTTATGGCCCTACAAGCTGACACTTATCTGTTCATAGCTTACGTTGGCATTATGTTAAACCAGTTAGAATTTGTATTGTGGTTTTTTATGGTTATTATGAACCTTTACTGGTTAGCCATCGTCTTCTTTGTTTATTTAAAGACTGGTAAGGAGGAAGAAATATGAGAATTTATTTTGATGCCGATGTTGAAGAAAGAAAATACGAAGGTAGATCACAAACATCTATTTTGCTTAAGAGATTTTTAGAAAGTAAGGGGTACGAATTCGTTGATCATCCTAGGAAAGCTGATTTAATCCAAGTACATAGCAGTGGGATTTTTGCTTCTTTTAGAGCAGCTAAATGGAAAGAAAAATATAAAGTTCCAGTAATTTATACATTGTATTCTATCTCTAAAACAGAACCTTTTAACCACTTTAGAAATCACTTCGCGCAGAGACATTACTTAAGAAAGAGAAAAACCAGTTTTGTTTTAAGTTATTCCGCAATTTTGCCGTTAAAACTGAGGGGGTTTAACCTTAAAAAATTAGATGTTGTCGTGACCCCCTCAAAATTCGTGAAAAGAAGACTATTTAGAAACACTAAGTTGATCAGAATTGGAATTGATTTAAATAAATTTAAACCGCTTGCTTTGCCAAAAAATGAAAAATTGAAAGTTGGTTATTTTGGTCATCCCAGTGCTTACAAAGGGGTTCTAGACTTTGCAAGAGCTTCAAATAAATTTCCTAGCCATTGGGAAGCTTATATTCATATTTCAGACGTTTCTAAAAGAATGTTAAGAACATTTAAGAAACTCTGTCCAAAAACAAAAATCTATGGGCATCTGGAAGATATTGCTAAAGCCTATAACGAAATGGATGTTATTGTTCTTCCCTACAGAAGCCATTTAGCTGGTGTAGCAAACCCGTTAGTATTAATCGAAGCAATGGCTTGTGGAAAAGCCATAATTACAACAAACTTTAGTTATCTAAAAGAAACTGTTAAAGATTCAGCTATTATTATAAAAACCTACTCACCTCACAGTATTGTTAAAGCCGTTAGAAAATTAGAAGATGAATCATTAAGAGATAGCCTGGGGAATAAAGCAAGAAGGATTATAGAAGAAGAATATAGCCAACAAGAGATGCTAAAACAATACCTTGAATTGTATAGAAGATTTGAAAAATGAGAACACCCCCTGAAATTAAAAAGATAATAAAATTATTCTCACAAAAAAAACTTTCCTATGTTTTGTTTAAGTGTGAACATATCTTTGATGGCCAGAATAAAAATCTTGATATTCTATTTGAAACAAATCATGATTATCAAAAAGCTTCTACACTACTAAAAAAAGAAGGTTACGTTCTTTTTTTGCCAGAGAAATTAGAGAAATTTAAAGAAATGTATGTTAAATTTGACAATGTTGTTACAGCTATCCATTTACACCGAAAAATAGCTTGGCATGGCGTTGAAGCTATTAAGAAAAAAAGCGTTTTCAGAGACTCTAGGGCATTAGACAGCCATATTATTGTGCCTTCTCTAGAGGATCAACTATTAATTCACGCTACCCATGTTCTTTTTGAAAATTTTGCGATTAGCGAAAGAGAAAGAAAGTATGTTAATTTCGTTAAAATAAATAAAGAAATAGACTGGAAAAAAGAGTTCAATTCTTTTAAGAGAAGTTTTATCACGGGTAAGAGAATCCCTAAAAGAGCTATTTTAAATTGTTATATTAAAAGAACTGGTTTAAGGGAAGCTTTGTACTTGTTTACAAAATTTATGCGACTGATTCTTAGAAAATTAAATCTTAGAAGAAGGGGAACTTTAATCTCTCTTATTGGAGTTAATGGCGCAGGTAAAAGTACAATAACAAGTGAGGTGGTTAGAGAACTTGGTCCCTTAATGAAGTTTTTGCACATTAAAGCGCACAAGAAATATTTTGGATGGCAACCTTTTACCCCTTGGGCCAAAATGTTATCTAAAAAAATGAAGAAAAAGAAAGTTTTTAAGAGCAGAGTTGAGGATAAAGAGGTTAAGGGATTTAGTTTATTTCAAGAAGGTTTATTTTTGTACAATTTCGTCGAATACCTGTTCAGATATTGGATTAACATCTATCCAAAACTGAGAAAAGGTCACGTTGTGATAACTGATAGGTATTTCTATGACCTTTATGGACAGTATCCTTATGCCACTAGAAGTGTAGTTATCAACCTCTTAATGTTATTATTTCCTAAACCTGACAAGACCTTTGTTTTAGATGCCCCAACCCAAGAATTATTGCATAGAGAGAAAGAAGGAGAAGAAAGGAAAATCAAATCTGTTTCTTATTTAGAGAGTCAAAGAAGAAGATATCTAAGTTTAGGTTACCCTGTGATAAATACTGGCTGTGGGCTGTATGATTCTGTTAAAGAAATTGTTAACAAAAGTTGGAAAAAGATTATTTGGAAGCAGAAGAATTAAATTATTGTTTCCGTAGTTCTATATTCTGGAAAAGGTCTTCTATTGTCGCGTGGTGGAGAGACTAATTTATTGTAAACCTCTTGATTAAAAATGATATTTCCAACGTGGAAAGGCAAATTTAAAGACGAAAAACCTGACTTAAATTTTAATAATGCATCGTCCTCACTACCTCCACCGCCCAGATTCAAATACTTAAAACCATTTTTTTTTCCATAGAGGATGGCTTCCCACAACATTAACCTTAATGGAGAACATTTAAACTTGTAATTCGTACAACCCAAATGATAATGTAGAATCTCGTGACCTTTTAACATAATAACACTAGATCCTACTTCACCTTCTTGATTTTCACAAAAAGATAAAAAGCAAGAAAGGTTAAAATGATCTTTAATAAAATTATGATTAAAAAAAAACTTTTTAGGAAGTTGATGTTTTTTCATAGTAGAAAGATAGAGGCTAGTAAAAGTTTTTATTTCTTCCAAATTAGGACTTTCAACAAACTTCACTTTTGGAAACAGTTTCTTAGATTTATTTACGTACCTCTTTGTGGTCTTGCTTAATTCGGCTTTAATTTTGTCCAATGGTTGAGTAAGATCAACAACAACAACCCTATTAACTTTAAAAACAGGAAATAGATTTGTGAAGACTTTATCGTTTTTTAAAAAAGGATTAAACCTGATATACTCAGAAACATAATTTTTCTCCTTGGCATACTTCTGATATTCCGCAAAAAATGAATTTAATGATTCTACCGAATTACCTTTAATTAACGGTCCCGTAAAACCGTAAGGACTTGAACAATCAAAATAATCTGTTAAAGGTATTTCCTTTACTAAATGGGGCCAAAATACTTTAATCTCATCGTCTTCCCAATAGATTGCCTCAACCTTACCATCAAAAAGTGAATGAAAAGCATGGCGAAAATAAAAATCGTTGTTAAAATTATTTTCTAAAAGTCTATCCCATTCTTCAGCTTCAGTTACTATCTTCATCTTTAACAGCAACCATTATTGAATGTTTAACTTCTTTTTCCATATTCTGTAAACTTTTGATCAAATATTCTTGAGAAACGATTTTTAGGCCAGCTTCAGAAATTAAATTAAATAGATCCTTGTGATCAGCAAAATAAGTTGTCCCTTGATTAGCAAATAAACCTTCTTTAACATTACCAACAGTGTCTTTATCAACTAAATTTTCTTTGCCATAACCCCAAGAATCTTTTAACAAGTGCCAAGAAAAGAATTTACCGCCTGATTTTAAAACACGTTTAACTTCACTATATATTTTGGAGTGATCAGAATAAGGTAAACACCAAGCGGTTGCTACATCAATTACAACATCAAAACAATCATTAGAAAAAGGCAGTTGTCTAATATCTCCTTGTTTAAACTTTTCAGAAAAATTCTCAAAAGAGAAGCCATCTTCTTCTAAAAAATGTTTGCACTTCTTTAAAGCGGAAGGAGAGATATCAATTCCATAAACATCAAAACTTTCACGCATCAAAAACCAAACGTTGGCTCCTTGACCGACACCCAGCTCTAAAATTCTAATATTTTTTCTGTCTTCTTTATTTAACTTAAAATAATTTCTGCCAATAAAACGAACCAACTCCTCATTAGGATACTTACCCCAAGCTCTTGACGCATGGATCTCTTCCCAGACATTATTGGAAATAGGTTGCATTTAATGTTACCTCATCTTTTTTTAGATCTCTTGTTAGTTTTTTTCCTTTGAATTTAAAAAAGTTCTTAGCTTCTAGTCCTTGATTGGCCCTTTTAAAAATAAAATTTTCTTCTGTTACTAAATCTCCTTCTTTAAGATCCCTAGCAGCAACAATTCTTCTGATAATTAACTCTCTAGTAGGGATTTCAGAAGGCATGGGCTTTTTCTTTCCGTCCCCTAACAATTTCTCTGTCCGCCTAACTGCATCCACCATAGCTTTAAACTCGTCAGGTGTCAAAGATGCTTTATGATCAGGACCAGGCAGATTTTTATCAATAGTAAAATGTTTCTCTATATATACCGCCCCCAAGGCTCTAGCTGCTACAGGAGCTTCTGAACCTAATGAGTGATCAGAGAAACCTACAAGAGTGTTAAGGTTCTCCTTAAGATTTAACATTGCTCTAACATTAACCTCTTCATCAGCACAAGGATAGTTAGAAGTACACTGACAAACGATGATTTGGTCATTCCCCTGGTTCCTAAGAATATCAACTGCCTTTTTCACTTCCTCAATGGTGGTTGTGCCAGAAGAAATTACCATAGGTAAATTAAACTTAGCAGTATATTTCAGTAAAGGATAATTAGTTATATCTCCAGAACCTACCTTCATTAAAGGAATTTTTACTTCTTTAATTAAAAAGTCAACACTCTCTTTATCTTCCATAGTTGAGAAAAATATTAACCCCAGATCTTCAGCATATTTCTTCAACTCAAAGTGCCAGGGGTAAGGTAATTCTAATTTTTTGAGCATGTCAAATTGTGACTCTTGTGATTGTAAATTTTCTTTTTGATATTCAGCCATCTCTACATTGTTTAAAATGATGTTTTCTGTTTTCCAAGTTTGAAACTTAACTGCATCTGCTCCAGATTGCTTAGCAGACAGAACCATCTTTTTGGCTAACTCTAAATCCTGGTTATGGTTCACACCAATCTCTGCAACAATAAAACAAGGAGAATTTTTACTTAAGGTCCTCCCGGAAAAAGAAAATTCTTTCTCTTTACTTTCTTTGCTCAACAAAGCTTCTGCAATCTTAAAATCGTGGGGTTCGTCGATGTCGATAGACCTTTCCAAAGGCATAATTACAGCTTCGTGATTGTTCCCATAGAGTGTTTGGTTCTCAGTTAATAGTTTGGTTTTAACAGCATACACTGCACCATTTTCAATATAATATTCTGGAAGATCTTGACTCCTTTTCAAAAAATCTTGTGGATTTATAAACTCTACCTTATTATTGTTTAACTTAGCCATATAGGCAGGGTGAGTAGTGACTGGAGAAAAAGTTTCCGCGGAGTCAGCCCCATGAATCACCTTCAAAATAACTTTGTCTATGTCTTCAACATCTCTTAAAGGGGAGGTTGGTTGCAGGACGACAACAATGTCTGGAGAATAGCCTTCGTTCTCTAATGTCCTTAGAACATGGTTTAGTACTGGAACAGTAGGAGTGTCATCTTGCGCCAATTCTTTTGGTCTGTCTATGACTTCGGCATTTTCCCTTAATGAAACTAATTTTATGTCTTCATCATCTGTAGAAACTACTGTTCTAGTTATAAATTTAGAATTCTTGGACTGCTTAATGGCATAAGAAATAAGCGGGCTCCCAACCAAGTCTTTAATATTTTTCTTAGGAATTCTTTTCGACCCACCCCTGGCAGGAATTATTGCTAAAATTTCTTTTTCTTGTTTAGAAGAAGATAAAGATTGTTTAACAACATCACAAACCTCTTCAATATCTTCTTCAGTTAAACTAACAGAACAGGGAACATTTAATGTTCTGTCCCATAATTCTTTAGCTTTTTCAATTCGGTAACTTTGACAACCTAAGTAAGGTTTTTGTTCATGAGCTAGACTCCAAGCTAATCTTGCTTGGATATTGTTCCTAGCCAGAGTTTCTTTAACTTGGTTCCTTAACTCTTTATTAGGAAATTGTAAAGAATAAAACCAACAGTTTGATTTAGAATATTCCGGTTGAACAGCTACTTTAACTGGACTATCGGCTAACAATCTTTTATACGTTTCCAGATTCTCCCTTTTTTTCTGAATAAATCCAGTTAATTGTTCAAATTGGGCTACACCAATAGCTGCTGCAACGTTAGACAAACGATAATTATAACCTATTTCTTCATGGACATAATCGTCGGAACCTTTCTTGGCCTGGTTTGTTAAATATAAAGCTTTGTCAGCCAGTTCCTTATTGTTTGTTACTAACATTCCGCCTCCACCAGTTGTCATAATTTTGTTACCATTAAAACTGAAACAGGCAATATCCCCAGAGTTGCCAACCCTTTTGCCTTTATATTCTGACCCCAAAGCTTCACAAGCATCTTCAATTATTCTAAGGTTATATTTTTGACAAATCTCTAACAAGGGATCCATATCAACAGAAACACCAAACAAATGTACTGGCACTACTGCTTTAACTTGTCTTCCTGTTTTTTTATTATAACATTTACCTTCTCTTGATTCACACTCCTCTTCTAAAAAACGTTTTACCTTTTTAACATCCAAATTATAATATTGATCACTGTCCATAAAAACTGGTTCAGCACCAAGATACTTTACAGCATTAGCACTAGCAATAAAAGTGAGGGTAGGTACTAAAACTTCATCGTTACAGCCGACACCACAAACTCTTAGAGCAAGTTGTAAAGCTGCTGTTCCATTAATACAGGCTACGGCATATTTCAAACCAACATAATTGGCAATTAATTCCTCAAATCTTTTTACATAACTTCCAACAGAAGAAACCCATTCTGTGTCTAAACACTCCTTAACATATAACCATTCGTTTCCTTTAATGGTAGGCACACTTAACGGAATGAACTTTTCCATTATTCCCACACTCCATTGTTCTTAATATCTTCAACATACCACTGCATAGTTTTCTGGAATCCTTCTTCCAAAGATACCTCTGGATGAAACCCTGTCAACTCCTTAATTTTTGTTGTGTTTGGACATCTTCGGTCAACGGATCCTAACGGAGGTTCTACTAACTTAAGTTCAGGGTGGTGATCTAAACCATCCAGAAGGATTTTTACACCCCTTAAAATTTTACTTTCCTCAGAACTATTTCCAACGTGAAGGATTTCGTTTTTAGTCTTGTCTGAACTCATAGCTAGTACTGTTTGTTTTATAGCATCAGAAATATAACAGAAAGCTCTCGTTTGATTATATCCATATACTAAAAAAGGATCTTCCTTGTTGACGATTCTTTTAACTACTTCAGGCAAAAAATGAGCATAACCCATCCGGGGACCGTAAATGTTATGATACCTAACAATAACATATTCATAATTGTCCTTAGAATTAAAAATAACTAATTGTTCTCCAACAAGTTTACTGGAAGCATAAGACATTCTAGGGTTGTAGATATCTTTTATAGATAAGGGAACTTTCTCGTTAGTTGGTACTTGGACAATCCCTAAATCAAAACTACTAGCGTAAGTTTCACAACTAGAACTAAACAATATACGTTTACATCTATTCTCTTTAACCAGTTTAATAACATTCATTGTTGTGATTATGTTAACGTCAAGAACTAATGCTGGATTGTTCATACAGTGTTTAACTCCAATAATGGCTGCAAGATGATAAACATGGTCATAATATTGCCAAACCTTTTCTTTCATCTCTTCTAAATTCATTAAATTAACCTGCTGGAATTGAACATTAGGTCTTTCTATTAATTCCTTGAACAAAGTGTCTATTCGTCCTCTTCTTAAATTGTCAGCCAGAACAAGCTGGTTTTCTGAATTTTTAGAAAGATGATTAGCTAAATGGTATCCCACAAACCCTGCTGCACCAGTAATCAATATTTTACTCATTCAAATGACCTTTTCCTATTCCTATTACTTTGTGTCCCCTCTCCTTTAAGACTGTTATTTTAGCATCATCTAGGATGTTAAACGTATCTACAATTAGGCTCTGGGGCTTTAAGCTTTGTGAAAACTTGTTTGGATCTAATTCAAGGTACTCTTTATGTCTAACTGCTAAAACAAGAATATCAAAATCTTGATAATTTTGGCCACAAAAAACATCTATTTTGTCATGATAAGTTTCTATAATAGGATCAGTTACCAAACAAGTAGCACCTTCCTTTTTAAGAGCATCACATAAAATTTTGGAGGGACTGTTCCTAGTATCAGCTACATCCGGCATATAAGAATAACCTAAAATAAGAACCTTTTTGTCGGTCAGGTCAATATGTTGTTTAATTCTGTTAAGCGTGTGCAAAGGCATTTTGTCATTAATAGCAATTGCTTGCAAAGTTAAAGGCAATTTTTTTCCAGAATAAAAATGGTTAGCACCCCATTGAGCAAACAAAGCATCTTTAGGTAAGCAATAACCGCCAACCCCAAAACCAGGATTCATGATGTTGTCATGGGTCCCTTTCCTTTTCTTAATTGCTTGAATAACTTCAAATAGATTGATTCCCATGTCTTCAGCCAACTCTGTCCATTCTTGGATAAAAGCAATATTCATCGCACGATAGCTATTTTCTAAAACTTTAGCTAATTCTGTACTCTGTGAATTGTTAAAGTAAGTAAGAGGATAGTTTTTTGTGTCAATGATATTTTCAAAAAATTCTTGTGCTCTGTCTTTGGCTTCTTGACAATTAGCAGAGTAATTTCGCCAAAAATGAGTTATTGATTTAAGATAATGTTTACCAGGCATGACTCTTTCATAAGAATGACAGATTAAAGGTTTGGAAGAAATGTTTCTTTTAAAAAACTCTTGTTTAACTGTTTTTTCAACAATATTTTTTGTTGTTCCTGGGGGTACAGTTGTCTCAATAATAACTAAACAATCTGGTTTAATTTTTTGAGCAAACGTTTTGATAGCAATCTCAAATCTTTTTATTGTAACTTTAGGTTCTTCATAAGGAGATTTTTTGTCAACACTTAAATCGACATCGACAATTACAATGTCAGCATCTTTGTACTCATCTGGATTGTTGCTAGCTTTAAGGTTCTTGATTTCTAATACTGCTTCCTTTAATTTTTTTTTTAAAGAGTCGTCTTCACAGAAAAAGAGTAGTTCTCCTTCGTTAATGGCAGTTATTTTTCTTTTGTCTATGTCAACACCTACTACTCTATAAATTGGTTTCTGGTTCTTTCTAGCACTGGCTACTGCAGTAGCCATGGCTGAACCAACAAATCCCAGACCTTGCACACATACTTTCTGCATGCATTTAGTCCTAAAATTTGTTTATATAAGGTTTACTAAAGTCAAATCTAGAGAAAAGGATCTTTATTATCTTGAACATTAAGGAGAATATTTTTCTGGATTAAGAATTAATTCATAAACAGTTTTTTCCGAGATGTATTCAGGAAGATCACTACCGGGATTATGACTAAGAACCAATCTAAAACCATATTCTAACATAACTAACTCAGAAAGTCTGGTGTGAGGTACACAAGTTTTAAAACTAAGCCCCTCAATGGAAAAAAAATCTTTGGGTGTCATTTTTACTCCTTCTCTAACATTTGTCTCATCACTCATCAGCTCAACAAGAATATCAACACTTTCTGGAGCATAAGGCTCATTATCAGAAACTTTTCTATTCACAATCTTTGAATCATTAAGGTACTTTATTGCTGCCTGCAAATAGAGATATTGGGTGCCCCTATAAGACGGCCCAAAAAAAACTTGAATTTCTTTCATTTTAAGTGCAAAAAAGAGTTAGTTTATAATATTATCCCTGCTTAAACCTAAACTCGTCATTTTCCAAATGACCTAAAACTTCTTCGTACTTCTCCCACTGTCCAATGTCAAACCATTGATTAGACCTGATTGGAAAAACACCTACTTTAATTCCCCTCTTGATTAAATCTGTCAACAAGTCAGTTGTATCATATTTCTTGTCTCTAGGAATATATTGCAAAACTTCTGGTTCTAAAACGTACATCCCTGTGTTTATCAGATGATCATATTCTGGCTTCTCATGGATTGATTCTACTGTTCCTTCCTCTTTAAGATTTAAAACACCATAAGGTACTTTAGTGTTCTTTAAAGCTCCAACAACAGTTACTTGGTTCTCGCTGTTTTTATGAAAATTTAAAATTGCAGTATAATTGGCATCAATCAAAATGTCACAATTAGAAACAAAAAAAGTTTCATTTAATTGATCTTTAAGATAAGCTAAACCACCAATAGTTCCTAGTTTTTTGCCAGCAAGTTCATCTTCATTAATGAAATTAATCTGACAACCGTGATCAATATAAGAAAAATAAGTTTTAACCATCTCGGCCATATAATTTACACTGATATGAAAATTTTTTAGTCCGTAGGATTGGAAATTTTCTATTATTCTTTGAATGATTGCTTTTGAACCAACTGGTGCCAAAGGTTTTGGTAAAATACCCGTTAGAGGTCTTAATCTCGTACCCTCGCCGCCAGCCATAATTACCACTGGATTTGATAAGAGATCTGAAAAAGATTTCTCAATTAAATCAAGATAAGAAATAACATTAACTATTTTATCCGCAGAATCAATAATTGGGAGGTGCCTGATCTCTTTTTGGGTCATTCTTTCCTTAATAGTTTCTTTAGATACTAACTCATGGGAAAATATTTTAGTTGGGTTAGGATTCATAAAATTAGCAACCTTTTCGTTTAAAGGAACTTTTTTCAAAATCGATCTCCGAACGTCACCATCTGTTACACATCCAACTAACTTTTTTTGATAGTTCACCACAAAAAGAGTACTAATTCTAAACTTATCCATATTAGCCATGGCCTGCTTAAGTGTGATGTCCTGATTAATCAACATACCTTGAAAATCTTTCATTGTTCGCCCCAACAAAGCTTTTTCTTCAGTAAAGATTGAAAATCTTCAATTTTTTCTAGTTCTTGTGATAAGTAGTTACTAAAATCCCCGTTACCATAAGGAGATTTGACGTCTTTAATTTCTTCAAGAAATTCATCGCTCAATGCTTTATTAATAGCTGGAACTATCTCTTCTTCCGAACAGTCAATAATATTCTTACAACGTAATCTTCCTTTTTGGCGATTACCAACATTTATGGTAGGTTTTCTAAAAGCAGGAGTTTCAATAATTCCACTAGAAGAGTTGCCGATTACAACATCGCATAAACGCATTAAGTTAAGATATCTCTCATGCCCTAAATTATGAAAAAAGTAGACGTCGGGTTTGTTTTTAGCATATTCTCTTAACTTCTGGCTAATCAAAGAGCCGCCAAAGTCTTGGTTTGGTGAAGTGATTATTTGAATAGAATCAAAACTCTTAAGCCCAGAAATAAAAAAGTTCACTTGTTCTTTTATCTTTTCTACTTCTAAGGTTGTGGGGTGATATGTTATCAAAAATATAGGTTTGGAATTGTTCGCAATTTTAAGTTGATCAAACAGCTCCAACTTTGATAAAACAGGAATTTTCTTTATGTTCTCTATACAAGGATCACCACAATTAAAAACACGAGCAGGGTCTTCACCTAGTCTAATAAGGTTCTTGTAGCTGGGAGTTGAACCAGGAAAATGTAAGTGAGATAATTTGGTTAAAGCATGTCTTATTTGTTCATCTATTGCACCTTCTGAAACGTCCCCTCCACTGATATGGACTATTGGGACATTCATAACAGTAGCTACACCAGCAGCTGCCAGAAGTTCGTATCGATCACCTAAGAAAATCATTAAGTCTGGGCTTATCTTAGTGAAAAGATCCGCTAATTCTTTAGTTAAAATAGACATGGAAACTGCTAAATCTCTTTTAGAAAAATGATCTTTGTCAGGTAATATTTTTATTTTGTGGACATTCTTAATTCCTGCTTTTTCAATCTCTTGAATAGTATAACCATGATGCTTAGAAAGATGAGAACCTGTGGCTACAACATGTATTTCGAAAGAGTTGTTTTCCCCTAACTTTTTAATAGGCCAATAAAGCAGATCAAAGGACATCCTACCTTCTGTCAGTACCACGACTCTTTTCATAATCTTATCTGGCCAAAATTACTTATATAAGATTTGCTAAAGTAAGAACTAGTATACGTTAGGTTTTTATAGACATTCCAGACTAAAAAATCATGAAAAAAAATTGGGACAGTTTAAATGTAAAACAGAGTTTTGAAGAGCAGTTAAAAATAGATGAATTTCCTGTGTGGTGGTTTTATAATAGAATTTTTACTAGACATGTAATGCCTTCTCCTGTAAACACGTTTAAAGATATGGAAGGGAAAATAAAGTTAAGCTATATAAAAAGAAAAAAACTGGATTTATCTTCTAAAATTCTAGAAAATTTACTTTATCTAAGGGAACAAAAGAAACTGAATTATTTTAAAGGTAAATCTCATCATAGTAAAGAAAAAAAGGTACTCTTTCTCAGTTATTCTAACTATTTAGACAAGGAAGGAAAACTATTTCGAATACAAAAAATAGTAGATAATCTCCCCAACTCCCAAATTGTTTTTGTTGACCCACTTTCTTCATTTGATTATAAGAAGCTAAAAGGCAAGAAAACCATTTATGATTATTACGACAATACGATCAAAAAAGAGAGCAAAAAATCAGCCCAAGAATTATTTGAAAAGTGGCAGAGATATCAGGAAGAACCATTGGAAAACTGGCAATACTTAAAATATGGTTTTAGACTATTCTTCTCTAAAAAACTGTTAGCTCTTTTAGTTACATATTACAAACTCTTTGAAAAGGCTCTTGAAAACACTAAAGTTGTTGTTATAACCGGACAAAGCAGTATTTTTGAAAAATGTTTAATTGCTGTAGCTAGCAAGAAAAAGGTCCCCGTTTTAAGATTACAACATGGTGTTGGGGAAGAATTAGTCACCCCTGATATCTTTGATAATGTCTACAAGTTAGTTTTTAGTGAAAAAGTTAAGAAAGATCTAGAAAAATTAGGTTATCCTTCTGAAAAAGTTAAAGTTGTTGGGCCAGTAATCTTTGACGATATAGTCAATTATGTTAAACCCAAAAAGAAAGAGAGAAATGTTCTTATCGCAACACCTGGAACCTGGGCCAGTGGAATACTAGAAACAAAAACTTATTTCTCTAGATTAAAAAAGATAATCAACAGAATGAAAGAAGTCCATCTAATCATTAAATTACATCCACGAGAAACTAAAAATCACTGGCAAAAGTACAAAGAAGAGTTTCCTAATATTAAAATATTTGAGGGAAAAATATCTAGAAAAGAATTTTATGACTTGATCCAGTGGTCTGATGTATTTATCACATTTGGTTCTACAGCTTCCATTGAGGCGATGATTGTTAAAAGGCCCGTAGTAAATATAAACTTATTAGACGACAAATTTGTTACAGGTTGGATTGAAGAAAAAAAGATAACGATTAATTGTCAGTATTATGAAGATGTAGGGAGGTTTGTTGAACAGGCTTTTAGTGATTATAATTCTTATTTTAAGAAGCAAGAGAACTTTTTAAAAGAAAAATGTGGGAAGTTAGATGGGAAAGCTTACCAAAGAGTTGTAGATATTGTTAAATCACTCCCTTCCACTTAGCTCCTCTTTAATTCTTTCACAAGCTAAATTGTATCTTACCGTGAAGTAAGTCCTACCAACAGCAAGTACAGATAGGCACGTGGATAAACCATAAGGGGTCAAATCAGCTAATTCTAGTTGGTTAGTGTCTACTGCTACAAAATAACCCATTGCCCCGAAGACAGTAGCAACTAAAACTGAAAAACCTGCGCCAAAAGCGTGCTCCATTTTTCTAGTTTCCAGATGCCTTAAAGAGCCTTCTAAATGCAAAGAATCACAATTCTTTATTTTTTCTACAGTTACTTCAGACAAGCCCAGATAATAATCTGTCATTTTTATTCTTAGAACTATTTCTTTTATAAGTCTTTTCGAAAATTAGTGTTCATCTTCGTCAATAACATAAATCCCCTCTCAGAGGCTAAATCTTTAATCTTACTTAATTTTTCTTCTCTAAAAGAAGCAGGATCAACTTGTGGACATTTCTCTCTAGATTTGACTTCCTCCAAAACAGGTAAGGTTTCTTTATCTAAAAATCTAGCTATTTCATTTACCTCTTTATCTGGATTAACAATTAAATCTGTTAAAGTTAAAGAATAAATTCTTTCTTTTTGCTCCATTGTTAATTTCTTAAAGGTCTTTTCTTCTTCTTTCTTCAAATAATAAATCGACTTTATTACCCTGTCCATCTCATTAGCAGCGAGGTATTCCTCTTTCCAACTTACAGCATACCAAGGAATGTTTTCTTCAAACACTAAACTAAACAACTTAGGATCTTCCCCCCACCTTTTTCCCCACCCCCTATTAAACCAAGAATAAACCAAATCAATTGGGTTCCTAATAATTCTAATAACTTTGGCTTCTGGAAAGGTCTCTAATAAAAAATCCATAAATTGTAAACATTCATGAGCAATAAAGGGAAAATAATTTTCTTTTACTTTTTCTAGATTTTCTGGTTCAGAACAACGTTGTAAATATTTTTCTTGATGGGGAGAATTGTAAACTGAAGACTTGTCTTCTCTACGGAAATTTAATCCTCTGCCAACAATTAAGTCATAACAATTGTTGTCAAACTGAGTTTGTAAAAGAACTTTTCCTGTGTTTTTATCTAAAAGGTTTTGTTTAACTAAAAAAGGGATTTGTTCAACTAAGGGGTTATAATTGATATGATCAATCTCTTTTATTGTGGATAAAAAATTAGCTAACAAAAACTTACCAGATCTTGTTAAACCCTCTACAAGAAGAATTTTCTTTGTTAACAACACTGGACGAGATAATTTCATAAAGGAAGATGACCGATACCAATTATTAAAGGTTATGAATTCACTATCTTTAAATAATGAGAAGTGAGGATCAAAATATGAAAATAGCTCTCCTAGTTTCTGGTATCATCCATCACAAGAAAGAATCCTTAGCTATTACAACCCTGGCTTTAGCCAAAAAATTAGCAAAAGAAAACGATGTTTTTATAATGGCCAGAAAAAAAAATAATACACCAAAATATGAAGAAATTGATGGAGTTGCTGTTTACAGAACAAAACCTTTTGGAAATTCTTCTATTTACAACAAACTTCTTTCTTTTCCTTGGGAATTAAGGAAATTCAAAGAAATAGATGTTTTGCACAGCTTTAGTTCTTCACCTTTATTAGTACTAAGGAGTCTGTTGGCTAATTGGCTTTTCTTTAGAAAAGCAACTGTTATTCATACCCTTAAATCTTATCCAATTAGGAATGAAGTCAATAAAAAGAGGTCACTGTTAAATTATTTTAGCGAAAAATGTTACTACCTACTTAATTTTGTTGATTATGTTACTGTCCCAACAAAAGTCCATGCCTATTTTCTGATTAAAAAAGGGGTTAAAAAGAAGAAAATAAAAATAGTTAGATCACCAGTTGAGTTAGAAAGGTTTAAGGTGAAAGATAAGGTTAAATTGAAAGAGAGATATGGTTATTCTGGAAAGAAGGTTGTTTTTAATTATGGCTCCATGTGGGAGATTAAAGGTACAGGTTACTTTGTTGAAAGTATACCGGCAATTGTTAAGATAAATCCTAATGTAAAATTTGTTTTAGCTCCACGTAATGTTCAAGAAGCCAAAGAAAAATATTGGAACAGAATAAAGGCTTTGGGCATGGATAAGTACGTTGATTTTATTGAAAAAGATATTATTGTAGAAGATTATGTAAATCTAGCAGACGTTGTTGTAATTCCATATCCTCATCTCGAAGGAACCGAAGGAAATCCCTCTTGCTTAATTGAAGCAATTGCATGTGGTACTTTAATTGTTACAACAAGATTGCCGGAATTAGAAGAAGTTTTTGGTGATTGCGCAATTTTAGTCGAACCTAGAAACGTGGAATCTTTAACAAAGGGGATTATTAAGGCTTTAGAAGGAGATAATTTGGATAGAGTTAAAAAAGGCTTAGAAATAAGCAGACAATTTGATCTTGATTTGGTTACAAAGCAGTTTAGGGGGTTGTATTGTAAGTGAGAAAAGGAGATTAACCTTCTTAAGAACAAATAATAATATAAACATAATCTTTTTTTTTAATTCAAAATGAGTTTACAAAAATTAGAACAAGCATTGGACTTTAGAGACAATTATGGATCAAAGGTTTCTGATGCGGCTAAATATGTTAAAGAAACGTTAGGAGATCACATTCCTGTTTTTGGTGTTGTTTTAGGTTCTGGGCTTGGTGATTTAGCTGATTCTATTGAAGAGGCGACAGTTATTCCTTATGATGAAATCCCTAATTTTCCCACAACAACAGTCCCTGGACATGAAGGAAAAATGTTAATTGGAGAACTAGAAGGAGTTCCAGTTATTGGGTTAAAAGGAAGAAAGCATTACTACGAAGTTGCTGATGAACCATTTAATAATGGGATTTTACAAGCGGTTTTCCCAGTACATGTTCTTGCCAATCTTGGGGTTAAAAACTATTTTGTAACTAATGCGTCCGGGGGGTTAAACCAAGATTATTCCGTCGGTGATATTATGATTCTTCGTTCGCATATTAATTTTTTACCTAATGCTTTGTTAGGGAAACATCAAGATTTTTCCAGAGTTGACGGTCTTGGTCAAGTTTGGAGATTCCAACCAATGAACGGAGCATATGATCCAGAATTAACAGCAATTCTTAAACAAGCAAGTTCAGAACATGAGAATCATGTTCATGAAGGGGTCTATCTTGCTGTAACTGGCCCAACGTATGAAACAGAGGGTGAATCTATAGCTTTTAGAGAAGGGCTAAAGGCCGATGCTGTTGGCATGTCAACAACTCCCGAAGTGATTGTTGCAAGAAATAGAGGTATGAAGGCCGTTGGTATGTCCTGTATTACAAATGTTATTGCTGCTGACGGTACAAATGCAACAAATCATGAAGAAGTAAAAGCTATTTTAGAATCCCCAGAAGTTAAAAATAGATTGTCGTCAACAGTAAGTAGATTCTTTAAGTTTTATAGGGAGAGATAGGAGCCACTCAGAACCAATTCTTAAGTAAATAAGTGAACACATGTTCCAAGACTTTTTCTGTATCTTTTACTTTATCGTTAGATTTAACTGCAAGATCATACTTAAACCTTCTAAAAAGGCCTAACTGCCGATCCAATTCTTCAACCGGCTCTTCCGGTCTTCTCTGATGTAATACTTGAGAATCGTTATGTAAAAAATATACCAAGGTAGGTTTAGGAAATAAAGCAAGAAGAAACCTCTTGAAAAAGAAGGGCGTGTTTTTCATTAACACAATATCTGAACAGTATCTATCAGTAATAACAATTTTTTTTTTCATTCTTTGAGGGAAAATCTTCAGATAGTACCTAAGGAAAAGGTCTAATGTAAATATGGGAGCAGAAAAAGTGTATAACAACTTCCGTTTCCAGTTAGCTTTCTTTACTTTGCTAATTTTGTCTTTCTTTTTCTCGGCCCTTTTGTATCTCCTTCCTAACTTCATCAAAGGCAAAACATTACCCCTACCTCTTCCTGTATAAATCTGAACAGTTTTACGCCCTTTTTCTTGTAAAAAAGAGTTCAAATTAGCTGTTAAAGACGTTTTGCCAGAACCATCTGGTCCAACAATGCTAACAAGAGGGTATGGTTTAGGAAACTTCCTCTGCCAAAACCACCTTAGAGTTAAAAAGCTAAAAATAAATGTATTCCGGGGGTTTTTAAAAATAAATCCTTTAGCTATTTTCTTACAATTAATTTCCGAAAACTTGTTTTGCTTAACTTTAGAAATCAGAGACTTATCCAAAACAAGATGTTTTCTTACATAATCTTCATCTACGTTAAGACTAAGTAAAATTTTTTGGTATTTTGGTTTGAAGTAGCGTTTGCCTAATATAGAATGTGTAAGTAACATGATAAAGTAATCGTTATCTGAAGGGATGTAAAAGAAACTCTTTTTTTGCCTATTTCTAATTATGTTTTCATCCAAATACTTAAGATCGTTCCAATATACACCGCCTACTTGCACGTCAAAACTTATTTTTTGTAGGCCTATTAACTTAAAGTAAGCCTTGTGTTTTTTGGAGAATTGTTGCTTTCTCTTGTGAAACCCATAAGAAAACAGAATGCTTTCCGCTCTTCGAAGATCTTTCTTAGCAATTACGGTGTCCAAACTCTCTACAGGATAAGGCTGACCTAACAAGAACTCGTAGTTCCTTAAGATACAGTATTGGATATTTTGTTTATTAAATTCTCCCAATATTTCTTTTAAAGCAGCTATTCTCATGTAAAAATAGGAAAAGAAGTTCTTAATAAAGATTGTTGAAGATAGAAATTTTTATTAAAAGAAGTTTATCCTAGCTATACTATGCGCAAAAAAGTAGCTGCAATAGGGGGCCAAGTAGGAGACGAAGGTAAAGGAAGTATTGTAGATTACCTCGTTACAGAAGCTGCTGATAGAATCTCTTATAATATTCCTATTGGAAGAAAACCTACTCTTGTTCACCGCTTTCAAGGTGGGACCAACGCAGGCCATACAGTTATTGTTGGAGACCAAGAATATAAACTACATCTAGTTCCAAGTGGGATTATTACAAAAACAGCTTACAATCTCATGGGAAAAGGGATGTTTATAGACACTAGAAAAGGTAAAAAGGAGATTGAAGGTTTGCAAAAAGCTGGAGTTGAAATTACTAAATTTAACTTGGGAATTGCTGCTAATGCTCACGTTACTTTAGATTATCATGTACAAGATGATCAAGCCGCTTTTAACCAGAAATTTCATTCCACAACAGGAAGTGGAATCAAACAAACTGCCGTTGATAAATATGGAAGAGTAGGAATTAGATTTGTTGAATTTCTTGATGCTAAATTAATGGAAGAGATTCTTAGGGAAAAACGTTTCCCAGAAGGTTTACCAGAAGGTTACGGATCTTTCGAGGAGTTTGTTGCTAGCTATGATGAAGAAAGAGAATTTTTGAAAGAATTTTTGGTTTTAGAACAGGATGCTATTGCTTCCCATGGTGAAGATTTCTGGATTTTTGAAGGAGCCCAAGGTTTTTTCTTAGGGACAGAGGACGGCCTTTATCCAGGAGTTAGCAGCTCCAATCCTACACAAGTACCTTATCGACCAGATCTAATTTTGTCTGTAATGAAACTTTATAATAGTAGCGTAGGGTGGAGAGACCGATCATTTGTTTCCCATATTAAAGAAGAAGAAATAGAAGATCAATTAGTTGAATTATGGGGGGAAAAAGGAACTACAACAGGAAAGAAAAGAAGTCTTGGATGGTTTGATGCTGTAGCAGCTAAATATTCTGCTGATGTTTCTCAAACCGATTATCTTGTTGGTACATGTGGGGACCGATTAGCTGACTTAAAAAAATTAGGAGAAAAACCCAAAATCGTCGTTGGTTACAAAATAAAAGATAAAGTTTACAATGAATGGAACGCCTTATTTGAAAGAAGAGACACTTTAAGGGATGCAGAACCTGTCTTAAAAGAATTTGAGGCTTGGGAACAGTTTACTGAAGAGGGACAATTGACTGCTAATGCACAAAGATATGTTGATTTTATCCAAGAATTTGTGGGAAAAGAATTTGCTTTAATGAGTACTGGCCCAAAACGAACAGATATGTTAGTATACAAACACCCACTAGACCGCTAAAGCATTTTTTATTAGTAATCTTTTTAAACCTTCATTACCTCCCGCTAGTTAATGACATCTCGGGAAAATGAATTGAAGAACATTCGACCAAAATTAGTTAAAATTCTTAAAAAAAACGGAATAAAAAAAGCAGGTATATTTGGTTCTTTCGCTAGAGGGGAACAAAGAAAGAGAAGTGATGTTGATATCCTTATAGATTCAAATGCAAGTTTGCTTAAGTTGGTTAAATTAGAACAAGAACTAGCAAAGGCTTTGAATAAAAAAATTGATCTGTTAACATACGAAGGCCTACATCCTTTGCTTAAGGAAAAAATTCTGAATGAGGAAATAAGAATTCTATGAAAAAGGACCCTTTTGTTTTCATTAAGCATATTTTAGAGAGTATTGGTCACATAGAATCTTTCGTCAAAGGAATTTCAAAAAGAGATTTTCTTAAAAATGTAGAAAAACAAAGCGCAGTAATTAGACAAATTGAAATTATTGGAGAAGCAGCTAAAAATCTACCGAGTAATTTCAAAAGAAAAGAACAACAGATCCCATGGAAAGAGATTGCAGGTATGAGAGACAAACTAATACACCATTATTTTGGGGTTAACCTTAATAGTGTTTGGAAGGTTGTTAAAGAAGACCTGCCTATTCTTAAAAAAGAAATTATTAAAATTAAGGCAATTGGCCTACAGTAACAAAAAGCTTAAATAATTATTAAAGGCTGAAATCAGGATGAAAAAAATCCCGGTAGGTGTCCCTGATATTTCTCAGGAAGAGTTAGAAAAAGTTACACAAGTTGTTAAGTCTGGTTGGATAGCTCTTGGTAAAGAAAAAGAGTTATTTGAACAAAAATTAGCAGCTTATTTAGATGTTAAACATGTGATTACTGTTAATTCTGGTACTGCAGCTATTGAAGTAGCTTTACGTTCTTTGGGTATTGAAAACAGAGAGATTATTACTACAACTACCTCTTGCTCACCAACAGCTAATGCCATTATTCACTCGGGAAACAAACCAGTTATGGTTGACGTGTCTTTAGAAGACTACAATATTGATCCTACCAAAATTGAAGAAAAAATTAATGAGAATACTGGAGCAATTTTACCAGTTCATATTTATGGAAGAATGGCTGATATGGAAAAAATAATGGTCCTTGCCAATAGATACAATCTCCCCGTTATTGAAGATTGTGCCCAAGCCATGGGAGCAACACTTAATGGGAAGATGAGCGGGACCTTTGGTGAGATAGGTTGTTTCTCTTTAAATATTAATAAAATTATTACTACAGGGGAAGGGGGTTTTATTTGTACAAATGACCAAGAAGTAGCAGACATGGCTAAAAAGATTCGTAACTATGGAAGAGACCCTTCTGGGACTGACTATTGTTATACAGATATGGGTCACAACTTTAAATTCACAAACTTACAGGCTGCTATTGGTCTGGCACAACTGGGCAAGATTGATGACTTAATTAAAGCTAGAAGAAGTAACGTTAATTACCTTAAAGAACTTCTTAAAGACGTTCCCGAGATCATTTTACCATCAGAAAAAGAGCATGAGTTTGCTACTTATTTTAGTTTCACTATTTTGTTGAAAAAAGCAGGATTAAGGAACAAATTAAAAGAATTTTTGGAAAGTAAAAATATCGAAGTAAGAACCATGTTTAGACCAATGTGTGACCAACCTTATTATGTTAAAATGTTTGGTAAAAGAATTGAAGAATTTCCTAACGCTGAAAAAATCGGAAATGATGGCCTTTATGTTGGTTGTTATCCTAGCTTAACTAAAGAACAATTGAACTATTTGGCGCGTTGTATCAAGGAGGGGTTACATGGAAATCTTTGACTTAAGTGTTGTTACCGCCACTTATAATGAAAAAGAAAATATCTCTTTGTTAATCAGAGAATTGAATAAAATTTTTGACGAGAACCATATTAAAGGTGAAGTCGTAGTAGTAGATGACAGTTCTCCAGACGGAACTTCAGAAGTTGTTAAAACCATGCAAATTGAGTTTCCAAACACTGTCTTAGTTAGTCGGCCACCAAAATTAGGAATAGGCAGTGCTTATCGTGACGGAGCCAAAAAAGCACGAGGAGAAGTAATTACTTTAATGGATGCTGACTTTAGCCAACCACCAAGTGTGTTACCACGCATGTATGCAGCTACTAAAGAAGGAAAGGTAGGCTGGGGTTCTAGATATATATCCAAAGTAAAGTTTGAATCCGACATCCCTCATCTAATAGGAACTGCATTCCTTAATTCCTGGATTTCTTTTTGGTTGAAAACAAAAATGAAAGACCACACCTTAGGATATTTTGCTATCAGAAAAGAACATCTTAATAAGATATTAGAGTATGCTCATAGCAAAAAGATTAAACCTTTTGATAATGTTCTTTATGGTATCCCCATAGCAGCCATATCTTTAAAACTAGGTATTCCTATCCAAGAAATTGAAGCTCCCTATGAAGAAAGAAAACATGGCGAATCAAAAATCAAATTCTGGGATGGTTTAAAGGTTGTTGGTAAAGATATGTTCTACACTTTGAATCTGTATTCAAAAGTTAAAAAATGAAAGCAGAAGAATTTTATAACAAGCAATGGTCTTCTGAAAAATTAGTTAAAGAAGACTTAGAAATTCAAGAGATGAGAAAAGAAGCAATTGCCTATTCTTATAAATTATTAGGAGATATTAGGGGCAAAAAATGTCTAGAAATAGGTTGTGGGGCTGGTTTTCAAACAGAAGAACTTTTTGAGAAAGGGGCTAACATTACAGCTATTGACTTTTCTCTAAAAAGTGTAGAACATACTAGAAAACAGCTAGGAGAAAGAGCTGAAGTCAAACAAATGAATGCAGAAAATTTAGATTTTTCTGAGGAAAGCTTTGATTTAATCTACATTAATTCTGTTCTCATGCATGTGAATAAAGAAAAAGTGCTTATAGAATGCCAGAGGGTTTTGAAAAAAGGAGGAAAATTAGTGGTTGTTGAACCTTTAAAATATAGTTTGTTTCTAATGCCTTACCGTTTGCTCTTTTCTGAATACAAAAAAATGAAGCCATCTTATATGACCTTAAGTCTCTTTAAGAAGTACCAAAAATTGTTCTCTGGATTTAAATATAAACCGTTTTATCTTGTTTCAACTTTAAAATTACCCTTATTTAGCCTTAGAAAAAAGGGATTAGTAAAGTGTTTCAACAAAGTTCTGAAAAAAACTGATAATCTCCTGGTGCCTCTATTAGAAGATCTTTCTTGGATTGCGGTGGTCCAATATGTTAAGTAGTAGCGAAATCTTTAAAACAGTTTAATGCTAGGAGATCTACTGAAAATAGAGGTAATCATATGAAGATTAAGCTGATGGAAGATAGTATTACAGAAGAGGAAATATCTGCGATTAACTCTTGTTTGCGTTCTGGTTACTATACTCAAGGATCAATTGTTGAAGAATTTGAAAGAAAAGTTGCTTCTTGGAATGGTTCTAAGTATGGAATTATGGTCAACAGTGGAAGCAGTGCTAATTTGTTGATGGTTGACCTTCTTAAAAAGAAGCATAATTTACAAAATGGAGATGAAGTTTTGGTTCCCAGTGTTACTTGGACAACAACTGTTTTTCCAATAATACAAAATGGTTTAGTACCTGTATTTTGTGATGTAGACCAGGATTTTGCTATTTCACTTGAATCAATGAAAAGAATGACTAGTGAAAAAACAAAAGCAGTCTTTGTTGTACATCTTTTAGGTCAAAGTGCTAATATGACCGAGATAAAAAAGTTTTGTGACGAAAATGGCCTGCTAATTATTGAGGATTGTTGTGAAAGTATGGGAGCTACACATAAAGATATAAAAGTAGGAAATTTTGGTCTAATGGGAAGTTTTAGCTTTTATTTTGGACATCATATGACAACCGTTGAAGGCGGCATGATTGTAACTGATGACTTTGAAATTTACGATTGGTTAAAATCCACTAGGTCACACGGTTGGATTAAGGGAACTTCTCGTATGCAAGAATATGAAGACCATCCTCAGAAGAATTTTCTTTTTGACATGGCAGGCTATAATTTAAGGAGCACAAATATAAACGCATCCATTGGTTTAATGCAACTTAGTAAAATCGATAAATGGATTGAGATCAGAAAAAGAAACCACTGTTATTTCTTGGGTAAAGCATTATCCATGGGTTTTAAATCACAGAGAATTAACGCCGAGGAAACAAGTTCTTTTTGTTTGCCTTTAATTTTTGATAACAGGAAAGAAAGAAATTATATTCTTAAAAATGCTCAGAATAAAGGGATTGAATTAAGACCAATAGTAGCAGGTAACCTAATTCGGCAACCAGTCTTTCAAAAAATGAACATAAAAGCAGATGATACTCCTTTCTCAGACTTAATTAATGAAAATGGGATTTATCTTCCTAATAATCAGTTTATGACCTTTGAGAAAATTGATTATATGTTAAATTCTATTAAAGATTTACAAGAAGAGTTTAAAGTTAAAAAAGAAATTGTTGAAAAAGTTGAAATCACCGATAATTGATTATCTGTCCTTTCCATAATGTAAAGAAAGTGGCTGATCGTGGTCAGGATGTTGGTGAGCGTCCCAAGAAAACATTTCTCCGTTCTTAACTCTTTGCCACTTTTCTAAGTCTTCCTTGACCATCATTTTAACTAAATTTCTAAAAGTTATTTTAGGTTGCCATCCCAAAACATATCTTGCTTTAGTTGGATTTCCAACTAAAATATCTACTTCTGAAGGTCTCATAAATCTGGGATCAGAAACTACATAATCTTCATAATTTAACCCAACTTCTGAGAAAGCAGTACTAGCAAATTCCTTCACAGAATGAGTTTCCCCTGTAGCAATAACGTAATCGTCTGCTTTTTCTTGTTGCAACATTAACCACATAGCCTCGACATAATCTGGCGCGTAGCCCCAATCCCTTTTTGCATCTAAATTTCCTAAAGCTAACTTGTCTTGCATACCTAATTTTATTCTAGCTACAGCATTAGTTATTTTTCTTGTAACAAATTCCAAACCCCTTAAAGGAGATTCGTGATTAAACAAAATTCCGCTACAAGCAAAAATCTTATGAGCTTCTCGATAATTTACTGTTATCCAGTGCCCATATACCTTAGCTGCAGCGTATGGGCTACGTGGATAAAAAGGGGTTTTCTCTGTTTGGGGGATTTCTTTAACCAAACCATACATCTCACTAGAAGACGCCTGATAAAACTTAGTCTTTGGAGAAAGCATTTGTAGAGTATTAATAATTCTAGTTACACCAATTCCAGTTATTTGTGCAGCACCTATTGGTTGATCAAAAGACGCACCAACAAAACTTTGAGCTGCTAAATTATAAAACTCGTCAGGTTGTGTAGTCTGAATCAAATGGATCATAGAACTTTGGTCCAATAAATCAAAAGAAACTAACTGAACTTTATCCATTATTCCTAAATGTTGTAGTCTCCAAAAGTTAGGGGTACTTAATCTTCTGTAAGTTCCAAAAACTTTGTAACCTTTTTCTAAAAGAAGTTTTGCTAGGTAGGCTCCGTCTTGTCCAGTAACCCCTGTTATCACCGCTGTTTTCATGGTTTTTCGTTGGAGTGAGTAGTTTAAATAGTTTCTGGAAGAATGTTAAGCAACAAGGTCTTGATGAATCATAAAACTTTTAAATTGATTCTATTGGGAAGCTAATATGGTTAAAGCTGCACTTTTTGATGTTGACGGAACTTTTACTGAAACAGACAAATTAACTAGTTATCCTGTTGAGTTGCCAGGACTAATTAAACTGGTTAGAAATCAAGGAACAGCCTTTGTTCTTTCTTCAGGTAGGGATCGATATGCACAAGGTGAACTTTGGTTAAGCTTAGTTGGTAATGATCTTAAGCCGAATGAAGGAATACTGTCAGAGTATGTGTTTACACAAGTCTTTGATCATGAAAGAGAAAGACCTTCGTTAGAAGAGCTAGGTATAAATTTGGATGATCTTAACAACAGGTTAAATCAAGCAGAAGATGTTTTAAATGAAAAAACGTACTTTAAAATTTTTGGCAACGAAGAATCTCAGGTTGGAGGTCTTCTGAATAAACAAAGAGAGACTCTAAAACATTACATCCTCGAAAAAGATGGTTGGACAAAAGGCATGGTTTTCCCTTACCTTAAAAGAGCGAGATCTTTATTAGGGATGGTTACAGAAGGTTTTGTTGATGGGTCAGGAACTAATGAAGACCTTTTGGCTGAAAAGTTTTCTGAGATCAAACCCAAAGTTAATAATGATTTTCCTTATGTTCAAGTAACTAGGTCCAAAGATGCTATTGACTTTATGGGAAAGGATGTCAGTAAGGCTAGAACTGTTTTATCGTATTCCCAAATAACAGGGATTTCCTTGTCTGAAATTGTTTATTTTGGAGACTCTAGTGGGGATATGCCAGCTATCGAACTTGTTTTGGATAGTGGTGGCACAGGGGTTTATGTCGGGAAAAATAATGGTCATATTACTAAGGTTAACGGTTATGCTAATGGAATAGTTACTAAACAGAAAGGACCTCGAGGTACTTTAGAAGCCATAAAGCAGATATTTGGAGGAAATTAAAATGGTTGAATACGAACTCAGAAGGGGGGATGTTGAAGGTAAAAAAATTATTTTTAGCAGAGGTTTGGGTCAAGGGCATATAAGTAATCCCGCGGTAGAAAGGGATTATGGTGCTTCAGAAAGAGAATTAGAAAGATTGGTTGAAAGAGGTGAAATTGATAAGGGCGTTAGGTCCCCCTATGACGATAGAAAATTAAGGTGGAATACTCCAATTGTGAACGAAAATAGTGTTGAAATACCTTTGGGACTGACTTATTTTCAAGCCTGGAAAAAAGATCTGGATTTATCTCAAAAAGAAGGTAACCCTTTAGAAGATGTAAAAAATAGAGGGTACATCAGTTATGGGGATCCTATGGCTTTTCTATCCAGAGCTACAGGGGTGACAGCCATTTTAATGACAAGAGAAGGTTATGCAGTAATTGGTAAAAGAGCCAATTCTGAGTTAGGTGGTTTATGGAACGGACCTGCTGGTTATCTTAACTTTAGAGGAAATGGAGCAGAAGATACAGATGCAGTAACTGATGCCATCAATGAAATTGAAGAAGAATTAAACGTGCCAGGAGACAGTTTAGTTACACAACTACAACTGTTAGGAGCTGCCCATAACGGCGTTGATTACGGTCCCGATTTAATTTATTTGGCCAGAACACAATTAACATCGCATGAAGTTGAGAATGCTTGGAAAAATGCTCAAGATAAAGAAATGGCTAAGTTAGCTTTTGTAAAAAACCAGTATGAAAGGGATATTCTACTTAGGGTGGGCAGCTTAGAAAGTACAGGTAATGTCGAACTTATGCCTGGAACCCATGCGGTATTAGAACAGCTAACTTCCTTTGATTTCAGAAAGTTGATTTAATTTTTTTTATTTCTTTTAGTTTCACCACTCATTTAAATGATTCGTTTAAAAGAATAACATGAAAATCGATGCAGCACTATTTGACGTTGACGGAACACTTCTAAAATATTCTACCATAGACAGTTTCCCAGAAGAACTCCCCAAAGAGATTGACAACATGCGAAGCCAAGGAGTGGCTTTTTCTTTGTCTTCAGGAAGAGACCGACCTTTCTTAAATCGTTTAAGAGAAAATATGATTGGACGTGACTTTAAAGAAGGTGAAGGGTTAATCTTTGAAGCATGCTATCTACAAATGGCTGGTCAGGGAGAAACTTATAATTTAGGAGGCCTTACTGGGGAACAACTTAATTCAATCAAAGAATACGTTTCTGGTCGTCCAGAATGGCTAGAAGAGATGGTTTTCCCGTATTGTAAGGATGCCATTGGTTTAGTTGATTTTGTTACCAAGCGTTTTGTTGACGATGAAGGTACTGACCAAGAGCTTTTAGAAAGAAGGTATCAAGTAATAAAACCAGCTATTGAGGCAGAATTTCCTTTTGTTAGAGTTAACAAAACTGCTGACGCCATTGATGTTGAAGGAAAACATGGAAGTAAAGCAAAAGCTGTACGTAAATACTCTGAAGTCACAGGAATTCCTTTATCTAATATAGCTTACTTTGGTGACTCTTCTAACGATTTCCCTGCTTTTGAAGTTATTGGACCAGCCGGTGGAGTAGTAGTTTACGTGGGAGATGACCCATCTAGAGCAGAAAAGGTGAGACTGTACGAAAATGGAATCGTCTCAGAAAGTAAAGGTCCAGATGGAACTCTACAAACTCTTAAAGAACTTTTTAGATCATAATTTTAAATGCCTCTAAAAATAAAGAATCTTGAGGAAGAAGATCTTGAAGGATTAGTAGAAGTTATATCTACTACTTTCCCCCAAGATTTTGATTATGGAGAAGGTTTTTCAGAAGAAGCTTGCTACAAATTCTTTGAAAGAAGTTTACAAGACCCTAACGAAAAAGTTTATACAGCTATTTTAAATAATAAGACTGTTGGATTTGTTTATTACATAAATAAACCACCTACTAATGGAACAATACTTTTAGAAATGATGGGTGTAAGAAAAAATTACCGAAGACAAGGCATTGGAAAAAGACTGTTAAATTTCTCAGATGAAAAAGTTGTAGAAGATTTTAAAAAAAAAGGAATAAATAATATAGCCACCATCCACCTTACTACCAGTGAGGATAATTTGGCTGCACAAAGTCTTTATCTTCAGTGTGATTATAAAAAAGAAGGTCGAATTAAAGAACTGGTTGGAAAAGGAAACACTGAAATTGTTATGGTAAAGAAGGTTTCTGATACTGCTTATAGAAAAGATCTCTGGATCTCTTGAATTTGTCTAACAACATACCTTATCTGTTCTTCTGTTAAATGTGAAGAAGAAGGTAAATATAATCCTTTTTCAGCCAATTCGTCGGCTACAGGATAACTTCCAGAACAATCAGGATAGTTATCTCCTCCTTTAAGATAAGCCGGCTGTTTGTGCATGCCGTAAAAGAAAGTTCTGGTATCCACGCCTCTTTGTAACAACTCTTCTCTCAATTGAGACATAGAAAGACCAAATTCTTTCTCGACCAACAAACTGTACATCCAATAAACATTTTTGGCCCAAAGTTTTTCTACTGGTAACGTTAAGCCAGGTACCTCTTTTAATAAACTAGTGTATAACTGAGCATTTTTTCTTCTATTATCAACAAAACTTTCAATCTGTTCTAATTGCGCCAAGCCCAAAGCAGCTTGTAAGTTGGTTAAACGATAATTGAAACCTATTTCTTGATGTAAAAATCGAGGTTTACCAAAAAAATGGTTTCTTAACTTTCTTGCTCTTTCAGCAACTTGTTCATTGTTAGTTACAACCATGCCGCCCTCGCCTGTTGTAATTATTTTGTTAGCATAAAAACTGAAACAGGCTATATCTCCTAAAGATCCAACCTTGCGTCCGTTATATTCTGCCCCATGAGCTTCTGCTGCGTCTTCTAGAATCAATAAATTATGTTTGTCAGCAATTTCTTTGACTTTGTCCATATCAACGGGATGGCCATAAATGTGCACAACCATAATGGCTTTAGTTTTGGAAGTTATTTTTTCTTCTATCTTAGAAATATCCATATTCCAAGTTTCTCTCTCAGAATCGATTAAAACCGGTTTTGCACCAGAATAAATAATAGCGTTACAAGAACCAGCCATGGTAAAAGTTGGCATAATTACTTCATCACCTTTACCTATTCCTAAAGCTTCAATCGCTAAATGTAAAGCTACTGTGCCATTAGCACAACTAATGCCATGCTTAACATTACAATAGTCAGCAAATTTTTCTTCAAAATCTTGAATAAATTGACCAGCTGAAGAAATCCATCCAGACTTAACAGCTTCTGTAACATAAGCTAGTTCGTTTCCCTTTAAAGTGGGCTCACATACTGGTATTTTCATTGAAAAACCTCTTCTCTTTCTCTTTACCCCGATAAGGGCCCTGTTTTAGTTCAACTAATTTAGAATCTTCTAGAAACTCGAAGCCATGAGCACAATTTAGAACAATTGAATCGCCTGTGTTTATTATTACAGAATCTATTAACTGATCATTTTCTCTCTCATCAAATAAATTGATTTTAACTTTACCTGAAACAACATAAAAAAATTCTTGCACAGGAAAATCTTTTAGCTCAGGGAAAGGAAGATGAGCGTGGGCCGTACAAGTACTATCTTTTTTTCTATTATGAATACCCATTTGGAAAGGAAAATAGTCAGGAGTGGCAAAAAGCATCTCTTCATTTAACTCAGAAACAGTTTTGGCCCTAACAATTATGCAAAGAATTTTGTCATTGTAAACTTTTTTTTCAACATTATCCATCATAACAAAAAACACATTAAACTCTATAAAAAGATTATGCTACTGTTTCCTTCAAAACCATTCTAAAAACCAACAAAATAGTGCCTAAAGTTAACAAAATGTCTAACCATAAGACCAATAATCCCACATAATGTAAAAATCCCCGTGAATAATAATCTAAGGAAAACTGAGGATATTTCCAACCCACGGAATAACCCCAAAAGTTGTGGGTTTGGTCGATTAAAGGTAGAACAGTTTTTGGTAAAGACAGTTCACCATAATAGACTCTAAAATTATGAGTGGCTTGAACTTCAGCTATTTTGGTTGTTCTTTCTTTAAAGAAGTTGCTGACTTCTTCACTAGCCTGAAAAATTCTTTGAAAATCTTCTGGTTTCCAGCCACAATTTGTTCCAGGTCCGCATTCTAAATAATAAATGGGCACATCTATTCTTGAAGCTGTTTGCTGATTTTCAAGTAAATTAAAAAAGTCAAAGGCCTGGATATAATGCTTATCATGAAAAACCCAAGCATGTATTCCGTTATAAATGCGAGGATCAATAATTACTAACCCTTCGTCAGCGATATTCTCTTTCACAAAGTCTCTTAAAACTAAAGTAATAGATTCATCTCGAGACTCTACAATCTCTTGTAAAGAAAAGAAACTTAAGAAAAAAGATGTGGCTAAAAGTAGCAATATTACTTGCTTAAACTTAATTTTTTGGGAAAGTATTTTACTAAATCTAAGTAAAGGATAACCTGCAAAAATGCTTAAGATAGCAGGAACAAGCAAATAATGGGGAGAACTGTTGACTTTTCCTCCGACATAAAGAAGAAGTACTAAAATTGAGAGCCAAAGTAAAGCGAAGATTGTCTTGTTTTTCTTAAACAAGAAAATACCCCCTACTAAACCAAAGATTGAAAGAATCACGTCTTTAGTTAACATGAAAGTGAAAATATGGGAAACTACACCTATTAAGCGGCTGGTTTCCCAATGTTGACCACTTCCACCCACAGGATAATTACCAATCCCTAAAACAGAGGCAAAATAATAGTCCGTAACACCTTTTTCTTGGTAAGATAAAAAGTTGTAAATTAAAACAGGAGAAACTATTAGTAAAGCTACAATTATACTAACAATTAATGAAGTTAACAGGTTTTTATTAATGCGTTTAGTTGATAGTAATTTTTTTTGCTTAAGGTAAATCAAAAAAATAAGAAGGAAGGGTAAAACTAAGGTTAAAATTAACGGTTTAGCTAAACTTCCTAAAGCCAAAAAGAGTGAGGTAAAAATCAAGAAGTAATGTTTGCCTTTTAAAAATTTTATAAAAAACAAAATGCTTAATAAAGCAAAAAAGAAAGCTAACATGTCCATTTCATAATTGAAAGTGATAGCAAAGCTTGATACAGCAAAGAGAAAAGCTGATAATAAAGAAGCTTTTTTATTTTTAAATATTTCTTGTGATATCAAAAATATTACTAAACAAGCTAATGAGCCAAAAACTATGGAAACTAATCTCACTGAAATAGCATTAACGCCACCTAGTAGTTTATAGCCCAAATCAGTTAAATAGAAAAACAAAGGACCTTGTTCATTTGTGCTTAAAGCACCAGAAGAAATAATATTATAAGGGATAACAGAATAAACCATTTCATCTGTTGAAACACCTGTATGATGAGCAGCTATTATTCTTAAAACTAGAGCTAATAAAAAAATTAAGATCAGATAAAGAGAAGACTTAGTTAATTTCATTTAAGAAAAATGGCACGTGTAACCACTTTCAGTAGCTACAGTTTCACCTCCAGCACCTAAACAACAGTTATTTACTTCTCTTAATTTGCTACAATAATCTTGTCCCCCTTTTTCACACTTCCATTGAATACAACGATCAAAACCTTCTTTACCCCTATTCTTTAGCGATATAAAAGAGAAAACCACCATCAGAACCAAAAGAGCGTAAAGTAGGTAAAGTAGTCCTTTTTGCCATTTAGTTAGTTCTTTCATTTTACTTTCAATAAAAATATCCTTTGTTCAATGTGTTGAGTTATCTCAAAGTCTTGAGAGCTGGCTAGTGCAGGGTAGAGTTCATTTAAATAAGCTTGAACTTCTTCTTCAGCAAAATGTTTTCTTAGCTGTCTAAGATCCATCGATGGATTAATTAACAAATATTCATAATTGTTTTCTTTTAAAAAGGAATAGATTTCCTCAGGACTTTTACCTACTATCTCTTGTCTAAAATCATAAATCTCCTTACACCAGATACAATCAAATTTGCCAAAACCGGTGATAAGCTTAGGCCTGGGAGCCAACATAAATATTTTGGTGTTATCTGGTAGACTCTCTAATAAAGATCCATATTCAAAAGCCTCTTGGGGGTTAGAAAAAGCGCTTGAAGTTGGCCACACAGTAGTATTTAGAGCAAATTTTTGTGAAGTTGAAGTTAGGTAGATTCCTAATATTAGTAAGACTATAATAACTAATTTAGCTCCTTTAATTTTACGGAAAAAGTTTAGTAAAAAATAAGCTCCTTCTGCTGCTAACAAAGAAACAGGGATAGCTAAAAGCATCCAGACTCTAAATGGACCTCTAGCAACGGATACTGGAAATGTTTGTCCGTTTACACCCCAGAAAGTAAAGATTAACCAAAATAAAGTAATAGCCAACCAAGTATTCTCTTTTTTAACAAGTTTAGATTTGTAATGCCATAAAACATAAACAAGACCTACCAAAACCAGTAAAGAGACTATCACACCAATGCCAATGGGATTATTGATCAGGTTCTCTTTTTGAGCAAAGAAAAAATCTTCAAATGAATAAGCCCTAGATGCAGAACCTCCAGAAGAAGTTAACCTAGCTAAAATACCAGAGATTTTACTAAACAAAGAACTTGTACTTGAAGACACGGCCGCATCTGTTGTGGTTTGGCCCACCTGGTAATAGTTGGTTAAAAGACCTTTTAAAGAATATCTTCTGACTAAATCACCCCACCATAACAAAGACAAAAATCCTCCTGCAAAAAAGGCAGTAAAACCTTTTTTGAAAATCTTTTTCTGGGTGATTGAATATACTATTAAGTAAATTAGGATTAAAGTGCTAATTTTTAGTGGTTGAGAGAGGTTTTGCGTGAACCAAACAGCAGCCACCATTATGGCTGATAAATAAACCCATTTTTTATCTGTTGGAATTTTTTGAAAAGCATAAAATAAAGGGAAAACCAAAGTGATAATAAGAGCATGGGCCCAAATAAAGTGACTAAGGTAAGAAGGAAGAGATGCTAAAACAAAAGTAGCAAACAAAGCTTTATTTCTATTACCTACAAACAACTTGGCAAAAAAGTAAAAGAAAAATATGCTCAACGAAATTATCAGAGCGTTAAAGAACTTCATAGTCCAAGTTAAGTCTGGAGACGTTTGATGCAAAACGCCTAAAAGGATATTATATGCTGGGGGGTAAGGGTCAACATATGAAAGGAAACGATCAAAATCACTATGTTGAGGATCATAAGCTGTTTTTTCTATGCTTACATATTTAATTCCTACTGAATGGCCCCAAGGATCTTCATTTTCTAGGTAAGGATAAGAAAAAGCACCCTGTAAGTAAATGTAGAAAGATACTAAAACAATTACTAAAACAAGCAGAGTATAAAGGGATTCTTTGGATAATTTAAGAGAAGGTTTAGGGAATTTTCTATGTTTTATTAGGTGGTAAATAGGCAAGATCAAGCTTAAAACTAAAAAGATCCTCCAATCCAAAGGTATATGGAAAAGGTTAAGTAAAATAGCTAAAAAGGCAAAGGCACCTAATCCAAAAGCTACATTCATAATTTGCCTTTCCCAAAAATTCTTAGACTTCTTAAGGAAATAAGTTGCCGAGAAACCTAGGCCCCAGGTGTAAATGAAAAACAAAAGAATTGTAATATAACTAACCATCCATTATTTTTTAAAACAAAGGTATTTAAGTTTTGTGGACTACCCGACCTCATAAAGATAAACACTTAACTCTCGGCCATGTTTTTCTTTAACAACAGTGAAGTGCTTGTCTAAGAATTTCTTATACTCTTTCCCATAATTACCGTCACGTGAAGAAATTAACCAAAATCTGTCCTCCGACTCCAGTTCAGATAACAAAAGTTCCTTATCAAAATATTTTCTGGCATGGTTCATCTCCCAAGTGAGTTCTAATTTGCGATAAGAATTAGGATAATAATATTCAAACAAGTTAATATTACTTTCAGCTTTAGTAAAAAGTAATAAAGTATTAGGAGAATTCTCTTCAATAAAATCAATAGTTTCTTCCCAAGGAGCTTTAGTAGTTTGCTCATAATAAACATAAAGAGTAAAAGCGTTAAACATTAGGATCATAAAGATAATCAGAGCTTGTACTTTCTTGGACTTTAAAGATAGAATGGCGTAAGCCAAAAGTAAGTAAAAGAACGGAACAACAAAAAAAGAGTGCCTAATTAAAGAGAAAGATCTCAAAGTTTTGTCCAGTAAAACTAAGTGAACTACAAGAATTATCAATGTTACTAAAAGAGTCAAAAATTTCCAAGGAACTTTCTTAAAGTTTACTTTTCTTAAAAAGCAATAAGCTAAAACCAAACCACAAGCCAGAAAAGTGATTGGTAACAAATAAAACCCGATACCAAGATTGGCCAAAAAAGGAGGTATGCCTCTGGCAATGAAAGCCTGCTGTAAAGCTGGTTGACGTAACAATATTTGTGTATGAAGAATCGTAAGGCCAGGGATAAAAGCTAAGATACTAATTAAAGAAGCCATCAAAAACTTCCACAACCATTTTCTTTTCCAAAACAAGATGGCTAAGAAATGGAACATCACAACAAAAAAAGTCATGTAGCTTGTGTACAGTGCAACAATTAGAGAGATAGCATAAGCAAACCAATAATTACTCTTCTTGTTAGAAACCGATAAAACCAAGAAATAAGTAGCTAACAAAACCAAAAAGCCAAACATGCTGTAAGGACGGGCTTCTTGGGCATACAACACTTGTAACATGGTTGTAGCTAAGAACAGGGCAGCTAACAGCCCTACTTTTTTGTTGAAAAGTTTTGCACCTAACAAGAAAATAAAGATTATTGCTAACAAGTCAAAAACTATCGAAAGCGACCTTAAAGCTTGTTCTGAAGTTCCAAAAAGGTTTGTCCAATACTTTAAAAAATTAAAATAAAAAGTTGGCGTTAACTCTCTGTCAGCTATAGATGTCTCTAAAGAATCAGCTTTTAAATGATCTAAAGTGATAATTTCATCAGTCCAAAGATTTTCTGTATTTAGATCGTGAACTCTTAAAAAAGAACCTAAAAGAACAATAATAATCAATAGTAAATAGATACTTTTTATTTTAGACATTTCTCAAAAAATCTCTCACAGGCAATAATTTAACACCTCTAGACTTCAATTGAATTAGATCTTCCTTCAAAGGCATCCTTGTAAAGGTAGCTTTTTGATGGTCTTGCTTAATTGAAGAAAATTGTTTGTTAGTATATTCCTCTATGAATTCATTAAGCATGTCACCAAAAGAAGCTGCTAAATCGTAATGAAGTTTGTAAACAGAGGTCTTGGAATCATAATAAAATTTTCTTTGAAAGATGATGTCTCCAGTATCTAATCCTGGCTCCATAAAGTGAATAGTTACACCGTACTGTGGGTCTTGATTTAACAGATACCAAAAATATTGGGCAGCACCCCTATATTCTGGTAAATAAGAACCGTGAGCATTGATTAACTTATTACCTAACGTTTCAAAAACGTTTTTCTTTAAAATCTGGGAAACTAGGCATAAAATATAGTCTGGATTCAATTTTTTGACTTTTTGTAAAAATTCTGGATCACTAAGATCAGTTGTTTCAATGATCGGAATTTGGTACTGTTTAGCTAAGCCACGAATGGTTTTAGCTTGACCCGTTTGGTAAAGTTTAGTTTTAAGCAATTTGTGAGAAGTCAACAACAAATTATAAAGTTTAGATTCAACCAACTTGTAAGAAAAAAAACCTAAAGATGATTTTTTAATTAATTTATAAGCCACTTTCAGTTGGTCAGTGAACGCTTCCCCTTTGAGTTGACTAGATAAAACAATTGCCGAAATTTGGTCGTGATGTTTGAGTAAAACTTTCCTGGTTGCTACAACAGAAGCCATAGTATTTTGTGTAAAAAATACGAGCTTGGCCATTTTAATATTTTAACCTAATCTCAAAGATCCTTTTCATATAAATCAAACCAAACTTAAATAAACCAAAAAGAGTTGCAGCCGTTTTAGATTGACCTGCCCTTCTATCCGTAAAAGAATAACCTACTTCCTTTATTCTATGTTTTTTACCAACCCGATACAAAAAGTCGATACAATATTCACCATAACCTGAATCAGACAAACGATAATTCTCTAAAACATCTTTACGAGCTGCAATAAAACCGCTATCATAATCAAGGACTTTAAAATTAAGGACAATATTAGCTAAAAGGTTAATGAAGCGACTTGAAGCCACTCTCAGAAAAGGCCTAGCATCTTTGCCACCTTTAGCATACCTTGAACCAACACAAACACCATATCGATCTAAGTAAGGAATCATTTTAGGAACTAACTCTGGGGGCATTGACTGATCAGCATCCATCCAAACTACATATTTGCCTTTGGCTAAATCAATTCCTTTTTGTATGGCTCCAACCAATTTTCGTTGATTAATTCTTCTAACAACTTTCACATCAGGAGAATTAAGTAAAGAAGCTAATTCCCAAGTCTTATCTGGGCTGTCGTCGTCAACTACAATTATTTCTAATTGATAATCTTTAAGGGACTCTTGAGTCCTTTTTATTAAAGGCACGATATTTTCCGCCTCATTATAAGTCGGGAAAACAATAGAAACATCAATTTCTTTTTTGTCCATGGGCCAATTTAGAATGCTACTGTTTTAAATAGTTTATGTAAAGATAAAAGATAGTTTTCAGAGAAATCTTTATAAATTGGGTGCTAACAGACATACTATGAGCTTAAGAGATTTGTTGTCAGATATAGATGAAAAAATATTAAATAAACATCAAGATATTGTTGACAAAGTCAAAGATTATGGTTGGAATAAATATACTTTATCCACAAAATTCACTCAAACGAACTTTGCGTTAAAGAGTGTAGCCGGAGCAGCTTTAATAGCATCAGGTGGTTACTGTTTAGGAATTGGTATCATGGCTTATTCCTTTATTGGTTTTGTAGTTACCCCTACAATAGAAGAAACATTAGAAGAAATAGAAATGGACGATTTTGTTAAATCTGGAGCAATTAGAAAACCAAAGCCAAAACCTGGAAGAGTTTTAAATTACCTTTTAGCTACAACCGCAGCAGCCATACCTTTTGTTGCTGATGGTGTAGAGGATATTAATGCAATGCATCTGGCCTGGGGGTTCTATAGTGCTTCAGTGATAGCCGGAACTAGTGCTAAATATTTTAGAGACACGAAATTTGAGCCACCAAAAGGAAAAACAATATCGGATAGAATCAAGGATTGGGTAAAGGGAATGGGTCCACAGATGGAACCAGCAGGAGCAAGAATAAGTTCTGGTTTGAACACATACAATTAAGCTCCAGTTCTCTTATTAATCTGATTTTAAGACCATAACTCTTTTTAACGTTGATAGTAGTTTCTTCTTATGGATCCTGAAACACAAAGGTTAATCTCTTTAGAATTAAAAAGACAACAAAACACACTGCAAATGATTCCCTCAGAGAATTATGCTAGTAAAGCTGTTTTAGCTGCTTGTGGTTCTGTTTTAAACAACAAGTATAGTGAAGGTTATCCCAAAAAGAGATATTATCAGGGCAATGAACACGCCGACGAGATTGAATTGTTAGCTATCGAAAGAGCAAAAAAATTATTTGGAGCTGAACACGTTAATGTACAATCTTATTCTGGTAGTCCAGCCAACATGGCGATTTATCATGCCTTGCTTAAACCCGGGGAAAAGATTATGGGTATGAGGTTGGACATGGGAGGCCATCTAACACACGGCCACCGAGTTAATTTTTCCGCAAAATATTTTCAGGCAGTGCAATATGGAGTAGACCCAGTAACTGGTTTAATCAATATGGAAGAAGTAAGAAAGATTGCTCTTAAAGAAAAACCAAAAATTATTGTTTCTGGATCAACAGCTTACCCTAGACAACTAGATTTTAAAAAATTTCATGAAATTGCTAAAGAAGTCGGAGCTTACTCTATGGCAGATATTTCTCATATCGCAGGATTAATTGTGGGAGGTGTACACCAAAGTCCTTTCCCATTTACTGATGTCGTAATGACGACTACCCATAAAACTCTTCGAGGACCAAGGGGGGCTATGATCCTTTGTAAAGAAGAGATAAAGAAAAAAATTGACAAAGCAGTTTTTCCAGGTTTACAAGGAGGGCCTCATCAACATAGTATTGCTGGTAAAGCTGTAGCTTTTCATGAAGCTTTACAACCAGAATTTCAAGATTATGCACAACAAGTCGTTAAGAATGCAAATGCATTAGCAAGTTCTCTGAAAAAGGAAGGCATGACTTTAGTAACTGGTGGAACAGATAACCATCTCATTTTAATTGATTTAAGAGAACAAGGCATTGGTTTGGGTAAGCAAGGAGCAGAAGCTTTAGAAAGAGCAGGAATTGTTACCAATTGTAACACTGTTCCTTATGATCCTTCCACTCCTTTCAATCCATCTGGTATCAGAATTGGCACACCTGCTTTAACTACAAGAGGGATGAAAGAACCAGAGATGATTGAAATAGGAATAAAGATAGCTAGTGTGTTAAAAGAGATGGAGAATTTAGAACTACAAGCAAAAGTAAAAGAAGAAGTGATTCAAATGTGTGAAAAATTTCCTATATATTGAAGATGACAACAATTCTTGATGGTAAAAAATTAGCTAAAGAAATTTTAGAAGGATTAAAAGGGTCTCAAGGTAAGTTAACAATTATTATGTGTGGGGAAAGACCTGATTCTGTGCTTTATACAAACATTAAGAAAAAAAAAGGAGAAGAGATAGGTTTAGGAGTGGATATTGTTAAATTTGACGAAGATGTTGGTGAAACGGAGTTGATTAGTAGAATCAAAAATCTGGAATGTGATGGAATTATTGTACAATTGCCTTTACCTAAGCATTTAGATAGTAAAAAAATTCTTGCTAGTATTCCTCCTGAGAAAGATGTTGATGGTTTAACTAAAACAAGTTTAGGGAAGGTCCTGTTAGGAGACGAATCTTTTGCATCAGCCACTCCAAAAGGTGTTGTGAGGTTATTGGAAGAATACAAGATTGAAGTTAAAGGAAAAGAAGTTGTTATTATCAACCACAGCAATATTGTTGGTAAACCTTTAGCTATGATGTTAGTAAATCGTGGAGCGACAGTGACGATCTGTCATGAATTTACTAAAGATCTGTCACAACACACACTAAGAGCAGATATCTTGGTCAGCGGAGTAGGGAAGCCCAATTTTATTAGCAAGGAGATGGTTAAAGAAGGTGTTATTATTGTTGATGTAGGTATCTCTAAGGTTAATGAGAAAATAGTAGGAGATGTTGCTGAGAATGTTAAAGAAAAAGCTTCTTTCTTTACTCCTGTTCCTGGTGGAGTGGGCCCAATGACTGTGGCGATGTTACTTGAAAATGTGGTTAATGTAGCAAACAAAAATTTATAATCTTCTTGAAGTCTTGCCATAAAATGAAAGTAATTATCTCTATACCAGCTTATAATGAAGAGGAAACCTTGCCTAAGGTTTTACAAGATATCAAAAGATATATGCAAGACAGGGAATTCCAGATTTTGGTTTTAGATGACGGTTCTAAAGATAGAACGGTTGAAGTTGCGAAACAGGCCGGAGCAATCGTTGTTTCTAACAGAAGGAATAGAGGATTAGCAGAAACTTTTAGAAGGGAAATGAAAGAGTGCTTGGCTAGGAAAGCAGATATCATTGTCCACACAGATGCTGACGGCCAATATAGTCCAAAACACCTTCCTGAACTTGTAGACAAAGTTAAAGAAGGTTATGATCTGGTGTTGGGAAGTAGGTTCAAATGTAGTACCAAACATATGCCTCTAATGAAAAGAATCGGAAATATTGCTTTCTCCAAGGTCTTGAGTTCCTTAACAAAAATTAAAATTACGGATTCCACAACTGGTTATAGAGCTTTCACAGCAGAAGTGGCTAGGGAAATTGAGTTTATTAACACGTTTACTTACACACAAGAACAAATTATTAGGGCTGCCAAACAAGGTTTTAAGATCACAGAAATTCCAGTAGTTACTAAGAAAACAAGAGACAGTAGATTATTTAAAAGTCCTTTGCAATATGCTATCAAAGCCTGGATTAATATTCTTAGAATCTACCGTGATTACCAACCTTTAGCTTTCTTTGGAAGAGTTGGTGCAACTTTTATAGCGTTCGGAGGCTTAATTGGAGTTTGGTTGGTTTACCGATTTTTTACTTTAGGTTATGTGGGGAGAACGCCGTCGACAGTTTTAACCATCTTACTAATATTGGTGGGATTACAAATTATCTTGTTTGGGTTTTTGGCTGATATGATTAGGAGGTAATCAGTTTAAAAGAACTTTCTATCTAGAGTGCTGTCCCAAATGGAATAAATTTGTATACTGGCATGATATTGTTTCGAGTTA
>CAYFOH010000004.1:0-52324 GCA_964344755.1 uncultured Methanosarcinales archaeon
ATGTTGCCCCAAATGGCGTCCCAGTCACCAACAAATTCTCTAATCCTTGAAGCCATTCTTTTAAGTATCTCTGAATTTCCGTTCATCAATTCATCAGTAACTTCTAATTCGTCGGTTTCAGGGTTGTAAACCATCAAATCTACGAAAGCGCCTTCTTTAAGAGGGTCATCTTCCCACTCTTTTCTGACTTCAGTAATTCTAAGAACTCGTTTATATTTCTTCAAACCAGAGATCACTGGGTTAGTTGTTACGATAATATCTATGGCTTTGAAAGAAGTTTTAGGGACCCCAATATCGTTAACAACACGGTCATAAACACCATAAGGTGAATCGGCGTGGATAGTCCCAGCTACCACGTTAGCTGCTGCACCTACACGCATTGCTTCAAAAAGTGAAATGGCTTCTTTCGAACGAACTTCTCCTACAAACAAAGCTGAATCTCCTAACCTTAAAGTTGAACGTATCCCTACAGAGGCTTCTACTTCAGAACCTGGAGAGGATAAGGCAGATGCTACTTTAAGAGATTCAATATTATAACCTAAATCACGAAGAGATTCTTGTGGGAGCTCAAAAGTATCTTCTACAGTAATGATTCTATATTTTCTTAAAATTTCTACTAAAAAAGAACCGAGTAAAGAAGTCTTTCCACTACTTCTAGTTCCAGCTACTAAAATGGTGGCATTATTATCAATTAAAAAGCTTAACAGTCCTGCAGCCAAGTGATTAATGTATCTGATTTTGGGTTGGATATAAAGTGGAAAAGTCCAAGGGTAGTCACGGTGTCTCCTGAATGAAAAAGCAATTCCACTCGGATTTAAAGGTGCAGTGATAGCAGCAACCCTTGAAGAGAAACCAGGAACTTTTAGTTCTGTGTCTAGAATAGGGTTGGCTTCATCTAAGGGCCTTCCAGAGATTAATCTTAACTTTGTAGCCCAACTTTCTACTTCTAAATGGGTTGGATAAATATTTGTGTAACAGTCTCCGTAATCATGGTGAACAATAAATAAAGGGAGTTGGCCGTTAGGTGAGTTGACGTTAATATCTTGGATTTTGGGGTCTGATAAAAGAACTTCAATCAAACCGAAACCAACAGAATACCTTAACAAGGCATTGGCCAATTCGTCTAATTTTTTTTGTGAGAGATTAAGACCCTTGTTTTGTGCTAAATCAACTAATAGGTCTCTCCCTATACTAAAAAATATTTCACGCATTCTTTGTGGATCAACGAATTCTTCTTTAGTTGGCTTATGTTCTGACATAATTCTTTTAGCATCATCAAGCAAGGAGTAGAAGTCTTCAGTAAACTTGAATTCAGGAGGTGTAAGGTGGTAAAGAATTTTAACATTATCATCGAAACCAAAAATGTTAACTTCTCCTTCTTCCAGGTTAACTTTAAAATTATAACTTTCTAATATTTCTCCGTCAGGAAACTCTGTAATTAATTTAGTGTGCATGAAGTCTGGTCGTGTAGATGGTTGGAAAATATTCCCATAGATTTCTCTTTCACCTACATCATAAGCTTTTGTATGGGGCATTAAGAGTTGTATGATTTTTAATTGTCCAATAACAGAAATAACTTCGTGCAATATTTGCAGATATTTTTTTTGGCTAGTGGAATGCCTTTGGTCAATGAGATAGTTCAGCTTTTCTTTTTCGTGTCTTTCTAATCTTTTTAGTCTAATAAAAGCGGCCAAAGGATCTTCTTTTAGTTCCTTAGAAACCAATCTTTGAAATTTAGCGTAACTTCCTTTCACGTATCTTTCATGTAATGGATTGGCAATGATTTGAGCGTGTTTGTAACGTTGCTCATGGTTTAATTTCTGGTAAATATCAGCTAGTTCATTAAGAAGAGTGGTTTGTGAATAGTCATACTCGTATTCTCTAAGTTGGGATATGATTACTGTTGTTACTCCTCTATTTTGAATTAGTAGGTCAATAACTTTAGACATGCATAATTTGCTATACTCTATGGATGGTGGAAATGAACAATTTTCTGCATTAATCTTAAGAACTTTGTTTTCTCCTTCGTGATAAGTCCTGTAATCAAAACATTTTTTAGAGCTATCTTCCATCTTTTTATCTTTAATATTCAACAAGAGTATATTATATTTTCTGTAATCTAAGTAATCTTTAAAAAGATATTAAATATCCTTAATTTATGAATCAGCCAACCCCGCCTACGTTTGACAACTCCAAATTGTATCTGTGGGTTAAAGGATTAGAGATAAAAGTTAATAATTTATTAAGAGAAGTTGACGTTTTAAAAAATGATCTCATTCGGAAAAATAGAAATTTGTCTTCAGAAGTAAAATCGTTAAATGAAGAAATCATGGAAATGAAGCGGGAACAGAGTAAAACTTTACAAAAAATGGATTTAATAATTAAAGAACTGAAAATGACTGCCGGGATAGAAGAAGTAATGACACTTAAAAGATATGTTGAACTTTGGAATCCGTTAAATTTTGTTACACAAAGAGACCTTGAAAGGATGGTGGAAAACAAATTGGGCAAAAAGCATAAATAACTAAAAGGTGATGATAAATGGATATGAACAATTTAAATTCTGAGATCGAGAAGTTAAGAGGTCAAGGTTTAACAGACAATTTTATTGTTGATGAATTGGTTAAGAAAGGCTATCCTGTGGAGCAAGTTAATATGGCCCTGGGGCAAGATGATTTTAATTTTTCGCAGCAACCTTCTAGTTTTTCGTTACCACAAGCACCGGAGGGTAATTTTGATAGTAGAATTGAAGAAATAGCTGAAGGAATCATTGATGAGAAATGGGATCAATTGATTGTTGAAGTTAAGAAAATAATTGATTGGAAAGAAAAAGTTGAAGAGCAACAGCAAAAATTGTTAAATGACTTGACTAAATTACAAGAAGATTTTAAAACTTTACACCATGGTGTTTTGGGTAAGTTAGAGGATTATGATTCTAGAATGCGAGAAGTTGGGACTGAGCTGAATGCTGTTGGTAAGGTCTTTAAAGATGTTGTGCCACAATTTGTAGAAAATGTGAAAGAACTTTCTAGTATTACTGAAAAGGTGAGGAAGAAATGATATCAAATTATGAAAGATTAAGAAATTTAGGTTATGGTAGAGTTCATTCATTGACCCAAGTGGTCGTTAGAAATTTAATTCCTTTTCCTTATTCGATAGTAGAATTTAAAATTGATGAAGATTTGAGTCGTTTGGAAAACTTAGTCAATAGAACGGGCATGGAAAAACAGATTAACTATTTAACTAACTATCTGGATAAGCAGGCTTCTGTTCAAGATGGAAGATGGTCTACCAAACAAAAAGAGAGATACAACGTTGTTCTTAAAAAACTAGAAAGAAAAAACTAAGAAGCTTTCCCACAAATAAGCAACACGGCAAAGAAAGCGACTCCAAATAAAACGAGAATTCCTAATACTTTTGGATGGATTAAAGTAGCTAAGATGTTCTGACCAAAACTGGTTCCTGCTACGCTTAATTCTCCTGGTTGGGCTACTACTTCTCCAGAACCTTCTACTAATAATGATTGACCTAAAACTGTAGCTGCTGACCCTATAGCAATAGTTACGGCCACTGAAAGGATAGCCCAGAAGATTGCTGGATTATTTTTAACAACACTTCCAATATCTTTTTCTTCAGTTCCTAGGACCATAAAAATCAGAACTAATAAAAGGAAAAAGATAATTGCTACAACAAACCAAGGGATCATGGTGTTAATGATTTCCACTAAAGTTCTGGAAAGAATTACCATAAAGGCAATGGCTACAGAAATGATGGCATTGACTGCTAAAGAATCACCTATGATTTTTATTTTTTGTAGTAAGGCAAACATAACAGCAAAAACAAAGATGAAAGCAAATACTACATCAAACGATTGTAATATGCCCACATCTAAAAAAGTTGCCATGTTCTAATTACCTTTTCTTGCTATTTTAGATAGCCATTCACCGGCAGTTTCGAGGGCGCCTTTAACTGAACCTGATCCTGGTTCTTTAGTCATAAACCAGATTACACCACCGAAGACGAGTATAATAATAATTAGGTTAGTAACTTCTTCCGACCACCAACTGAATGTTGTGTATGGTCCTTGCCAAAATCCTAATGAAGATCCAAAGATGTAAGCAACAAAAGCAATGGCTACTATAGCGATAATTGGAGCCATGCTTTCAGTGATTTCTGTTCCGAAAAGTCCTAGTAGGATGAACAACATTAGGACTGCTACTGCTACAAGGGCAACACTAGGTAAGGCTTCGTTAAGAACCTGAACGGGGTCATAACCTAAAGGATAATTTCCAACCACGTGTGGAATTACAAATAATAAACCGATAGTTAAAGCTAAAACTACCCTAAATCTTTTATCGTCTTTAATTAAGGGTAATTTTGAAGATACTGCATAAATTATAGTGAATACTAGTAAAAACGGTAAAAGAAAATCTAGCACCCCGTATTCTTGTAAGTAAAAAACTAAACTGTCAAATGTTGCCATCTTGTGACCTCCTGTTTCATTCTTTTTTGCTTTCCTCCTTTTTTTTGCGAGGGTCCCGTACAATAAGGAAGATGAAAATAATTACAATAACTAATAGTACTATGGAAGCAATTGCTTCTGGACTAATAATTAAAGGTGCTTCAAAGATAAAATCAATGATGGCTTGGAGCCAGCCAAGACTGTTAAGAAAAATAATTGAAATCCCGAAAAACATTAGAAACATAAAGAAAGTGACCCATCCGGGAGATTTTTCTAGGCTGAATTGTTTATCTTCATAGAAAACACCAACCAGTAATAGGAAACAGATTGCTAATAATAAGAGAAGAACAACATTGGCCATGACTTCGTTGATGACTGCTACGAGATTTGTAGAGGCTACAACTAAGAAAGCAACGACAAAAGCAGTGATACTGTTAATATTTTTTTTACTTAACTCTTCTCCTCCTACTTTCTCTACTCCAAAAATTTTGGTCTTTTCTAGAATCGCAAAAACAATAGTAAAGACGAGGATAAAAGGGAGAAGAACATTGTATACACCTAGGTCTCCTAGGAAAGTAATTGCTCCTCTAAAAAAACTCTCTTGTGCCATCTATTTTATCGCCTCGTTTTTAGGGTTAATTAAAAGAACATGATATATAAATGTTTCTTTTAGCCAAAAAGCGAAGATTTTAAATAGAAGCCTAATTTTGGTTTTTCTTGAGGTGGAACACTTGAGGGGAAAGTTTCTATTATTTTTGGTACTCTTGATTTTTGTATTTTCAAGTTTGGCTTGGGCTGAATCTTCGGTCCTTTTAACAGCAGTTAAGAATGAGATCAGTCCTTCGGAAGGGGCTGTTTTTGATTTGAAGATTACTAACCAGAATTCTTTGACTCAGCGGTACAGTATCTTCTCTTTAAGAAGTGGTATTGGTTGGGCAGTTGATCCTTCACCTTTAAAGGATAGAATAGTGGAGTTGCGTCCGGGGGCGAGTTATACAACTCAGATAGTGGCTAGGCCTTTAGAAGATTTTCCTCCTGGAATTTATACCATGTCAATTTCTATTGAAAGCGATTTAGGGGAAAGTTATACTCGCAACTTAAAAGTTTACTTGCGTGATGATAAGCCATTGGATTATCTTCCTTCAATCAAGGCGGAGTTAGATATGGATGAAAAAATCACTCCTGGTGAACCTCTGTCTATTAAATTATTTTTAGATAATAGAAACCCTTTGGATTTAAAGGATTTGGTAGTTAGAATTGAAAGTGAAATCCCTGAGTTTAGGAAAGAAGTTCATATTGATTTACCTCCGTTAGAAAGAAAGACTGTTGAGTTTTCTATTACTACTAGTAAATTCCAACAACCTAAAGATTACTATCTGTTTTTTGTTTTTGAAAAAGAGGGACAAACTGTTAAAGTTATTAATCAGAAAGTAGAAGTTGTTTCCCTTCTCCCTAAATTTAATCTGAAAATAAGTGAAGATAGTACCTTCTTTAAAACTACAACTGTAGTTGATATTAACAACGATGGAAATGTTTTGAATACGCAAGAAGTGGCAATACCTGTTTCTTTTTGGAAGGCTTTATTTTCTAGTGATGTTAACACGAAAAAAATTGATGGTGTAAGGAGTTTGGTTTGGGAAGTTGCTTTAGCTCCGGATGAAACAACTCAAGTGATGTACGTTACAAATTATCGGATTCTGTTTTATATCTTGCTTGTTATCTTCATATTTTTTGCTTTTTATCAATATGTCAAATCAGCTATTGTACTGAATAAGGCGGCGGTAACAACTAAAAGCTCTGATGAGGCTTTATCTGAAATAAAGGTTAAACTAGAGGTTAGAAATCGTTCCAGGTATCATTTAAATTCCGTAGCTATTGTGGATTACATTCCTGGTATTGCTAATATTAAGAAAAGTTTAGAGATAGGAACAGTAAAACCAAAAGAGATTAAAAATACACGCAAAGGAACTAAAGTAATTTGGTCTTTAGCGGAATTAGAACCACAAGAACACCGTATTATTACTTACAAAATAAAAGCTAAACTTAACATAGTTGGTACATTTAGTTTGCCGCGGGCTACGGCCTCTTACAAAAAAGGTAATAAGCCGGGGAAAGCCTATTCTAATACTTTTAGACTAGGTAATTGATCCTGTGTTATGGATAATAAAAACATTTATATAGGAGTGATCCTATCCTAAAAACAGTTTTGAGGGTGTGAACATGAAAGATTTTTTATTAAGATTAAGAGAAAAATTTACTCCACCAGAGGAGGAAGAGGAGATGTTGCCTCAGTCAGATGACTACGTAGAAGTGGGTGCTGCTGAGCAAGTTAAAGAAGATAAAGCCAAGGTTAGGGTACGTCCTTTTGTTATGGAAGAGTTTGAAGATATCAAAGAAATTCTTGACGTGTTACGTGAAGGTTCTACTATTGCTTTAATTAATATCAGGCCCTTAAAAGATAAAGATCTGGTAGAATTGAAAAGAGCTGTTTCTAAGTTAAGAAAGACTTGTGAAGCTATTGAGGGGGACATTGCTGGTTTTGGAGAAGATTACGTTGTAGCTGTGCCTTACTTTGCTCGTATTCACAGAAATTCTACGGTTCAAGGGTGATTTTATTTCTATTCTTTTTATATGCAAAACATTTAAATAAGTGCTCTTTGTGTGAAGACTATTTTGCCACCGTCGCTTAATCTGGTATAGCGCTAGCCTGCTAAGCTGGTTTCCGTATGGATATCTGGGTTCAAACAAGTGTCACGCCACTTGAGAGGCGAAGGGTTCGTTTAACTCACCCCAAGAATAGTGATACTTCTGAAAGTCCCAGCGGTGGCGCTTTTTATTTTTCTTTAAGGAAAGAAAGAATTTCTTTTTTAAATTCAATGAAATTTCTTTGGTTGGTTTTGGCGTTTTCATATACTAAAGAATCATCTATCTGGACATAATGGTGGATTAGAACATTTCTAAACTTTTTCATCTCGATTAGCTTTAAAGACATTTCTTCTGAGATAATTTGTTTTTTCTCTAATTTGCTAAAGAGGCCTTCTTCTTCATCGGGTAAACCTAATTTTTCATATTTAACTATTAATTGTGAGATGTCTATACATATTTCAATTAAAAGCTGTAATGTCCTCTCACAAAATCTTCTTTTTTCAACATTTTTCTGATAATCTTTGAGATTCTTTGGCAAGTGTTCTTTTAACTCTTTTAAGTAGTTTTCAAGACGATCCAGTAAGGACAAGATTCTTTTTTTATCCATGGGCAACCATCTCTAAATAATCTTCATAAATATACTTAAAATGGGAATAATCTCTTAATGTTTTAAAATAAAGGTCATAGAGTGAATCTTCATTTTTGCAATAAAGTACTTTGGCGTCTTTAAGGATTCTTTTTTTTATGTACAGGGGAAGTTGTTGGAATACTTGTACATCATATTTTTTGTTCTCTGAAGCGTAGTTTATTTTTTTTTTGGAGAGAGCTAAATCAGGGTAGTCTTTTGGTTGAAGGAAAAGGCAGATGTCGATGTCGTTGTAAGGTTCCTTTCTAGCATAACTTCCAAAAATAGCTACGGCTAAGATTGTTTTGTCTTTTTTAGCTTTTCTTATTGTTGCTTCAATGAATTTTTCCATTTGGTAGTAAATAATTTTGTTTAATATAAACTTTTGGGAAAACGTAACATATATAAAGCAAGAAATATTCTTTTTCTCTTAAAAAAGATGGTGAAGAGAAGGAAAGTTCGTTACTCTCCTAAAAAGAGCGTAGATAAACACAAGCTTTGGCTGGTGTTGGGCATTAGTTTTGCTGTTCTGGCTTTAGCTTTCTTGTTCTTATATCCTGCTGTTAAAGAAGGAGTTGCTGGGCAGGCTTTTAAACAAAGTAATGATGTGGACATTGTCGCTTTGGGGGATCGTCCAGGGATAACTCAATGTGGGGTAATAACTAGGGATCCCAACAATGTTGGGAAAACTTTCTATTTAGCAAATGATTTAGTTGCTGAAGATAGGTCTGGTGATTGTCGTGGGTGTAATCGACCTTTCAACAATAATATCTTGGCTAGGGTGAATCTAAACACTTGTTTAACTGTGTATCAAGATGGCGTTACTATTGATTGTCAAGGACACCACATACGTGGTCTTGGTAGTGGTTCAGGGGTAGCTATAGTTCCTGATCCTGAAGGTGATAAAGTTGTGCCAAAAAAAACTGAGTTGAAAAATTGCGTAATAAACAATTTTGAGAATGCAGTTTTTGTCAGTGATGCTTCTAATGTCAAACTTTCGGGAAATCGTTTTGATAACAATGAAAGAGGTTTAAAGACGGAAAATAGCGCGGAAGTTGTGCTCGTAGGTAATTCTTTTTGTGGCAGTGGCAATAATCGTGAATTACAATGTTCTTCAAGTGGGTTGGTATCTGGCCGTGATAATTCTTTTGTTGAACCCAGAAGTGCACTTAATTTTTGTTCTGGTGCTGATTTACAGAATTCTCTAGAATGTGATAGTGATAACGACGGAATAGTTGACTCTCATGACAATTGTGTGGATATTCCTAATCCTAACCAAGAGGATTTAGATAGGGACGGTAGGGGAGATGTTTGTGATAGTGATCTTGATGGTGACATTATTGACAACAATGAAGATAATTGTCCTTATGTGCAAAATTCTGGGCAGGATGATGTAGATAATGACGGAATAGGTGATGTCTGTGATACTGAAGCTGATGGTGTAAGTTGCACTGATGAGCTTGATAACGATTATGATGGTGAAATTGATTGTCAAGAAAATTCTTGTGCCGCTTGGTGCGTGGATAATGATGCAGAGAGGGATTTTGGAGAAGGCAATTTAAATATTGGTAGAAGTATACAGGTGGGGGAAGATGCCTGTGTTAATAGTGCTGATTGTCCTGGATTTGGGCTTTGTTTTACTGGAAGATGTTATGAAAATTTATTTTGTTCTGCTAATGAGGATTTACCTGACACTCAATGTACTGACAGTTGTGTTGATTTACAAACTGATGAAAATAATTGTGGTTCTTGTGGCAATGTTTGTACAGATGGTGCACAATGTCAGGCTGGAGTCTGTGAATCTTTAAATGTTTGCGGGGATGGTTCTCAAGGTGAAGATGAACAATGTGATGATGGTAATACTGTTGATGGTGATGGTTGTAATAGTATTTGTAGGATTGAATTAAACTTGCAGCAAAGAAATCTTCAACCAAGAGATGATGAATTAGCTGAAGATGTTGAGTTACCTGAAGAAGATCAAGACTATTGCATTGACCGGGATAATACTTATTCTCCGAATAGGGGAGCTTCGCCTACTTTAAGGCCGGGATCTTTGTTCACTACAACTACTGTTGTTGGTATTGATCCTGAAACAAGAAGGAGGGTATCTAGGGCAGATAGGTGTCTTAGTGAAAGTCAGATCCAAGAAGCTTTTTGTGAAACTGCTGATCTTGTAGGTACTGTTAACTTAAGATGTCCACAAGGTTATGTGTGTAGTGCTGGAGCTTGTACGGAAGTTCCTACTTTGATCGATGAGGGACTGCTAGGTGGTGAAGTACGCAGGGTTTTAGCGCAAAGAGGGTTAGCTGCAAACAGAGAATTAATTGATGAAATAAATGACGAGATAAGGGCAAGCGAAGGAGATTTGGTTTATCGGAGGAGAGGTTGGGTTTCAGGCTTATTGTCCAAAATTGCTAACCTAATTAATGAGAGATGAGAAAGAGAAGTAAGAAAAGAACTGTGAACGGAAGTAAAAAACCATTGGTAATTGCAGGCGTTGCGTTGTTAGCAATTATAGGTTTGGCTTTATTATTACTTTTCTCTGGGCAGTTTGTTGGTAAAGCAATATTTACTGATATTGGGGCTCTTAATGTAGGTGAAGCAGGTTTAATTCTAGAAATTGGTGGTGAGGTGGTAGAACAAGTGCCCCTTAACACTCCCTTTGATGTTGTTGTAGTTTCTAAAGTGGGAAACGATGGTGCCGTTGAAGGTAGTTTTGATTTAACTTATGGGTCTGGATTAAAATTATTGGATGGAAATTGTAAGGTAGAAGCTATTGAGTGGACAGTTTTCCAAGAGGCTTTATGTGGTGGTTATGATGTTGTTTTAGACTCTGGATCTATTGATGGTATTGTTAGAAATAGGGTGGTTCGCATTGGTAAAATCTCTTTTGCTGGGATTGAATCATTAGGTGATCTATCCTTGACTTTAAATGAAGTAAATTTGCCGAGTATACTGACTCTTGAAAATATGATTGAAACCCTATATGGTGGTGAGGTTGCTTTAAGTGAACCGCTTAATTTAGATTCTGATGAAGATGGTCTTACTGATGATGAAGAAATTAGGAGGGGGACTAATCCAAATAACCCTGATACTGATGGTGATGGATTTGATGATGGTGAGGAAATCCTAGATAATTTGACAGATCCTTTGAATGCAGATACCGACGGGGATGGAATTGAAGATGGTGCTGACAATTGTCCGAGAGATGCTAATCCTGGACAAGAGAATAATGATCGTCGCGGTGGTGGTGACGCTTGTGATGATGATGACGATAACGATGGCGTCTTAGATATAGATGATAACTGTCCTTTAGATAATAATGCTGATCAAGCTGATGATGATAATGATGGAATGGGAAATGTTTGTGATGAAGAACAGCAGGATTATATTTTGGGTGATGTAAATGGTGATGGTGAAATAAGAAATAATGACGCGATTTTAATACTTCGGCACATTGCTGGAATTTCAACTTTAAATAATGAGCAGTTAATTAGGGCTGATGTCAACTACTGTCTGCTGAACCAGGATAGTGTGAGAAACAATGATGCAATTTTGATATTAAGGTATGTGGCTCAGATAATTAATCAATTTCCTTGTGAATAAAATAAAACGGTGATAAGAAATGAAAACAAAACTTTTGATTATAACTCTATTGATTTTAACTATATCTGTTTTCTCTGTTAGTGCAACATTAAGTCTTTCCTGTGATCCTGCAGAGTTGGACCTAGGTGATGGGAGTAGGTGTACTGTGACTGTTACAGGTGCTTCGGTTCAATCCATTAGCGAATTGTCTTTTAATATTGTTCTTTCCAATAACCTTGCTTTAGCCCCTCTTGCATCTAACTTGCAGGATGTGCCTGATGGTTATACTGCAACTCCAAGTGATGAAAATAGTTATGTTTCTTTGGTAACTCCTCAACAACTTAATCCTACTAGGTTGCTTTCTTTTTTGGTAATTGGTGAGTCAGAGGGAGAAGGGGCTGTAACTTTGGATAACATTGTTTTTAATGATTACAATTTTGATCCGATCCCGGTAACTTCTGTTGTTTCTGACAGTATAATTGTTTTGGGCAGTGGTTCAGATGCAAGTTGCCTAAATATTCCCCAAAATGCAATCACTTGTGGGGGGGCAGCACCAGAATCTGACACACAAAGTACTTTGGTGGGATCGGCTGCGGCTTGTAGTCTTAGTACTCCGTGTCAATATTATTGTGGTTCAAATTATCAATTGAGGGGTGGTGTTTGTGTTCTTGCAAATCAAAATACCTGTGGTGATGGTGTTCAAGCAGGAACTGAACAGTGTGATGATGGTAACAATGTTAATGGTGATGGTTGTAGTAGTACTTGTCAAATTGAAAACAACAACAATCCCCAAGACGATAATATCATTATTAATGGTGCTGTGACAGACAACCAGAAAGAAAGACATCGTGAACTATTACAAAATATTTATGATGTTGTTTCTGGTGGTTCTCCAGTAATCTCTAAATTAAGTCAAATCGCAAGAATTTTAAAGGGATTTTACTTTCCTTAGGTAAATTAAAATGGCTAGAAAAAAAACAAACAAACATCCCGTGCCTTTAGCTCAGAGGGGAGAGGTTAACAAACCTTTTGTTGTAGGTTTAGTGTCTTTGATTGTGATTATTGCTATGGTATTGCTTTTGTTTTTTTCCGGCCAGTTTGTAGGGAAGGCAATTGAGTTGGGTGAATTAACTGAAGCTGACACGGGAAGCGTAGGCTTTTTTTTAGCAGATAATACTGTTGAAATAGGCTCTTCTTTTACTATCCCTTTGAAAGCCAAGTTGCCTGCAGGTAAAAAATCAGTTGCTTTTGATGTGAGGTTTGGGTTTCCAGCCAACATTGAGATCTCTTGTGATGAAGTGCTGGTTGCTTTGGAAGACTTTACAACAGTTGATGGTGAAGATTTAACAACTTCAAGTAATTTAAATTGTGATAATAATTTGCACTCTGTTCAATATTCTCACTCCTGGTTATGTGCGGATGCAGAATGTTCTAATGGCTTAGGAGGCGAAGTAAATTTAGGTGAGTTTGTATTCACTTTAACTAATGCTGAATCTGCAACGATTCGGGGGATTTCTGGGTTTATTGATCTTGATGACGTAGAAAATAATCTAGTTCCAATTTTTAGGGAAACAGCTATTTTGCCTGAAGGTGAGGATGTGAGTGATCTTGATGAAGATGGTGTTTCTGATGATATAGACAATTGTCCTAATGTGGTTAATCCAAATCAAGAAGATGTAGATGTAGATGGCATTGGAGATGCTTGTGACACATCAGATGATCGTGTCCTTGATACAGATAGTGATGGTATTTCCGATTCTAATGATAATTGTCCGAATGTAGCCAACGCAGATCAACTTGATACTGATAATGATGGCCAAGGGAATGCTTGCGACAATGATGATGACAATGACACTGTTCTAGACTCTGAAGACAATTGTCCTCTTGTCGATAACCCTGCTCAGGCTGACAGAGATCAGGACGGTGCTGGGGATGCTTGTGATCCAACTAATGAAGTGGATAGTGATGGGGATGGAATTGATGATAATATAGACAATTGTCCTACAAGTCCAAATCCCGGTCAAGAAAACAACGATGGCGACCAAGAAGGTGACACTTGTGACGCTGATGACGATAACGATGGCGTTTTTGACAATGAGGATAACTGTCCGTTGAATGCTAATACAGATCAAACAGATATTTGTAATTCGGATTTAGGTGTTGAATGTCAAGGGGCTGCAGATTGTCCAGCGGGTCAAGCTTGTTCTAACAATGTTTGTGTTGCAGAATCGCTAGAGGCTGGTATAACTTTAAGTGATGTTGCTCCACAAAATAATGTTTTCACTACAAGAATAACATCTAATGAAAACTTTGCTGGAATAGAAATTACTGTTTATACTGTTTTATATGGTACGAATAATAAGGTCTTGTCCATTAAATCTGAAAAAATTGAGAATGGTTTAGCTGTGGGACAAACTTATGTTTCAACTGTAAACTATCCTGCAGAAAATGTTGTTAGAAAGTCAGTGATTGTTTTAGATAGAGATGAAAATCCAAGAGTTAGCGGCCATTTGGATATAACTTATGGTGAATGATAAATGTCTAAAAAATTTTTTTATCTTTTGTTTTTGTTGACCTGTCTTTCTTTAGCTCTTGCTGTAGATATACAAACTGATAAGTCTGATTATTCACGTCCAGAGCTTGTTCAAGTTGAAGTTTCTGAGTGTACTGGATTCACTTTGGTCAAGGTGTTTGATAGTAACGATGATTTAGTTGATATTGTAAGTGGGGAAAATGGTTTAATGTTTTCTTACAACACAGAGTCAGACATTTCTGACGGAAAGTATCGTCTAAGGGCGACATGCGATAATGGAAATCAAGTAGCTAACTTTTGTGTTGAAGCTGATGGTTGTCTAGGTGGAACACAACCACAAGATGATAGTCCTCCTGCTCCTAGTGGGGGCAGTGGTGGAAGTGGCGGCTGTTCTCCCGATTGGGAATGTAGTGCTTGGTCTTATTGTAATGCAGATTTAGAACAAACTAGGACCTGTACAGATAACAGAAATTGTCGAGATGATAGAATAGAAACTCAAGCTTGTGATAAGTGTGAAGAGAGTTGGACTTGTGGTGGTTGGTCCTCCTGTAAAAATGGTCAAGAGACGAGGATCTGTAATGATGCCCATAGTTGTGGAACTACTTTGTTACTACCAGAAGAGCAAAGGTCTTGTACTTCTGCCTCTTCGGGAGGTACAACAAGAACTGCAGACAGAAGAGCGCCTGCGGCTCCATTCGGGGGCCAACCAGAAGAAAGTTTCCTTGAGAAGTATGGTCTTTATGTTTACCTTGGTATAGGAATTTTAATTTTGCTAGCTTTAATCCTCTTTTTGTTATACTATTTTAGAAGTAAGAAACATGTTGTCTATAATCTTCACGAACTAAGAGATTGGGTAAAAAAAGAGGCAGCAACTGGCACGTCAAGAGAAGATATTGAACAAATTTTAATGGATCACACGGGTTGGAAAAAAGAAGAAATTGATTTAGTTTTTAATCAATTATCTAACCCGTAAAGGTCATTGACCAATATTTTTCATAAACAAGATGTAGAACTGTTTCTTCTATCGGTAAGTCTTCATAATTTTCTAACATGAAAGCTTCAAAGGGTTGGTTTTGTACAAATCTGATTGCGTTTTCTAAATTACTTTTAGGAGCTCTTAGGGCACCGTCTGAAACTTCTACAATGTAACATTCTTCTCCCTCTGGGATCAAAACAATCCCCTCTGTATCTGAAAGTAAAGGTTTTTCTCCGTTCAGCATAAAACCTTTAATTGGTAGGAGGTTAAGTTTTCTGGAAAGTCTGTTTTTTTCTGTTTCATAGGAGTGCCTTAGTAAGGAGATCCTTTGTTGTGTGTGGGCTAAGACTGGTTGAATTTCTGGGTAGTCTTTAGGATTGACAATATGTTCCATCTTGTCGTTTGATATTTTTAGTATTTTGCCTTTGTACAATTCCGTTTGCATATAATTGTAATTCATTTCCAAGTTGGCAAGTTCTTCTATGCCTGGCCACAGTTTCTTGTCAATTAAATCGTTCCTATAGTTAGAAAGAGCATGATTTGTTTGATCTATCATCCGATAAAGGAGATCTTTTCCTTCACCCATTTTTATTAGGTATGTAATTGAACTATTTAATACTTTGGCCGATTGAAGAAGTCGTAACATTTAAATAGAAGAAAAAGTTAATTTGTGTGTAGATGTTAAAAGGTAAAAGAGGTTCTGCAGTTGGTGAAGCTAATAAAACTTTTATTACTGTAGGTGTTTCTGTTTTAGTTTTGGTTGTTTTGGTGGCCGTGATGTTTTACATTGCTCCTAAAGAGAGTGTTGTTGGAGAGGCCTTTTTGCAAGATGGTGTTTGTGAGGATAGATCAGAACTTCTTATAACTTTTGAGATAGAAGGTAGGGGTGAAGTTACTTTAGAATGTGACGATGAGATGGAAGGTTTAGTTAATAATCAAAGAGCTAAAACCTATTGTGTTGATTCTAATTATGAAAGCTCTAACAAATTCTACTGTTCGACCCAACAAGAATGGATCGTATGTAATGAAGAAACAGCTGGACAAGGGGTAGAAAATCTAAATAATGTGGAACTTTACAACAATAATTATGTTTGTAATGGACAGGGATGGGTCGAAATAAATAATTGTGGTGCTTGTGCTGGTGCGCTTCCAGGACAATGCGTTGGAAGTAGTATTTTTGATATAGGTTCAAGAAATTTACTTCAAACCCATGGTTCTGCTCCTGGTTCTTTGGTCGGGTGTGTCCAAGAGAATTCAGGGGAATGTATAATTGGTGAAGAATCAACAAGGATTGCTTATGATAGTTTTGTTGATTTTCAAGGAAGAGGATTAGTTTGTGGTGAAGAAAATTCTTGGCTATACTGTGGAAACAATATAGCTGTTAGTGATGGAGAGAAATGGATTTGTAACGGTGAACAAACCTTTGTTGAATGTACCCAAGACAATTTAAATGAACGGATAGGGCACTACGCTTGTCAACTAAATGCTAACCAATACCAATGGGTCAGCGAATTCGAAGCTTGTTCTGATGATTTAAGGTTCCAGTTAAGGCAAGGAATACAAGAACAAGAGATCTGTTACAACCAACAGTGGTTAACTTGTGATGTTTACAACGAACAACCTTACGAGGGTCTGGATTTAGAAATAGTTTGTGATGAAAATGGTTTCCAGGTTTCTGAATTAATGTGTAATAATAATGTTGATGACGACCACGATAACCAGGTAGATTGTAGTGATAATGATTGTGGTAACAACATTGAAAGAACTTTATCTTCAACTCAACTATTTGAAATTACCGTTAGGGAAACCGATTGTGCTAGTGTTAATATTGTTAGGCTAGTAGAAAGTAGAGACTTTGTAGTACCAGAAACAGTTTATCAAGAGTTTAACGTCTGTGATCAAGGTACAGAAAATTTGAGAGATCAAGTGGCAGTTTGTCAAGGCAACAACCCTGAAGAACCAGCAGTAAGTTCATTACAATTTATGCGTAACGAGAACGCTAGGCCAAGAATTAACCAAGAAACAACTATTATTTATGAACCAAGCGAACCGAAAGAGGTAGGTGTAGTTTTAGTACATGATTTAGAAAACCGATTCACTTCACCAATTGGGACATTTACAAGGAACCTTTTAGCTAGTCAAAGAATTATGTTGAAAATAGGTAGTGAACATTATCTATTATCGCATGAAGGTGAAGGTTTGTTTGCAACTGAAAACCTTCAATTAACTCATGTGCCTTTAGGAAGGATGTACCAAGCAGAAATTTATCCAGGTACAAACCAGTACGTTTTCAATGTTTTAGGTAACAGACTAATTTCAGTAGGACTTAACGATGATAGAAGTTTATTTGAGATCTCGGCTTTATCCCCTGGCGAGAGGCCAAGAGCTTATGTGGTGCCTACAGATTTAACACAAAATTTGGAATTAATCTTCAAAAAAGGCGAACCCGTAGATATAACCTCTCCAGAATTGGGTACCTTCACTATCTGTAGAACTGATAATGAAAGGGATACACAACAAACACTAATATGTTTAGACGATGAAAACTTTGCTTCTTTAGCTTTGGGTGAATTAACAGTTCAATCTGTTGGAGACAATAATCTTGCTCTATTGTACCAATATGTAGATGGTGAAAAACAAGTTTCTGTTTTTACTTTAAACGAGTTAGAATCTTTAGACTTTGATGATGAAGTGGCTACAACTTATCAGTTAGAATACAACGATTTCATTAACGCTATGGTGGAAGGTCGAAGAGCAGCCTTTGAATTTGAAGAAAAATTATATCTAGCTGAACACAACGAGTCAGACACGTTCTCCTTGAACTTAATTACTTTAACATCTTATCAAGAAGAAGGGACTACTGACTTTGTTGCTTCTGGTAGTGAAGATTATGTGGAATTTTTAACTCTGGACGGGAAGATTTCTATTAGAAGAAATTATGGGTTACCACCTCCTCCTTTTGAAGTTGTTTCCTTAACTAAACAACAACTGGTAGGAATGCCAATCAATTTAGATGACCAATTATTTGCTTCATTTTCTTCTGAAGTGCCTATCCTAATAAGACAACCACTTGATGTTGGTGTGATCTCTAAACACGAAGACGACATTTCTAGACTAGAATCTTCGTTTAGGGTTCAGGCGGGAATTTATGAACCTAACTTAATACTTCACCAACCTTACATCATATTGGGAGAGGATTTACAGTCTGAAATACTGTATTATTATCATTCTGCAGAGATTGATGGGGTTACTCCAATTAAAACAGTTTCAGTTTACAGGAATTATGATTTAAGAGAAAGAAGGCCACACCGTGATTTTGATGATACTTTCATTAATGCTATTACAAGAGGTGCTGAATTAACTTTACAATACGATGACGAAACCTTCTTTTTATTAGGTTACGAAGGGGCTAATGAAGATGATGTACAATTCTTTAACTTTAATCGGTTAACTTTAAGGGATTTGGTAAATGGAGAAACTTACTTTGGGACAGCTGATGGCAACGAAATATCTTTTGAAATTCCTGGAGATAGGTTAACAATTCGATTACAACAAACCGGTAATCATAACGAGATCTATTTTGAATTGACAGGACAACAACAATTAGATGAAGAAAGAGACGATGCAAGAAGGATTGCTTTTGAAGGCTTTTATGCAGAGATAACTACTGAAAATTTAGTAAGGATAGGAACAAATGATCTTTACCAATGTTTCAAAAGAGCTTATGCTGATTATCCTTCGGCTAAGGTTTGTTATGATGGACATCAAGTTAGAGTTAATCCTACTGCTGTTGTAACTATAAGTGATGAAAATTACTTCCTGGAATCTAATGAGCAATTGGGTGACAATAAGGTAGTTAGGGTTAGAAAGATTTTATCTTTACCTTATGACACTTCTGCAACTGATTATGACTGGTTTGGTTTTGTAACTGAAGTGGTTGAAGAGAGAGAACCTTTATTTGACGTGAAAGGAGATTATTATATACCTTCAGCAGTTGATTCCAGACTACAAAGTTTCCAATTAGCTGAGTTTCCTGAAGGCGTTCAACAATCTGTAATTTTAACAGATGAAAGAGATATTTCAGCTGATGGTAATATTATTTTACATGATAAGATAGTAAAAATAACTCAGGAAGAAACTGACAATGAAGAGAGGCCGGTTGAGGCTTTCTTATTAGCAGAAGAGGAAACCTACTTGCCCGATGATGGGTCTATTGTTGAGCTTAATTTGACAGAACAAACGAGCTTGCTCTTCAGAACAACTTTGGACAACTATGGTTTTGGTTTAGAGGTACAAGTAATTAACAATGATTTATTAAGATTGAGGGTACACTACCTTGACGAACCTAACACTCCTATCTTACAAAAGTTATTCTCGGGAGGAGATTCCAGGTTTTTGATCCTAAATGGTGAAAGGGTAGAGTTAAAAGTAACTGATGATTTATCAACTGTGGCTTTAAGAAAAATATGAAAATGGCTAAAAGAAACAAAAAACAACAAGGAAGCAAACTTTTTATAACTTTAGGAGCAGTTGTTTTAATTGTTGTAGCTCTTTTGTTACTTAACAATTTACTCTCAGGTAAAGTAGGACAGGCCATTTTTGTAGGGGAACAGCCATTTCCTGGTGGGGTAGTGGATTTAGTTACAGAACAGAAAATTACTTTTACTTCTTTAGAGGAAAGTAGAGATGTTCAGTTTATTACGAATTTAGATACTTTAGCTAGCGATGAAGAACATCAAACTTTTTTCTTTGAGTTTCATGTAAATGAAGATTCTTTGATATATACTGTAAATAAAGGACCTGATTCTGATCTTGTTGCTTTGGACACCTTATCTTTCCCGGAGGATACTTCGTATGTTTACCTTAATGAAGAAGATGCCTCTGCTGATTTAGTGATATTTTTAGAGAATAACGAATTAACGATAACTAATTTACAATTTGTTTCTGCAGATAGAGCAGATATTATCCTTTTAGATGAAAATGATGAAGAACTGCCTTCTTTATTGCATCTAAATGTTGATGAAGAGTTTGTTGTCAAAATAAGATCATCTTCAACTACTTCGCCACAATTAAGAGTAAACTTTGGTCAATTGACAGAAGTTGAACAGATTTTTGAAGATGGTGTGACTGAAGCAGTTTATACATACACCCCCTCACAATCTGAAGCCAGGGTTTTAGATATTACAGCCACTGTTGGTGAGCAAGAAACTCACAAACATTATACTTTAGCTGTTGGTAACGTTATTTATGCTCTACAAGAGAGGAATAATCCTCTTATGACTTTAATGGAAGAAGAATCTGCTTTCAGGTTAGATATTACTTTTGCTAGGACTACTGATCTACAACCTTTAGGATTACCTTGTAAACCACAGCAAAGAAATTTAGAAAACGTTTTTGCTGATACTAACGTAAGACGAGTTTACGCTAATTTTAATGGAGAACAAAAAGTGTGGATCCAAGGAGATGCGCCGGACGACTTAACTTTGTTTGAAGACTGGCAGGGTTACTTTGTACAATTGACTAATGCTGAAGAAACGGAAATCAGCTTAATTTGTGATCCTTATGAAATTAGACCTTTATCACAGTTACCTAATTTTAATGTTGAAGTCCAGGACATCACTTTCGAAGCTGGTTGGAATTTAATTTCTGTACCTGGACATGTACCTCTAAGGTTAACTGATTTGGTTAACCATGACAACTTTGAGATTTTGACTTGTACGCAAGGGCACAGTTGTGAACCAGCAAGTAAAGATGCTTTATTGAACCCAGGTAAACCTTACTGGGTATATTCAGAACAGCCTTTAAGGTTAAGATATACTGAAGGACAGAACGCTCCTCCACGATTCCCATGAAAATAAAACTATACTTCCTATTGGCTTTGTTAACGCTTTCACTAGTAATAGCTGTAGACCCGCCAGAATTGACAGAATTTCATCAATTTTATGGTGTAATTGACAACCTGCCAGAGGGAACTTATAGTTTACAGGTAGAAATTGCAGACAAAATTTTTACTACTTCTGTCACTGAAGCAACTTACGGTTATGACCCGGTGTTTAGAGTTTCTGGGAATAATGGAGACAGGATAGAATTTTATGTAGTTAATCGTTTAGGTAGTCAAACTCTGGTAGGAACTTCTACTTATCAGGAGGATGAGGTTACTGAACTTAATTTGGACTATCCGTCTGTGGAACCTACTCGTGAAGAGGAAGCACAAGTAGCTGAAGAAGAAGGTTTACCTTTAGTTGAAGAAGATCTTTGTTATTACAATTGGGATTGTAGTAATTGGTCAGAATGTAAAAACAAAAAACAAACAAGAAGTTGTAATCGTGTAGATTCTTGTGGTGCTGATGCTGTTAAAAGTTCTAAACCTACTGAAGAAAGAGCTTGTTTTGGTAGTAGTCAGACACAACCTGTAGAAGATAGTGAAGGTACTAATTGGTTCTTATGGGTAGGAATAATTATTGTTATTTTGGCTCTGATAATTATAGGATTTTTTTTCCTAAGAAAAAGAGATGAACCTACTTTCTAATTTTATTAGCAATAATCTCTTTTTTGCCTTGATAATTTTCAACAAGTCCAGTGACTTCTATATAATCACCTTCTTCTAAAAAAATTTCTTCGTCATTAAAAACTACAACTTCATTAATTTCTTCTTTGTAACCGTTGATGGTAAGAAAAATAACTTTGTCTTCTGTTGAGAGTCTTTCTACAACTCCTGAAATTTTAATTTCTTCCTCCGGTTTAGCACTAGAAAGATCACTTATTTTAATCTCAAGATTGTCAACATAGAAAAATAAGAAGAGAAGTCCAATAATTGTAGTAACTAAGGAAATCTTAATAAGTGTCTTTTCTTGCATCTTAGACTAAAATTTACAATCTTTACTTAAATGTTCTCCCAAAGGTTTATATAATTCCTTAGGTTACACTTAGGAATGCCCCAGGAAAAACTACTAGACGTAAGAAAGCGGTTGTTTGACCTGGAACGTAGAATTAAGCCTTTAGAATGGGACTCTAGCCGTAACCAAATAAATGAATTTAAAAAGTTGCAGTTAGCAAAATTACAACTTGAAAGGGATTCTTTAGTGGAAGAAATGAATAAACTTTTAACTGAATAAGGCCTTAATAACAACGGTTGCATAACTTCCTTTAGGCAAGAAGAACTTTAACTTAACAGAATCCTTCTCTTCCTTTATTTCAAAATTTTTAACTTCTACAAAAGCTTTGCGCATTTCTCCTTCTAAAGAGATTTTTGGAATTTGTCTTATTATAAAATCTTTATAAGTTATTTTTTCTTTTGATAGTAGTTTTTCAAGAATATCTTTAATTTTGCCTTTAACTTGTGGTTTGCTGAACCCTATTAGTGGTACCAGAAGGTCTTCTTCCTTTTTGTCAACAAAAACAAAGTCTCCTAAAGAATATTTCACGGTCTTGTTGGCTTTTTTTTTTAGATATCTGGATAATATTTCGTTAAAAAGGTAACTTTGATAAGAATTAACGTACATTCTTAATAGCCTAAGGGGAATTCTTTTAAGGGCTCCTACGTAGTCTGTTGGTTTGCTTTTGATAGCTTTTACACACTCTGCATTGTCTATTAAGGTAACTGCTCGGGAGAATTTTTTTAAAATGAGAAATTTACCTATTTTAGCATTATTTTTAGAAAATCTTTGTTCATCAAAGTAGTTTGGGATAAAATTAATTTTTTTTTGAAATTTCCCTTTAACTTCTCTTATGACAACTTCGAAGTTGTTACCTTCTAAGTCTCCTAATGATATTGGTTGATTACCAAAACCCAAAAATGATAGATCTGTTTTTTCTAATACTTGTTTTTTACTGGTTCCAATGATGGAAATTACTTGTTCAGTTACTGCATGTTTGTCTTTGCTACCAGCAAAACCAATTTGTTTTTCTTTAATCCTTAATTTTTTACTTATTTCTTTAATAGCGCTAAGAGTATTCTGTTCTCTTTTTTTAAGAAGACAGTAAATGTACTTACCTTCTTTAAGGAAGTTAACATTACTAACTTCTTTAACTATAAAGTCCTCTGGTTTCTGTTTAATTTTGTACATGTTCTAAGTAAACTATTTTAGCTTTGGTGGAGTTGTCAAAAAAAATAGGGGATTGGCATTCTCTGAAGAAATTGAAAGCAGCCCCCTTGTTTTCCTTTAATCTTAGCCTGTTAATTCTTTCAGCATTAAAACCTTCTCCTTTTTGTTCAACCCCAATGATGAAACCATTTTCTCCAGACCAGATATGGAATTTGTAAGGTGCCTTAAATTGTGAATAATTTAGACTATTAGATCCAACTTCGTTAATAAAATAAGAAATTTCGTCCTCTTTATTATAATTTAACCAGTTATGTAGATCAAAGTTGGTATTGTGTTGTTTGTTTAAAAAGTCAACTAAGGCCCATTTAGCTTTCCCGTATGTTTCAAAGATGCTTTCATCAGCTGCTATACTTACTGGGTGAATAACAAACTCTTGATGTTCTTTTACTTTTATTTTTTTTAACGACAAGGACAGTTTTTTATTGAAATATAATGCCATTTTAATGTGATAATGAATTGATTTAAAAAAATTGTTCTTTCTAAAAAAAAACGCACAACTTTTTTAAATAGTGATATATCTAAAGAATTCATGGCTTATCAGGTAATATCTTTTTATCGGTACACGGAAATAAAAAATCCTGAAGTTTTGAGGGATTTACTTAGAAATAAATGTGAGGAGCTTAATCTTTTGGGAAGAATTTTGTTGGGTGAAGAAGGTATTAATGGGGCTGTTTCAGGTGAATTAAAAGAAATTAAACAAATAAAACTATTTCTACGAGAACTTTACCCTGGCCTAACTTTTAGGGAACAAAATTATTTGAAGAATGCTTACCATAAACTAGTTGTAAGAACTAGGGAAGAAATCTGTCGTTTTGGTAAAGAAGTTGACTTAAATAATAAAGGAAAACATCTACAACCAGAAGAATTAAAGAAATGGTATGATCAAGAAGAAGATTTTGTGATAATTGATGCTAGGAACGATTACGAGTATGAAGTAGGAAGATTTAAGGGTTCTCTTAATCCAGAGATCAAAAATTTTAGAGATTTTCCTAAAGCTACCGAAAAGTATGCTGATTATAAAGATAAAAAAATTGTTCTTTATTGTACTGGTGGTGTAAGGTGTGAAAAAGCTTCAGCGTATATGAAGGAACAAGGTTTTCAAGAAGTTTATCAGTTGGATGGCGGAATAATTAATTTTGTTAACAAATTCCCAGATACTTATTGGGAAGGAGGTTTGTTTGTTTTTGATGATAGATTGGTTTCCGATGTAGGAGAAGCCATAACTAATTGTGAACACTGTGAAACTCCTGCTTTGAAATATTATAATTGTCATAATTTAGATTGTGATAAGTTATTTATATGTTGTGATAGTTGCAAAGTGGAGATGGCTAGGACTTGTTCTGAGACCTGTAAATTAGCTGATAGAAAGAGGAAAGTTTTGCAAATATAAAAATGCTTATTGGTGAACTTAATTCTTTAGAAGAAATTAGTAGACGAAGAAGAATACCCATAATCGGTAGAGAGAAAGGTAATTGGCTTTTAGGTAAGATTAAGGAATTACGGCCTAGAAAAATATTAGAATTAGGCACAGCTAATGGATATAGTGGAGTAATATTAGGGAGTGAAGGCTCATCATTAACGACTGTTGAACTTGATCCAAGGATGGCTAAGGAAGCTGAAGAAAATTTTTTGAAATATAATACTCAAGCTAAGGTTATTGTTGGTGACGGAGTAAAAGTAATTAAAGAGCTGCAGGGTAAATTTGATTTAATATTTTTGGATTTTGCCAAAAAAAAATATTTAGTTGTTTTAGATGATTGTTTAAGGTTACTAAATAAAAAGGGTTGTTTAATTGCTGACAATATCAATATGGAAAAATGTCAAAATTTTAAAGAAGAAATTTTGAAAAATCCTAGACTAAAGACAGAGATTGTAAAGATAGGTGATGGTTTAAGTTTTAGTCTTTTAAGCTGAGCTTCTTTAAGGTTTATACCTTTCAATTGTTCTTGGAAAGGGAATTGTGTCTTTGATAGCATCCAAACCACAAATCCATTTGATAATTCTTTCTACCCCTAGTCCGAAACCGCCGTGAGGAACGCTTCCATATCTTCTAGTGTCCAAATAAAACTCGTATTCTTGGGGATCTTCACCATCTTCTACTAGTCTTTCTTTAATTTTTTCAATATCATGTTCTCTTTGGCTTCCGCCAATGATTTCTCCATAACCTTCGGGGGCCAAGAAATCACATCCTAAAACCGTACGCGGGTCTTTTTTGTCTTCAGTCATATAGAAAGCTTTAACTTTTTTCGGGTAATGTGTACAAACAATTGGTACGTCGTAAAGTTTAGTTAATTTCTCTTCTTCAATGGTCCTTAAATCCTTGCCCCATTTAATGTCCATCTTACATTTTTTCTTTAAAATTTCTAATGCTTCTGTGTAGGTCATGTGAACAAATGGTTTTTTAAGAACAGGCTGTAATTTGGAGATGTCTCTTTTAAGATACTTTAGTTCTTCTTGGTGTTTCTCTAAAACTCTTTTAACGATGTGTTTAATCAATTTTTCTCCGTGTTTAATAATGTCTTCAAAAGTACTCCAGGCCATTTCCATTTCAGCATGCCAGTACTCTGTTAAATGCCGGGAAGTTTTGCTTTTCTCTGCTCGAAAGCTTGGAGAAATGGTATAAATCTTTTCTAAGCCAAAGATGGCTGGTTCAGCATAAAGTTGCCAGGTCTGAGCTAGGAAAACGTCTTTTTTATCAAAATATTTAACTTCAAATAAGTCTGAGCCTCCTTCACACTGGACGGCTTGAAAGATTGGAGAATGGTACTCATAAAAGCCTTCTCCTTTAAAATATTCGTCAATAGCAGCAAAGACACAGCTACGTATTTTTAGGATAGCAATCATTTTTCTACTTCTTAACCATAAGTGTCTTTTATCAGCTAAAAACTCGATGGATTGATCTTTACTTATGGGATATTGGTCGCTATCGCCTACTATCTTATAAGAATCCACTTGAATCTCGTAACCAGATGGTGCTCTTTCATCTTTTTTTATTGTTCCTGTTAGTTCTAAAGAGGTTTCAACTTGAATATGGTCAATCTTGTCCCAAGTTTTTTCAAATTTTTCCTTTTTGAGAACACACTGAATGATGTCTGTTGAATCCCTTAAAATAATAAATTTAAGTTTTTTGCTGCCTCTTTCACGATGGGCCCAACCTCTAACTGTTACTGTTCCTTGGCCTTGTTCCATGGCCTTTTTTATCGATAATGGTTTAATCATATTTGTGTGTAGATAACTCTTTTATAAAAAACTTTACTTCCAAAAAGGCGTTTTGTGAACAACATCTGGAAATTTTTGTTTTAGGATAGTATAAATCGCGCCATAGGGTAGTTGCAGGGAGGTTCTATGGGCTATATCTCCTTTTCCACCGATTGAAACGTCTACAATTTGTTCATCTAGGCTTGGTTGCTCATGAACAAAAATTGCTTTAACTTCTCCATATAGGTCACTATGCTTTATTTCTTCTAAAAAAGGGGTTGCTGTGCCAAATTCCATCCCTTTTGGGAACAAATCGCCTGTTCCATAGCTGTGCTTAAAAGAAGGATGTAGTCTGTCTTGAATTTCCTTCTTCCATGTTTTTTTCCTTTCTTGTTGAAACTTTGTAAAAGCCCTTCTGGTGTAATGCTTGTCTACAAAACCCTTTTGTGATAGCCAATCTGAATAATCTATTGTTTCTAAAGTTGGCACTTCTAGGTCAGCTTCACTAAAGAGATGTTTAACAGTCCTGTAATCAATTATTTTTCCTTTTCCTTCTCTACTTCTTGTTTCAGGAAGCACAAAAATAACTGGATCATCCCAAACGATGCCATAGAGAGCTTTGATGACTCTTTCGTAGGCCCAACCTAACAAGTCAGCTTTCTCGTGGCAAGTGCTTGTTGCTCTTTTGTGTGTGGTGATTTCAAGTTCAATTTCACTCTCTTGAGCTATTTCTTTGACATATGTTGGTAACATTTTTCTTTAGTCTCCTTCTTGTTTTATAAGATTATAGGATTTAAAAGTATATATTACTTGTTCTAAATTTTAGGTATTATTTGCAATAAATACAAAAAGTTTATATAAAAATGGAACATTTGTTCTAAAAAGTAGATGGTCTTAGACGAGAAGGATAGTAAAATAGTGGAGGTGCTTAAAGAGCATGCAGAATATACCACTCGGCAGATTTCACGTAAGATTTTACTTCCAGCTACAACGATTCATACTCGTATTAAGAGACTAAAAAAAGAGAAGATTATCAAAAAGTTTACAGTAGAGTTGGATTATAAAAAAATAGGCTTAGGATTTGCTGCTTACATCTTAATCTCTGTAAATTTAAGGTATCTTAAAAAAATCAAAAAATCACAACACGACATTGCTAAGGAGTTAAGGCGGTTTTACTTTATAGAGAAAGCAGATATTGTTTCAGGAGGGACGGATATAGTTGCTTTTGTTAGGGTAAAAGATGTTGAAGAATTTGATCAAGCACTGTTTAAAAAAATACAATTGATAGAAGGTGTGGAAAAAACACAATCGTTGATTGTCATAAATGGTTAACTGATTTCATGTTTAAACACACTCCAAAGAACGCCCTCTTTTAGGAGGGTACCCAAAAACTCACGTCTGGGCAGCCAGCTTTGCTTTGGCTCTTTAAAGGGCAAAGCTGGTCCAGGCGGTTTTTCTTTAGTTAATCTTAGTAAGATTTAAAATAAGTTTTAGTTTATTCTAATAAATGGAAATAGAATTTGCTCTTACTAAATCAGTTGATGAAAATGCTGGCAGATATTTTGATTTAGCAAAAAAAGCTAAAAAAAAATTACAAGGAGCTAAAGATGCTTTAGAGAAGACAAAAAAAGAGTTAGAAGATCTTAAGAAAAAAGAGAGTAAGTTTTTGGAAGAAGAAGAGAGAAAACAACAAAAGAAAGCTAGGAAGAGGGAATGGTATGAGAAGTTCCATTGGTTTGTTTCTTCAGAAGGATTTCTTTGTATTGGTGGGAAGGATGCTACATCTAATGAAATTGTTGTAAAAAAACATATGGAAAAAGAAGATATTGTTTTACACACTGACATGGCGGGTTCTCCTTTCTTTATCATTAAAAACGGTCAAGAAGCTACTGAACAAACGATTAAAGAAGCAGCACAGGCGGTTGCAGTTTATTCTAAAGCTTGGAAGTTGGGGCATGGGACTGCTGATGTTTTTTATGTTAAACCAGAACAAGTAACCAAACAGGCTAAAGCAGGTGAAAGTTTGCCAAAAGGGGCATTTATGGTTTATGGCAACACAAAATATTTTCATCCTAAACTAGAATATGCAATTGGTTTGGTCGATGAGGAAATAGTTGGTGGTCCTCTTGAGGCAATTAAAAGTAAAACAAAGATGTTTGTGGTAGTGATTCCTGGGAGAGAAAAAAAGAGTGTTTTGGCTAAAAAAATAAAATCTAAATTTAAAGCTGGAGATTTGGATGACATTGTTAAATTTTTGCCAGCAGGTGGTGGGGAGATTAAGAAGAAGTAGGGGGACTAAGTCCCCCCAAAAATTTTAGTACCCTACTCCCCTGTTTACTTTTAGGTCGTAGCCTTTTTCTGTGGCCTACCTCTAGGATGTAAATGATTAATTGGTTTTGAAGAATATCAATAATTATTCTATAATTGCCTACTCTTAATCTAAAATAAGGATTACCTACAAGCTTTTTTACACGGGCATGTGGTCTGATTCTTTCTAAAGATAATATGATCCTTCTTTGGATATTTTTATCTAACTTTTTTAATTGTTTTAGGAATTCTTTTGTATAAACAAGAGCATACATTACAAACCTAACTCCTTTTTAATTTGTTCGTGTGTGTAAGTTCTACCTTCTTTAACATCTTTTATGGCCATCTCCAAATGTTTTTTTGTTTCTTTAGATAATTCCATAGCGTCCTCTAAAAGATCCCAAATTACTTCTTCATAAGTCTCTTTAATATAGAGTTTTCTTTTTTTTAATTCTGAGACTAGATTTTCACTAACTTGGATTGTTGTTGCCATAGACGTCTATAGTAGGGTATATTATATAAACTGTTCGGTTAATTTTAAAAAGGAGATCGAATTTTTTTCTTGCAATGCCCTTGTAGTATAATGGATACTTGCCGCAGGCAAGGTTTAGCCGGCAGCCAAAAAGTATGCAAGGTTGCGGTTATGATTAACTTAGCAAAGACCTTGAGATCGGAGTTCAATTCTTCGCAAGGGCATTTAAATTTAAAGGTGAAAAGATACTTGAAGAAATTTCTTTTCAATAGATTTATATAATAAACTAATTTATATTTAATATGGCAAAAATAACTTTATATCAATTCGAAACTTGTCCTTTCTGTGCTAAGGTTAGAGCTAAATTAGAAGAAAAAGGCTTAGATTACAAAAAAGTTAATGTCCCACAGGATAGGGAAAGTGTATTAAGAAAAGAAATTGCTGAAAAAAGTGGTGTATCTACTGTACCAGTAATTGAGATTGATGGAAAATGGATGGGTGAAAGTGATGCAATTGTTAATTATTTAGAAAAAAATTTTTGACTAATGCAATAATTATTACTAAACTTATAATTGTAGCATCAATGGCTTTACTTTCTTTCTCGTTTATTTTTTTATTAAATAACTCTTTTGAAACTTGTTGAAAAAAATGTTCTTTTTTAGATAAACCATGAATTTTTCTTTGCCAGATTGATAATAAACAATCTCCAAAAACAAAAAATTGTAAACGATGCAGTGATACAATCCCTAGGACAACATAAAAAGGAAGAAAGAAACCCATACTAAGACCAAAAAGAATGATTAAAATATGTAAAAAGAAAAGAAGTTTAACTAAATTCATTGTGCTTTCCTTACAGCATTTCTGACAATTTCTGGTAAAGCTGGGTGGATATAAATTACCTTCAGAAGATCTTCTAGCTTAGCATCAAACGTCATAGCATAGATTAGCTGATGGACCATAGTAGCTGCCTCTTCGCCAATGATGTGGGCACCTAAAAGTTTCTTGTTTTTTTTATGGAACAACAATTTAACAAAACCGGTTTCTGGGATTCTGGCCATACCTTGTGCACTATCTTTATACCAATTTAACCCGACAAAATAAGGTGTCTTTTCTTCTTTAAGTTGGTCTTCAGTTTTACCGACAGAAGCTATTTCAGGGTAAGAGAAGACAGCGTGAGGCATTGGTGGATATTTAATTGGTTTTTTCTTCTTTTCTTTAAAATGTGTTCTAAAAAGATATTCTCCTTCAAAATTGACACTATGTCTAAACATATAATTTCCTACAACGTCTCCTAAAGCATAAATATTTTTTACGGAAGTTTCCAGAAAGTGATTAACTTTAATGAAGCCTTTAGATGTAAGTCTAATAGAAGTGTTTTCTAAACCTAAATTTTTAGTATTGGGTTGAACTCCTGTTGCCACCAACAAACCATCCCCGGAGATTTTACTTAAACCTTTCTTGGATCTTAATGTAAGAACAAATTTTCCTTTCTTGTACTCAATTTTTTCTGTATTAATGTTAAAATGAACATGATAATGTTTGGCAAATTGTTTTGTAAACTCTCTTCTAACCTCAAGGTCCTCTCGAGCTAATAATTCTTTACCTCGAACTAAAAGATGGACTTCAGATCCAAGTGAACCGTAGGCGTGTCCCAATTCACAGCCGATATAGCCGCCTCCCAATACTAATAGCTTCTTGACTTTCTTTCTATTACGCAAAGCTTCAGTACTGGTCATAAAAGGAGTTCCTTCAAGTCCGGGGATTTTAGGGACAAAAGGACTAGCTCCAGTGGCAACAAATATTTTCTTTGCTGTTAATTTTTCACCATTAACTTCTACTATCTTGTTAGATAAAAATTTGGCATGTCCATGAAAATAATCTAGATTTTTCTTCTTATTGTAAAATCTGGGGATACTTCTAGAATCTGCATCAGTTTCTCGATTTATCCGTTTAACCAACTTTGGAAAATCAATGCTAGAAATACTGCTTTTGATACCATATTTTTTGGCTTCTCTTATTTGTTGAGCAACATTAGCAGGATGGATAAACATTTTTGAGGGAATACAACCTCTATTAAGACATGTTCCGCCCCATTTTGATTTTTCAATGATGGCTGCTTTATAGCCTATATTTGCTGCTGGGGTTGATATTTTAGTCCCCCCTCCGGATCCAATGACTAAAACGTCGTATTTTTTCATGGTTTAGACATTTTTTTTAAATTAATAAAACTATTCTTTTTGCCGGCTTCATCCGGAATAGAGTAAATATGTATACTAACACACCCTACTCCATTTTTGTTTTCTTAACTGTCGCCGCCATTATTACTACATTTTACGCTAGTAATAATGTAGTGGCGCGATGGAACTGATTATGTATCTATACGAAGTATAGAGTTATAGTCAGTGAAATAGGGTAAGAAAACAAAAACTACGTCTGGCCATGCAGTGATATGCATAGCATATCCCAGCATATCACGGCACATAACGAAAATTAGAAATTTTCGGAATGTCCCGAAAATGGAACATTTTCGATACAGACGGTTGTGTTAATATACATTATTGTGTTATTCCGGATGTGGCCTTTTTTGCCATCTATCTCGTTTAGCACCAAAAGATATAAAAAGGCATATAGCAAAGCTTAGTAAACTATCTATTTGGAGGAATAAAATGGAAGGAAAAGTAAAGTTTTACAACCGAATGAAAGGTTATGGTTTCATCGTGGGAAACGATGGTAAAGAGTATTTTGTACATTTCTCAGCGTTAGGAGAAGGAGTTTTCTTAAAAGAAAATGATGCTGTTTCTTTTGATCCTGTGGAATCAGAAAGAGGATGGCAAGCGCAAAATGTCAAAATTTTAGAAGGTGGAAGTGAAGCACCTGCTCAAGAAGCTAGTGAAGAACCAATGGACGAATCTTCTGATGACTCTGGTGACGACTCTGAAGAATCAATGGATGAATCTTCTGATGACTCTGGCGACGACTCTGAAGAACCAATGGATGAATCTTCTGATGACTCTGGTGACGACTCTGAAGAATCAATGGATGAATCTTCTGATGGTTCTGGCGATGACTCTGATGATGAATCTGAAGAAAAACCAGCTTCTGAATAATTTTTTTTAATTTATTTTTCTTTTAATTCTTATAGGAATTTTTTTGTCAAGACCATTTAAGTACTTTTTAATTTTCTAATTGGGAAAAGATAAGAGGTTAATAAAATGACAGAAAAATATTTTTTTACGTCTGAGAGCGTTACGGAAGGCCATCCAGACAAATTGTGTGACCAAATAAGTGATGCAGTACTGGATGCAATACTAAAAGAAGATCCTAATGCTAGGGTGGCGGTTGAATGTCTTACAAAGACAGGATTTGTTGTAGTAGCTGGCGAGGTAACAACAACAGCTTATGTTGATGTCCAAAAAATTGCTAGAGAAACAATTCTTAATACAGGATACAGTAAACCAGAATACGGTTTTGATGGTTCTACCTGTGGGGTTTTAACAGCGATTTCTGAACAGTCTCCAGATATTGCTAAAGGAGTTAATGAAGGTGAAGGAACTTACGAAGAGCAAGGGGCAGGTGACCAGGGATTGATGTTTGGTTATGCCACTAACGAGACGCCGGAATATATGCCTTTGCCAATTATTTTAGCACATAAGTTGACTAAAAGATTAGCTAGTGCTAGACAAAGAGGAGAAATTTGGTACTTACGTCCAGATGGAAAATCACAAGTAACAGTAGAATATGAGGAAGGAAAGCCAAGAAGAGTAGATACTGTTGTTATTAGTACACAACACCATCCTGATGTTGACTTAGAGACTATTCGAAGAGACGTTATTGAGAAAATAATTAAACCAATATGTCAAGAATGGGTTGATAATGATACTAAATATTTTATTAATCCAACAGGCACTTTTGTCATTGGTGGTCCGGTTGGAGACGCAGGATTAACAGGGAGAAAAATAATTGTTGATACTTATGGTGGTCAAGGTTCTCATGGTGGTGGTTGTTTTTCAGGAAAGGATCCTAGTAAGGTTGACCGATCAGCTTCTTACTATGCTAGGTATGTTGCTAAAAATGTTGTAGCAGCAGGTTTAGCAGATAAGTGTGAATTGCAAGTAGCTTATGCTATTGGTGTTGCTGAACCTGTTAGTATCTTAGTGGATACTTTTGGAACAGGTAAAGTGTCTAAAAGCAAGATAGTAGAGTTAGTAAAAGAGAATTTTGATTTTCGTCCTAAAGCAATTATTGAACAGCTTAACTTAAGAAGGCCAATTTATCAGAAAACAGCTGCTTATGGTCATTTTGGTAGAAACGATCCAGATTTTACTTGGGAAAAAACAGATAAGGCTGATTTGTTGAAAAGGGCTATAGAAGAAGTGACTTTAAAGACAACAACTAATTTTTAAGTTATTCTTTTTTCTTTTTTTCTAATTCTCTCAGCCACATCAAGCCGATCTTAATCATCATTTTGTTAAACTTTTCAGAAATCTTGTAGGTCTTTTTGTATAAATCGTAATCAATTAAACCCATGCCACGCATAGGGGTTAAAATTCTGTCATAAAATTGCCTTTTGTTATAAGAAATCCGAATTTCTTTCTGTAAAGGAGACTTACCCTGTTCTTGGACAATGGCTTTTCCTTCGTGCAGTTTTGTGGCAAATAAACTCATTTCTGTCTTATTGATCTCACCACCATTTTTCCAGATATAATTAGCTAACATCTTAGCTACAACTTCTTGCTGTTCTGTAGCAAAAATCAGTTTATAAATGTCATCTGGAAGATTGTTTTGATCAAAGAGAATAACCATCAAACATTAAAAGTTAATTTACTATATAAATATTACTTAAAGGTATACTGGTTGACCTAATTTACTACTCTTAGAAGAAACATTTATAAATGATGGCTTTAATTTGAACGATTATGGGAAGAATTAAAACTACTTTTGTTAAGAGACAAACAAAGAAGCTCTTACAGATGCATGGCGAACGTTTTTCTAGTAATTTTTCTGAAAACAAGTTGCTTGTAGGCCAGTATGCTAAAGTTGTTAGCAAAAAATTAAGGAATATTATTGCTGGTTATATGACAAGGCTTAAAAGAAAAGGTCTTTAACTTAGAGGTTAGGCTTTATCTTAAAATGAGCGACATAAATTCAGTATTTGTTGGTAATAAACCTTTCATGAACTAGCATTGAGATTACTTTAGTAAAAAAAATTGAATTTGGTTGCCAAAAGTTATTTAAATCTAAGAAATAACATTTTGTTGTTATGTTTAAAAAGAAGAGGAAGGATAATCATAAAAACGGAAAAAAACCCTCTTTTCATCATGAGTTTACTTTAGGAGAGAGACTAGCAGATAAGATTGCTGAATTTGGTGGTAGTTGGACTTTTATTGCTAGCCTGTTGATTTTTTTAGTCCTTTGGATGATGTTTAATGTATATGCTGCGACAAGAAATTTTGATCCTTATCCTTTTATTCTTTTAAATCTGTTTTTGTCTTGCTTGGCGGCGCTTCAAGCTCCAATTATTTTAATGGCTCAAAACAGACAAGCTGATAGGGATAGAATAGATTCTAAATATAATTATAGAGTTAACAGAAAAGCTGAAAGAGAAATCCAGGATGTACAAAGGGATTTAGAGAAAATTATGAGGGCAATTAAAGAAATAAAAAGAAAATAATTATTTTTTATATAATTTTAACGATTTTTGGAACTCTTCTTTTGCTTCTTTCGCTCCTTTGAAACCTTTTACTTCCACTTTTTTTCCTTGTAGATCTTTGTAGTGTTCCATGAAATGTTTTATTTCTTTTAGGAAATGTTCAGGTAAATCCTTAAGATCCTTAACGTCTTTGTAAAAAGGATCGTCTACTGGGACACAGATTAATTTTGAATCACTTTCCCCTCCATCAATCATGACCATTAGTGCTACTGGTCTAGATTTTATTAGAATTCCAGGAAAGGTAGGTTCTCTCATTAATACATAGGCGTCTAAAGGGTCACCGTCTTCACAAAGGCTTTGTGGAACAAACCCGTAATCTGCTGAATAAACAAAGGGGCTGTAAATTACACGGTCTAGTGCGAAAAGCTTTTTTTCTTTATCATATTCGTATTTGTTTCTACATCCTTTTGGGATTTCAACTATAACATTAATTTCGTTTTCCGTACCAGGAGAAATATCTTTTACTAAATCCATTGTATGATCACCTTTATTAGTTGTGGTTAATTGTTTTGGTTTTCTCTTTAAAAAAGTTGTGTTAAATTAACATAAAATTAAAAAAGACATGGTAACTTAAAAAAAGATGGTAGATGGTGAAGGTGTCGAAGAATTTATCTGTAAAGGAGGTTCTGGTAGTGAGGCTACGGTTCTAGTTGAATTAAGAAAAAAATTTCCCGGAATGGGTGGCGACATTTTTACACAAGAAGGAGCAGTAGTAGCTATGAGGGTTGAAAAAAATTTTTCCCCTGGTTATGGACACCGTATGTTTGTTAAACATATGCTTGTAAAAAAATTAGAAGATTATTTTTACAAATTAGGTCGTTACAATTATGCTCATTTACCAAGACCCTTTGGTTCAATAGATGAAGATGAGAGACAAGCTTATATTTATGAGTGGGTTTTTGGTAAAGAAGGTTTTCCTTGGAGAGCTAAAGATTATGAAGGGGAAAAAAAATTAACAATTAATGAATGGAATGAATTTGTTGGTTGCTTTGCTTCTGTGGGTATAGCTATGAATACAGATTGTTCTGATCCTGAAGATTGTCGAATATCAAAAAATATCATTCACCAATTTCCAGAACAAGGTTATCCTCATACCTTTCAAATGAGTTCAATTTGGAAAAGAATTGATTTTGGTCCTTCAAGCTTAAGAATAGACTATGATTCTGTTGAAAGGTTTCTTATTGATAATGAAAGAAAGGTTAAAGATACTCTTAGATTAGAACGTTACAATATGTTGACTTTAGCTTTAGATTACCTTAAAGAGGATAGAAAAATGAGTGATTTTGATAAGGGGCGTCTTGAGATTTTAGTAGGTCAATACAGAAGAAGGACCTTGCAACATTACACATCAAGAACATCTGGGTTAGAAGGTGGTACATACTTCTGTTAAATGATCATAACTTTTTTCTTCTGTCTAATTGTTAAATATGGTTTAGTTAATCTTCTCTTGAGTCCAATATCTTGTGTTAATATTAGATAACCCTGTTTAGATAACTTAGCTAGTTCTGTATCCACGTCCAAGGTGCTAGCTATTTTTTTAATTTTTTTTTTATTAATTATATCTAAAGCCAGTTTAGCGCTTCTTTTATATTTGCCTTTTTGTTCCTGTATTATTTTATTAAGTTCTTTGATTATCCCTTCAGTTATGATTAATTTAAAGGGAAAGTCACATACTTTTGACAATTCAGAGAAAACATCTATCTTGAATTCGTCGATAGCCATCCAGGCATTAGTGTCTATAATGATTTTTTTCATATTTCTTCTAAGCAAACAATCCAAGAGATTCTTGTTATAACTAAAAGAGTAAAGAACAAGGTTGAACTAATAAACAAAAACACACTTTCATTGTAATTAAGAGAGAGGAAGATAGAAAAGGCGCTTATTATTAGGAGGAATAGATTAATTAGCAAAATAGGGATTGTTTTACTTGGGTTTTTAATTGCCACCTTTATCTTTAGTAAAAACTTTTTCCAAGAATTAATATTAGCATAAGCATAACAATGAAGTAGAATATAATAAATTATGATAATAAGAATGACAAATAAGATGAGATAATTTTTAAGATCAGTTTGGTTGACTATTAAAAAGGCTTTTTTAAGCAAGAAGTAGAACAAGAAAATAAGTGGAATACTTAAGAAAAAAAATGAAGCTGCTGATTTGAGAATAATCTGTGGTATTTCCTTAATGTTGTTTTTTAGTAAATAGTGGCTAAGTGCCCAAAGGATGCTATTAAAAAAGAAATATATCAAGAGTAGATAAGTGAATAGAAGGAAAATGTTTTTAACTAAAGCCTGATAACTTTTGTAAAGGTTAACATCCTGTGGTAAAAATGGTTGTCCAGCTTCAATGCTATTTGGATCTAAGTTAGCGTTTTGCAATGGTTGAATCAGTTCTTGTGAATCTTCTAATAATTTAATTTGGTAACTTAAAGCTAACATTGAAATACTTGATATAAAGGCAATTTGTAAAAAAATAAGAATTACAAAAGTAATCGGTTTTTTTTTAATGGCCTGGAGTGTTTTTATTGCACATTGTTTTAGTGAAGCCATAGTTGAAAGAGTATTCTTAGATTTAAAGATCTTTCTATATCCAAGCCAGAATATTTATATAATTTTAGGTGAAACAAGAGTTATGGAGTATCGTAAACTAATTTCTTTTGGTAAAAGTAGTTATGTTGTTTCTCTCCCCAAAAGTTGGGTTCAAAACAACAAGTTGGAGAAAGGTGATTTAATTCATTTTAATGAGAATGGGTTTGGACTTGTTTTGTGTCCTAAGAAGGTAGACGGCAAAAAGGAAAAAGAAATTAAAATTAATGTGGATAGGAAAAGTATGAGGCGTTTGCAAAGAGAAATAATCTCTGCTTATATAAAAGATTTTAAGACTATAACTTTGGTAGGGTCAGAGATTAAGGATAAGGCCATAAAAATCCAAGATACGATTAAAAATTTAATGGCTTTAGAAGTTATGGAACAAACTTCTCAGAAAATTGTTGCTAAAGATTTTTTAGATATTCAAAACATTTCCGTGTTTAATTTAATTAGAAAAATGGACGTCACTGTGAGGTCAATGTTAGAAGATTGTGGTAAGGGATTTGATGAAGATAATATTGAGAACATTCATTTAAGGGATCAAGACATAAATAGATTAAGTTTTTTGTCTTTTAGAATAATTGAGTATGGTTTAGAGAATTCTACGTTTATGTATAAAAAACATTATTTAGATAATAAAAAATTGCTTTCTTTATGGTGGTTGGTGTTTAATATAGAAAAAATAGGTGATGGTGTAAAGAGAGTTGCTCGTAATATGAGGGAAGTAAATCTGGATGTTAAAGAGAAGGAAAAGTTTTTAGAACTTTTAAGTGAAGCAAAGAATGCTTATTCTGATTTAATGAAAAGTTTTCATAACAAGGAAAAGGAAACTACTCATAAGATGTTAGAAGCTAAGTATGATCTAATTGAAAAATGTGAAGATTTTTATCTAATTAACAAAAACAGAGAAAATGTTGGTCTTTTGGTAGAGAAATTGAAGACAATGGTTGTAAGTGTTCACAACCTTGGTGAAGTTGTTTATCAGTATGATTTCGAGGAAATTTTATAAAGAGTTCTTGGTTTTGAGGCAATATCTACTATGAATGGGCACCTGTGATAGCCAGATAACGTGGGGGTAGCAAAGTCTGGTCAAATGCGCAGGACTTAAGATCCTGTCCTTTAGTAGGTTCGAGGGTTCAAATCCCTTCCCTCACACTTTTTTTAAAAAACTTTATAAAATAACTCCTCTTAGGTGACTAAATGGGACGTTTTAGCTTTATTGAATTGCCGAGAAAGGGGATTGTTGAACCAGATAATTTTTCTTTAGATACTATTTTGTTGGAAAGGGTTTTAGAGGAAAATGGCACTATGGATGTGCAGCTTTTTTAGATTTTGTCTTTAGCCGACCAAGGAAATTAGTATTTTAATTTAAAATAGTAATCTTTAAAAACAATAGAAATTCTGGATATTTAATTGCCCCTGTGGCCTAGCGGTATGGCGTTACCTTGGTATGTTCTGCAAGGAATGACAAAGAGGTAGAGGTCCCGAGTTCAATTATCATTAGCGTTAATAATTGCGTTATGATTTGGAAAATCTCGGCAGGGGCTTTTTACTTCACAAATGAAGAGCCCACCAAAAGAATATTAATGGCTAAGCAAAAATATTTAGTAATTAATTTATAGTCTTTAAGATGTAATTATTTAAAAGAAGTTATTAATCTTACTAAGGAATGCTACAAGAGATTTCTTCTTACATCAAGGAAAGTTTAAGTCAATTAGAGGGAGATGACCAGCTCCTATTTAACAACAAGGTAGTGGAAATTAAGGATGATTTCCAAGAAATAATTTCTCAAGAAGGTAAAAGTATTGCTTTCGTTGATGGTGGTCAAGCAGAAATAATTGCTACAGGAAACTTTTGTTTAAGCTTTATTCGAGTTTTTGCTCAAGTCTTTAAAAACGGACAAAAATTAAACTCTTATAAAAACGAGTTTTATTTGTTTACTCGAGCGGTAAACAAAGAAGATGGTTTGTATTATGAAAGCAAGATATTTCCTTTAAAAAATATGTTGTTTACAGAAGAAAAACTGTTGATCTCTTCTACTGACAGTACAATTAGAACTGGAACAGAAAGAGCTCCAATTTCTAAGGTGACAAACATGGCTAGAAGGTTTGCTGAGCTTAATTTAACTAAGGAAATAGAGGCTGATTATATTGTTCTTGACGGTACCTTAGAACCAACATTTAAGGGGGAGGAAAATATTGTTTTAAGTAATAATGTAACAGCTTTGGCTAAAAGTTGTTCTTTATTCACAACGAAAGGCAATAATCCAGTTGTTCTTCTTAAAAAAAAAGGTATTAAAGGACCTTGGGCTTACTTTGTGGATGGAAACACTTATTTCGTGAAACTTCATCCTAAAGCTAAACATGTGTTCAGATTTGAGGGAAGTATGGAAGTGCTAAGTTATCTTTTAAAATATTGTAGTGATGCTATTTTTTTGGGTTACCCTTATGGTCTAATATTAGCAGATAGGCTAGCTAGAGTAAGTAACCAAGAAAAAAATTCCTTAAAGATGAAGTTTCTGTTAAATGGAAAAAACAAAGAAATCTTTGATTATTTAAGTGCTTCAAATGCTCATGAGATATTAGATACTATGGGCTAAAATTTATATAGAATTTTAATTTTATAGATATATGAAAAAAATTCTTGGTTTGGCTTTGCTTACTTTTTTTGCATCTTGTAGTAGACCCGTTCCAGAACCAGATGTTACTTTGCCAAAGCAAGCAGAAGTTTACACTGTGGACGGGAAATTAGTTGATTTAATTAATGATGATGATAAGGTGATAAATTTTTGGGCTTCCTGGTGTAAACCATGTGTAAGGGAGTTTCCTCAATTTGAAGATGCTTATAGAAAACATTCAGAAACCGATTTTTATATGGTTAATTTGAATGAAGATAAAGAAGTCATTGAAGATTTTCTTAAAGATAAGGAATTTACCTTTCCTGTGTATCAGGATGAAGGTGCTAGGGTTTATAAGAGCTTTACTAAAAGAACAGCAATCCCTTTGACTGTGATTGTTGAAGATGGAAATATTAAACATTTCTATTTTGGCACTTTGCCAGAAGGTTATTTGGATAGGAAGTTGAAATAGAAAATAATCCTAAAACCATCTTGGGTGAATATTATAAATTAATTCTATTCTCACTCAAGAAAAATTTGTCTGCTGTGTTTCTATCCCATCTATATTGAAAATCAATATCAACAAAAACTTTTCGCCGATCACCACCTTCTCCAACAAAACCATAATCTTTATCAGGATGATGATCTAATCCCAATTGACCATTTGCAGTAAGATCTTCAGTAAGTATCCCTGCTTTTCCATCATATGTAACCCCAACACAAAAAGCAGGAACTCCTTTTCCTTGACTATGAAGATATTCAGCATTCTGACAAAAAATCTCCATGCCAAAAACCTGAAAATCAAGATCTCTCTGTCCTTCAGGCATGTCTGGTCTATATGCACGTAAAGCAACGTGTAAGCCTGAAGATAATTTGCCAATATAAAATAAATTAACAGTTCCTCCAAAAGAAAATTCTTTAACATCACAATCAAATGCACTTTTTGTTACATCTAATAAAGCTGATGCTGTTTCAATTTCCGTTCTTACTTTTTGAGATAAGTCAAAGTAATCCATATGTTTCGTTCCTAAGAGGAATTTATAAAAGTTACTCTAAGAATGGCTACTTTTCACAACAATTCTTAACTAACCCCTTTACATTGGAAGCATTTTTGAAGGTATCTCTTAGGGAGAAAATTATTTACTAGATTAACATTCCCTTTATTTTCTTAAAAGTCTAAAGAATTGGGCGGACATCTCTTTTTTAGAAATATCTCCCTTTAAAGTGTAGGCATCTGCTTCTTTATTAATACCATATTCAGTGATCATATGCTCTAATGTTTGTTTATTAGTTTCGGTACTGTATATAGATCCAACTTGTTCGACATGCACACTTTTTCCTTGAGCATTAATATAGCTATCTTGAGATTCATATAATCGAACCATAGAACCAAGATCACGCATTTCAGGATAAATTGCGTCAGGAATTATTTTTCCTTTTTTAAACCTAAATAATGGACTGATATTAAGTGTTCTGTTTCGTACACAGTACTCAACGAAAGGAAGCGCAACAAGTGCTATCCCATTACCTATTAGACAGAGATACGTTGACAATTCCCTACTTTCTTCGTTCATGTTTATCCTCGATGTTGCTTGAAGTAAAAGCGCCAGCGCCCGGACTTTCAGAACAATAACAAAATTTTCAAAGGGACTAAGCTTTGAGCTATACGTCCCTCTTTTGATTAAACTTTGTTAAAGTTTATTTGAACCGGGATATCCCGAAGGAAACAAGCTGTATGGTACTTTCCTTAAATTCCAGGCTTGCGCAGTACCAGATTGTGCCACGCTGGCATTAAACCTTTGTCACACTTTCTGTGGGTTGATAAGGGTAAACTCCCCTTATACGCCAAGTCAGATTGTGCCACGCTGGCTTAAGTGTTACTTTTAGAAGTTCTTATTTAAATATTTCTGTAAATCTCTTCATGTCCACAATCTAAACAGGCTATGTATTCTTTACCCTCAAAGCTATAAATATCAACGTGTGATGATTTACAGGCGTTATACCAGTGTTTGTCTCCTTCTTCTGCTGTGTGGACCATGTTAAAAAAAGATGGCGGTGGAGGAATTTGAATCCTCGATCCCTGCGTAGCTCAATTTAAATGTTTAGTCATCAGCCAATAAAAGACCTCATAGCTCAAATATATGAGCGCAGTGCTATAACCAGGCTAAGCCACACCGCCTTTAACAAAGCATGAACTTAATCGTTATAAAAACCTTTCTACTCAAACAAACCACTAACGTCTTGACCAGGTTTATTGATGATGGAGTGCATACTGCCACCACCATCTCCATTATAACGAGGCATAATATGAACATGTAGATGAGGAACGACTTGTCCACCGGCTGAATTATGGTTCCATCCGACATTAAAACCATCACAATGTATTTTGCTTTTTAACTCCATCATCACTTTTTTGACAGCTAAAATAAGATTTTTAGATTCTTCGTTGGTTAAATCAAAGATAACCTCTGCGTGTTTTTTAGGAATAACTAACGTATGTCCCTTTGTATGTGGTTGGGCGTCAAGAAAGGCTAAGATGTTTTCGTCTTCGTAGACTTTTTTACACGGGATTTCACCTTTAATAATTTTACAAAAAATACAGTCCATTTTTGTTGTGAAAATATTTTTTTTATATAAGGTTATCTATTAGGCTAGGGTTTAAATAGTTTAAACAACAAAAATCTTTAAATAAAGCAAGAAAATTACTGTATTGATGCTTACAGTAAGAACTCAAGTAAAGGAAATTCTTAAAGAATCAGGTTTGGGTGTTGAAAACCTTTCAGCAGATTTTATGGATGTTTTAGACCAAAAAGTAAAGAAAATTGTTGTTAAAGCAGTTGAAAGAGCGAAAGCCAATGGACGTCGCACAGTAATGGGTAGAGACGTTTAGCTAACAATCCTTGGTGGTGGAGGTAACGGTAGACTTTGGGCAATTGTCTTTTTTTCTGGACCAGAAAGAATTAGCTTGTGTTTCACACTGAATTGTTCTTCTCCGTACAGTTTATTTTCAATTTCTTTAAGTTTTATCTTTAGTTTGCTTGATTCTTCTGGATCTTGAACCAAAGAGATTTTTTCTTTTAGAATTTCAATTTTTTCTTTCAAGTAACTGACTCTGTCTTGGTTGTTATTGCTATTCAACTGCATTTTAGCAAACTGAACATTTTTGTAAACTTCTTTTTGGGCTAAATTTTCGCCAATTAGATGTGAAATCTTTTGGACTTTTTTTTGTAAATCTTTGTCTCCAGCAGCAGCTAATCTTTTTTGCAAATTTTTAATCTTCTTTTTTAAGGTCTTAATTTTTTTGGACTCTTTTGTTTTTTGTTCCTTTATCTCTTTTTCCAGTTTAACAATGTTTTCTAATTTTTGTTCTAAATGAAGAATCTCTTTCCTTAAACTTAGTTTTGGGACCCTTTTTTGGGAGGCTAAATATTTTATTTTTTCAATTTTAGCTTTTATTTCTTTTCTAGAGAAATCCATTGTTTCAGTGTGATAAGCACTGGCTAAACTTACAAGAAGCAATTTTGTTCTCATTATCCAAAGATCCCTTTACGTTCTCTTTTACTTGTGCCAGCCATACTAGGCGGCGGTGGTGGAAAATTATTTGATTGTGAAAGAATTTGAGGTTTTGTTTTGGGAATGGATGGTGGTGGAGGAATGCCAGAAGACGTTTTCATGAAATTTTCTAGTTTATCTGAAATTGCTACCATTCCTCTAGCAATCGTCTCGTTCTGGCTAACAACCATCTTAATTTTGTCATTCAAAGCTTTGACCTTCTTTTCAGTGTCATCTTTCTTAACATCTTCTAAAGTTCTTTTAAAAATACTTGTAAGTTCATGGATAGATTCCCTAAGGCTCTCAATTTCTAGAATTAATTCATTGGACTTAGCGTCAGGTTCCATTAATTTTTTTTTTAGGGACTCAACGTCATATTTAAGATCGGAAAGTAATTGGTGAGGTAAAATTTCGTAGTCTTCAGTCATCTGTAAACACCCTTTTTAGCGAATATTAAAGAGGTTTGCTTTATAAATTTTCCGATATAACAAATTAGCCGAAATGTTTATAAATCAAAGCTCTTCCAAGATGTAAATATGGTAACAAGAATTGGTACTAAACAGCGTAAAACAAGACATAAGTTTAAGCAAAGTTATAGGACAAAAGGGAAGGTTTCTTTGAGTCAGTACTTTAAGGAACTACAGACCGGCGACTTAGTTAATCTTAAAGTCCATGGAAGTGTACAAAAGGGTAGGTTTTTCCCGAGATTTCATGGTATGACTGGAAAGGTAACTGGTAAAAAAGGATCTTGTTACAAAGTAGAAATAAAAGATGGAGGAAAACAAAAGGTTTTGTTTGTTCATCCAATCCACTTAACTAAAGCAAACTAAAATGGCAGCACCACAACTAATTGAACAAACCCCGCTATCTTTGGCTGAAGTAAAGGAGCATTTGCATAATATAGAAGAAAAGCGTAAGGAAGAATTAAACTATCTATCAAATAAGGTAAAGGAATATTTGGAAACTTTTGTTAAGTTAGATGCTAAAAAAGCAAATGATTTGAAGAGAAAGCTGGTAGATTTAGACTTAACTCGTATTAAAGAAGAACACATTGCTAAAATAATTGATTTCTTACCAAGTAGTGTTGATGAGTTAAAGGTTATTTTACAATCATACCCCTTGAGTTTGCCGAAAAAAGATCAAGAGAGTATTGTAAAGGTAACTAAAGAGTTTACTTCTTAAAATAGTTAGGGAAGAAACGCAATTTTTATTAAGTTACTATTCTTACTGAAGAAAATGATACCTGTGAAAAAAGCTAGAGAAGAGAAGGCAATAATTTTAGATTATTTGCCCCATGGTTACCCTTTAGAAGGGGGAAGTATGAAGAATCCAGTAGCTCAAGCTTTAGGTACGACTCATTTGGCTTTATTAGAATTAATTCCCAAAAAAGAAGTTTTTTTACAACCTCACCAAGAGGTTTATATTGGAGATGGTAAAAGAGAAGAAATTCATCACATTAAGGGCAAGATTCCTTTAAGTAAATTAACGACAACTGCTGCTAATGAATTGACACATGCCGTAGAAGAAGTTGTAAACATGAACGAAGAAAAATTTGTTGAGTTTTTTAATAAGGCTCAACCATTAAGTATGAGAATGCATCAGTTAGAGCTTTTGCCAGGTGTAGGAAAAAAACATATGTGGGAAGTGATTGAAGAGAGAAAAAACAAGCCTTTCGCTGACTTTGAAGATCTTAAATCTAGGGTGAAGTTATTACCTAATCCTAAACAGGCTGTGATTAAAAGAATTTTATTAGAAATTAAAGGTGAAGAAAAACACAAAATTTTTGTGGGTTAGTTTACCAACTAAATTTCCATTTTTTATCTTTCTTCTTTTCTTTGACCAAATCTTTCAGGCCTACTTTTTCAGCTTTTTTGAGAAAAGATTTACAGATTTTCTTAAGTCGAATACCATTAATATCTACATCGTTCTGAAAAAACTCGTACCTTTCAATAAGGTTATCCAATATTTTAGCTTGGGATTCTAAATTAATTGTAATTATATCCTCTTTTGTTACTTGTGCTTCTTTTTCCAGTTCTTCTAATTTTTTTAAATCAGGGGATATTTTTTTAACATCTAAGTGAATCTCTTGCAGGAATTCCAGAATAGCTTGTATGTCTTTAAGTTCATCATTTTTCTCAGTCATGTTGTTAAAGGAAAGAGTTTTTGAATATAAATGTTTTCACCGATAAACAGAAAACCTACTAGGTTCACACATGACAATCATAAGAATTTTTGGATTTCCTTGCTGACTTCTTTTAAGAGTATTCAAATCTGTAGATGAAGCTAGACAACTTTTGTAAGGATGAGAATGTAGCATAATTAATGTTTCTTGGGAACAAGGTTCAAAAGTCACGTGATTAAAAGTTTGTACAAAAGTTTTTGGTTGATAGAGATCTTTAATTAGATACATCTCTCCTTTTATCTGACCTAGCAAGCAAACACTAAACTCGTGTTTTTCTTCCTTAAAATAAATCGATTTTAATTCTTCTAAAACTTTGTCGGTAAATTGGATTTCTAAGTTTTCCACAAGAATTTTGTTATCTTCTAAAGGAAAAGAACTTAATTGTCCCCGAATAATATGGCCTAGAGGATATCCAACAAAAATATATGATATCATTAAAATTATTAAGATAATTCCAACAATAAACAGAATGACCTTAAGAATCTTTGATTCTTCTTTAATTTCTTCCTCTTCCATTTACATATTTGAGAGTAGGTTATATTTTATATTTATTTGTAATCTTAAAGAATTAGGTAGGGAAAGAAATCCCCATTTGTTTGCATAACTCTTTCTGGTTTTTTGTCAGTTTTTCAGGATTTTTTTTAACAAATTCGGCAAATTCTTGATCAATATCTCTCATCTTTTAATACACCTCCTTTTTGAATTTGTAAAATTATTTTTAGTTTATAAAATTTGTTTACTACCTACGAAAGTGGAAAGTTATTTACCCCCGAAAAGAAATTGTTATTTTTGTTATGAGTAACTTTTATAGGTAAAAGAATAATCTTAAATCAATGATCTTAATAATTGATTGTGGGAGTAAAAAAGTTAAAAATTTTAAGTTGCCAGTGCTAACAAAAATAATTAAACTTGGCCAGAAAGAAAATTTTAATAACTTTTTGGGAATTATCATTAGTGGTGCTCCAATTCTTTTAACAGAAGTTGATCAAAGATACTATCTGGATCAGTTTGCTTGGTTAAAGAAAATGACAATACCTGTTTTAGGTGTTTGTTTTGGACATCAAATAATTGGTCTTTTGCACGGTTCTAAAATAACAAAAGGTGATGAGGTTAGAGAAGAACAAGAAATTTTTGTTTTAAAAGAAGATGGACTATTTGCTAACTTAGAAAAAAGGATCTATTTTCAAGAAGATCATTGTGAACATTTAACACTTCCACCAAATTTTACTTTATTGGCTACATCAGAAAAAAGTAAAGTAGAAGCAATGAAGTTTAAGAACTTTTATGGGGTACAATTTCATCCAGAGGTTTCAGGGAAGAATGGGAATATTCTTCTTGAAAATTTTGTCAAGATTTGCTTAGACTAAGCCATATTTTTTGGCTAAGTCTTCCCCTTGGGAATTGTGTTGTCCCCTTCGATAGTTGTTGTTTCTACCTCTCTGGGCGTTTCTATTGTTCCTAAAACTGTTTCTTCTAAAATTATCCCTTCTTTGGATTTGGAAACTTAAAGTAGGAAATTTTTCAAGAGGCAATTCTTGAACGTCGATAGGATACTTGTTCAAAACTGCATGAAAAGCTTCGTGGTTGTCGTGTGATAACAAAGTGATAGCTTTTCCTGCTTCTCCAGCTCGAGCTGTTCTTCCTACTCTATGAATATATTCTTGGGGGTCTTTAGCTAAATCGTAATTAAAAACGTGAGTTACGTCTTTAATATCCAGTCCCCTGGCAGCTACAGATGAAGCAACTAAAACGCTGGCTTTATCTTTGTTAAATCTTTCAATAACATTTAGCCTTTTGTTTTGTGTCATTTTGCCATGAATTTTTTCGGCTTTAATTCCGTTAAGGCGTAGATTTTGTTGGACTAGGTCAACTGTGGACCTTTTAGAACAGAAAACGATTACTCTGTCTGTGTCTTCTTTTTTTAAGAGATGAACAAGTAAAGAAAACTTTTCGTTGTTCCTAACATTGTAATAATACTGCTCAAGCAAATCTTTTTTAACTTGTAATTCTGCCTCGGCTTCTACAACGTCTTTCATGTAATTTTGTTTTAGATAGTTAATTTCTTTGGAAATTGTTGCCCCGAACAAAATAATTTGTCTGTTTTTTGATGTTGATTTAAGAATCTCTTCAATGTCTTCAATGAAACCCATTTCAACCATTTTGTCAGCTTCGTCTAAGACGAAAAAGTTTAGTTTGGTTAAGTTTAAAGTGCCTCTACCAATATGGTCAAGAACTCTTCCTGGTGTTCCAACAACAATTTCTGAATTACTAATAGCATTAACTTGTGGTTCCATGCCTACGCCACCAAAAACGGTAGCTACATTTACTTTCATGTACTTGCCCCATTTTCTTAGCTCATTAGAAATTTGGTTGGCTAGCTCTCTAGTTGGTGCTAAAATCAAGCTTTGTACACCTTGACCTGGTTTGGCTTTTTCAATAATTGGAATACCAAATGATGCAGTTTTACCTGATCCTGTTCGAGAAATTCCTACTACATCTTTACCTTGATAAATTAAAGGAATTGCTTTTTGTTGAATTGTTGTTGGTTTAACAATTCCTTGTTCTCTTAGAGCTTTAACTAGCTCTACTTTTATACCTAAATCTGTAAAATTTTCACTCATTTTCTTCTCCAAGATTTTTATTATAAACGTTTTGAAACAGAATTAGTATGAAATCAACTATCTGCTTCGGCCCTGTCTATTTTCTCTTATCATGGCATAAATAAACGCCTTTTTTAAATGTTTCTAAGATTATGTACAAAAAACTTAATAGTGCCCTTTATTTGAGAGAAAAGTGGTATCCTTAAAAGAGATAAAATTGCTTAGAAAGAAGTATAATTTAACCCAAAAACAGTTAGCTAAACAGGCAGGTGTGTCTCAGAGTTTGATTGCTAAAATTGAAGCAGAAAGGATTGATCCGACATACAGTAAGGTCAAGATGATTTTTATCGCTCTGGAACGCTTAAAAGAAGGCCAGGAGATCAAAGCAGAAGAAGTAATGAATAAGGATGTTTTCTTTTCTAACAGAGGAGAATCAGTAAAGAAAATAATTGAAATAATGAAAAATAAAGGAATTTCTCAAATGCCGGTTAAAGATTCTCAAAAGATAATTGGTGTAGTTAGTGAATCAACAATTCTTAGTAAAATTTTGAAATTTCCAGAGAAAGCAACTTTTTTAAAGGTTGAAGAAGTTTTAGAAGACGGGCCACCAATAGTTTCTAAAAATACAAAGCTAACTACCATATCTTATCTCTTACAAGAATTTTCTTTAGTTTTGGTTGTTGAGAAAGGAGAGATTAAAGGGGTTATTACTAAGACAGATCTTCTAACTAAGATTTAAGAGCTTGAAAAGCTAAAATGTCTTCTGTGCTTAATTTTTTACCTTGTCTCATTTTTTCTTGAACCTGTTCGGTTTTTTTAATTACCTTTTTGTCAAAATTATCTTTAAGAACTTGGTTAACTTTTTCGGACATTGTTTTTAGGTTATTCTTTTTGCTATCTATTTGTTGTTTAAGATTAATGAATTCTTCTTTTTTCTTTTGATAAACCATGGATATTGGTTTTTCTTCTTTTCTTAGGTTCTTTATTTCTAGAAATAATTTTTTTATTTCTTCATGTTTAGATTGTGAAGCTTTAGCCTTTTCTTGTACTTGGGCATGGCAAATTTCTGCCTTTTCTCTCTTTTCTAGAAAATCAGAAGTAACAGCTTTAACTTCTTTCCAAGCTTCTTTGGCTTTATCCAACTCTTTGAATTTAGCTTTTAGCTCTTTAATCCTTTTAGTGAGGGCTTGTTCTTTAGAAAAAGGCATTACTTCAGTTTCAATTTTTTCTTCTAATAATTTAATCTCCCTAGCAATTCCATTTGGATTCTCTTTAGACCCTTTTAGTCCTTTTTTTCTTAACTCTGCTTCTTTCTTATTATTACTTTTTTCTTTAACTTGGGAGTTTAAAACATTTCTTTCTTTCTTTAGAACTTGAACGTCTTTTGTTAATTTATCTCTGGCTATTTTTAATTCATTTATTTTGTTACGGGAAGAAACTATCTTCTGTCTGATCTCTTTCATCTTTTGGAAGGCTTCTTCCTTCTCTTTAGAAACAGTTACAAGTTTGTTTTTGAGAATATCTAAACTGTCTTTTTCTGCTAAAATTTTTTCTTCTTTATTTGAAAGAGATTCTCCCATTGTTGTACCACTAATTTGTTCTATTTATTTAAATTTTAAAAAAAAGAAGAAAAATTAAAAGTAAAAATTTAACCGAAAAGAGCGCCTAACCCGGCAGCAGCAGATTCTTCTGCTTTCTTATCGTCCTCTTTACTTTTTTCTTCTTTCTTTTCTTCTTTTTGAGCAGGTGCTTCACCCGAGGCAGCTGGAGCAGCTACTGGAGCAGCCATAGCGGCTTTTTCAATAGCTTCAGCAATATCAACGCCTTGTAGAGCAGCAACTAAAGCTTTAACACGTGCTTCATCAACTTGCACGCCAGCTGCAGTTAATACTGCCTTAATAGCATCTTCGGTGATTTCTTTACCTGCTTTATGAAGTAACATTGCACTGTATACGTATTCCATTTTCAATTCCTCCGTGGGTTCAACTATAAGTTTGCTTCTTTTTTGACTGAATTTGCTTGTGCTTCAGCCATTCCAAGAAGCTCCTCCTTTGTTTCTTCGTTTAAAATTGAAGCTTCCAGAGCCACTGTTTTGGCTTCCCTGAACGCTTTTTGTGTTAACATTACCATGGTCTCTTTTGTTGGATAACTGCATTCTATGGCCAAATTAAAGGCCCATTGAGCAGCTTGAGTTAGATTTTGTAAGTATTCGGCTTCATCTATGTGTAATTGCTTAGCTCCAAAGACGGTTCCATTTTCCCATACAGCAACCAAATCTAGGCCTACTTCCATTGGTTTAATATCTAACCTCTTTAAAGTTTCGGCTAATTTTGCTGATATAACGTCTCCTTCTTTAGCAACAACAACATCATCAATGATAGCTAATTTTCCACCTTCCACTTTTGTCTTGATACCAACAGCTGCTAATTCAGAGATAATTGGTCCAGGAGCAAAGTTTGTTGCCCCAGCTTTTACCAAAATGTCTTTAGGAGATGTTTGTCCTTCTTTAGCTGGTGCTTCTGATTTGTTTTTCTGAATAGTTTTGTATAATGTAAAAGGGTTGTCATGTGAAAAGATAAGAGCAGGCATTCCTTTAATTTTTTCAGTTAATTCATCAATCTGTTCTTTACTGGAGTTGCTAAGGGCTAGCTTAAGTAATTTTTTTCTAGCCATACAAATGTTAACGTTTTTTCCCCTCAACATAGCTTTCATTTTTTGTAGTTGTTGAGCAGGTAGATTTTCTAGGTTAACTATACCTACAATAGGTGAATCTTGAATTAACTTTGTTAATTCTTGTACAAGTTTTTTCTTCTTTTCGTTAACCATTTTATTCTATAACTACTGGTTTGCCCATTGTTAATTTTAAGGACACATTTTTGATGTTTTGTTTTTCGTTTGGTAACTGTTTCAAAACAGCTTGATAAGTAGCAATTACATTTTCAATGATCTTTTCATCTGGTTGGTCTTCTTTTCCAACCATACATTGTAGGTTGGTAGCTTTTCTGGCAGTTAATCTTACTGTAGAAGCTAGCCTGCTATTTATTAAAGAGATGTCGGCATTTGGAGGTAAAACGCAACCAAGTTTAGGATTAGGCATTTTTCCTTTGACACCTAAAACTTTCCCGAAACTAGCTGCTACTTTTGGCATTAAATTTGCTTGAGATAAGAAATAATCATATTCTTGGGCTAAACTTTTAGCCTTTTTCTTGTCTGAGTACTGAGGGAATTCTTTTTCTCTAATTACTAAGTCACAATTTTTTTCTGCCTGTTCTGATAATAATTGATCGACAAAAGCAGCAACTTTAATTTTTTTCCCTTTAGGAGAAGGTAAAGTTACAAACAAATCAACTGGGTTTTGTTTGGTAACCAGATTTTTAAGATTAATAATAAGATCGTAGGATTGGGTGAACTTACGTTTAGGCTGTTTCTTTAATTCTTCGATAGCTTTTTTGACTTGTTCTTTATTCATGTTAACCTCCTACTTTCTAAAGTAGTTTTAACGGTATGTTAACGTGGATTTGGTTTTCATTTATAAAGATTTCTGTTATTTCTTATTGTTAACCAAAGTAAGATTAATTAAGTCCTAGATAATTAGACTCTAGATGAAGATTAAGTTTTTTTTAATAATTGTTGTGTTTTATTTGATGGTATTAATGTATAGTCGATCTCCTTTAATTGTTGATGATATTTATCCTAGTAATTCTTGTGATGGTTTGTTGCAAAAAGCAGACATCCTTTATGTCATTCCTAATCTTGGGGGTGAAGATATCAGTAATAGTAAAAAATGGTGCAATTATATCAAATCTTTGAACAAGACCTTAGGACTACATGGCATAACACATAGTTACCATGAGTTTGATTATTCCTTAAATCAAGAGGAAATCAGTTTGGCTATTAAGATGTTTGAAGGCTGTTTTGGTGAGAAACCTTCTTTATTTCGTCCTCCCTATAATAGGATTAGTAAAGATAACCAAAAAATTGTTGAGAGTTTAAACATGACAGTTTACAAGAAAAGGTTTTGGTTACATCCTTATTGTCATTGTAATCCTCATTCTTTTATGAAACCCCTTAATTGGATTCTTTTTTGTGATTAAAGAATTTTCTAGTTAATTTTATAAGATGTAATTTCCACTGGTGTTTCACCAGTGGTGCTGGCAAATTCTTAA
>CAYFOH010000005.1:0-46986 GCA_964344755.1 uncultured Methanosarcinales archaeon
CGTCATGCCACTGGTGTATCACCAGTGGTAGCAATTCACTAGAATTCAATTGACACTTTTTGGGAAAAATAAGAAATCTTTATAAAAGAATCAGGTTCTTGGAAATATATGTTGGAGTCAACAATAGATAAACAACTTAGATTGGACTGGGGTGGATTTCCTAGTACGGAAGGTTCTTTATTAGAGTATCCTTTCACTAACGAGTCCATAGAACAAATTGTCAGGGCTATGGATTTGCAAGGTCATGAGAAAGTAGCAGCTATTGTTGGAGGTGGCGAACAGGCTTTGGCTATGTTAGCTCAACTTCCTGAAGGTCAGGTTTATGGCTTTGATATAAACCCAACCCAAATTATATCTTTGGCTTTAAAAGTAGAGATGATCAATGTTTTAAGTCTTAATGAATATGTCTCATTTGTTAAATCAATTGATCACTTAGAACCCACAATAGTTAATAGTTTGGAGAAACTTATCCGGACCATAGAAGAAAGTCAAGGACCTCAATTACCTGTAAGACAGATTTATTCTAGCCTAAAATATCTTAATCTCAAAACACATTCTGCAGATGCCATTTTTTCATATCAAGGTTATTTCTCTATCAAAAGAAATGTAAGCAACCTAAACCTATCTTTGGGGGATCTAAGAGAAGGATTAAATTTTCCGGATGAAAGTTTAGATTGGGTTTATCTTTCTAATACTGTTGATTATCTCTCTCCTGGTGAGAACTTATCTTTGGTACAAGAAGTTGCAAGAGTCCTTGTAAGGGGGGGTCGGGTTTATGCTTGTAGTTATGGAGATTTTTCAAATCTATTGAAGTTAAGAACTTCTGGCTTATTGCGAGAAGATTTTGGGGCTTATAAAAGAGGTAATATTTCTAGTTCCAGAAATCTTTATGGGAATTCACCAATAGGAAAAAATTTCTACGTTGGCCAGAAAATATCTTAATTATAAACTTGACAATAGTCAGATTTAAATAAAATAAGTCAATCTTTTCTCAAATAATGAAGATATTAACAATTCATGCTGATTTTATTGAGTTTGCTGCTAAAAAGAAAGCTTTCAAAGCAGCTGAAGAAGGTATAGAGAAGGAAAAACAAAGAATAGAAGAATGTTTGGTCGTTTTTACAGCTGTTGAGAAAGAAGATACTTTAGAAATAGTTCCCAGATACGTTCAGGAAATAAAGAATATTTCTCAACAAGTAAACGCTCAAAGAATTGTGCTTTATCCCTACGCTCATTTAAGCTCTAATTTGTCCTCGCCAGATGTGGCCTTAAAAGTAATGCAGGAAGCTGAAAAAATTTTAAAAGAGAAATACCAAGTAACGAGAGCCCCTTTCGGTTGGTATAAATTTTTTAATGTTTCTTGTAAGGGACATCCTTTGTCAGAATTAAGTAGGCAGTTTTCTGTTAAAAAAGAAGAAAAGAAATTGGTTAGAGAGTTCAAAGACGAGCCATTCACCTTTAACCAAAAAGAATTAACTAAAGCTGAAAAAATAAAATTAACAGCAGCTTACTTAACTGGCTTAGCAATTACTAAACTATACCCTAGTGCTAATCCTGGCTCTGTTAACTTTTACCATGACCAAGCTTATGTTGATATAGCTAATGCTAAAATTAAACAAGACGACTTCCAGAGAATAAGTAAACAATTTAATTCCCTTAAAGAAAGTTTATCTATTGAAAAAACCGACCTTGACCAAGTCTCTAACTTCCAGAAAGAAATAGCTAATGATCTGAAGGAAAAAGCTGTAGCTTACAAATTTGATGATCTTGTTGTTGTACCTCTTTTTACTGAACCTTTTCTAAAAGAGATTAACTGTTTCAAGCTTCTTAACAGCTCTAGTGCTTACTGGAAAAATAACGAAAACAATCAGCAATTGACAAGAATTAATTTAGTGGCTTTTTCTTCCCAAGAAGAGTTAGCTAAATATGAAAAGCAACAAGAAGAAGCTGAAGCTAGATCCCATTTAAGAATTGGTAAAGAACAAAACCTCTTTGTGGTTTCTGATTTGGTAGGGGCGGGATTACCATTATTAACACCAAAAGGAACTATTATCAGAAAAGAGATTGTAAAATTTCTTTGGGAACTGCATCAAGGCAAAGGTTATGGCCAAGTGACTATTCCACATGTAGCTAAAGATCTGTTGTACAAGAAATCTGGACATTGGGACAAGTTTGGTGACGAATTATTTCATGTCAAGGGAAGGTATGAAGATCTTGTCTTAAAGCCCATGAATTGTCCTCACCATATCCAAATTTATGATCATTCTTCCTACAGTTATCGAGATTTGCCTGTAAGATTTTTCGAACCAACAACCGTTTATAGAGACGAAAAACCAGGACAGCTTTTAGGATTAAGTCGTGTTCGTTCAATAACTCAAGATGACGGTCATGTTTTTTGTCGTGTTGATCAGATTAAAGGAGAAGTTAAAACCGTTGTTAGTATCATCCAGAAATTTTACCAAACGTTTGCTATGGACAAGGATTATTGGGTTTCTTTATCCGTACGGGATGATGATTTAAACAAATACCTTGGAGAAGAGAAAGTCTGGGACACGGCTGAAAAAGCGTTAGAGGAAGTAGCCCAAGAACAGAACTTACCTTACAAAAAAATCAAAGGAGAAGCTGCTTTTTATGGTCCCAAATTAGATTTTATTTTTAAGGACGCTTTAGGTAGAGAGTGGCAACTAGCTACTGTCCAGTTAGACTTTAATTTGCCGGCGAGATTCGAGTTATCTTATATTAATAAAGAGGGGAATAAAGAACAGCCAGCAATGATTCATCGTGCAATTTCTGGGGCCTTGGAAAGATTTATGTCAGTGATGATTGAACACTTTGCTGGCAAATTTCCTTTATGGTTAAATCCAGTCCAAGTAAAGGTTTTAACGATAACTGATAGAAACTTAGAATTCGCGCAAAAAGTTATGCAGAAGATGGTTACAAAAGGGTTAAGGGTTGAATTGGATGCTCGAACCGAAACCATGGGCAAAAAAATTCGGGACGCTCAAACAGAGAAAGTTAATTACATTGTAACTATCGGAGACAAAGAAGTTACTAAACAATGTCTAGCGGTCAGAGATAGAAACGGCCAACAACAGTTTGATGTTAATGTAGACACTTTCATAGAAAAACTTGTCAAATATGTTAAAGAGAGAACTTTGCACTAATATCTTTTAGAGATTCTTTAAATTCTTCTTTTATTTCTTCATAGCTATTTGGTGTTAATGTAATCAAACCGATATTTTGTTCTGAATTGGTTAAATTGTTATAAAAATCGTGATCTCCACCGAAGATAATAATGTTTAGTATTGAATTATCATCTTCTACTAATTTAACTACTGAGTTTTCTCTCACTTCAAGTACAGAGTTTAAATATTCCTCTCTTGAAATTTCTCCTTTTGAGTACTTTTCTGCTGCCTTTTTTGATAAACCTTCAGATTTTCTTGTTGATGCTCCTTTAACCCAACGGATGGCGCCTTGATTTTTCAACTTCCAAGCAACTTGGTTTTCGTGTCGATAAAGGTTTTCTTCTAAATAAAAAAATCTGCCGATTAAATCTCTTCTACCACCAAAAACTTCTTGTTTAACTTCTTCTATTTCCTTTTTAAGAATTATTATATCTAAATTATTTTCTTGTTCTTCTTGATCAGGGCCAAGACCTTCATTATAAACAGTCTCAAAGGGGCAATTGTTTTGTAATTCCATTAAAGCATCGTAAAGTTCGTGGTGAACTCTAGTAGCTAAATCTCTTGATTTTTTAACAACTTTAGCTACTCCTTCTGGTGTTAAGGTTTTGTTAAAATACCCATGTGTAGATAGATACCCTGTACTATGTATTTGTCTTACATGGACAAAAACTTTGTCTACCTCAGACGCCTGATATTTTTCAACACTAACTCCTGGCAATTCTTCAGGGAACCTCTCATATGTTTGATGAGCACTTTCATAATTGACCATGCTACCGGGCAACAGAGATGCCATCCCAGCCAATAGACTTAAACTTAAAAAGTTTCTTCTATTCATAAATTTTCTAATTTTGCTTTTCAAATATAAACTTTTTCTAAGAAAAAAAGGTATTTTTAGTTTAAACCAAATAAATCCCTTCTAGGGCTCGTTTAATAATATCCTGGCAATTAACCATTTTGTTCACAATTTTGTAGTCAGCTGTTGCTTTGGTTATTTGGCCTATTCTGTCCAGGATTTGAGTATAGAACCTTATTAAGTCCCCTTCTAACAGATTAGTCAATTTCATCACATCAAAGAAGGTTTGCCCGTGATAAATTGGATTAATAAGTGTTGTTATTGTTTTCAAGTTTAAAAAATTTTTTTGTCTTGAAAGGAACTCATTATGCTTAATTGTTGAAGTTAGTTCTTTAAGTTGCTCGTTGTTGAAAGGCTGTTTAAATTTGTCACGTTCTTTTGGTTCGTAAACAAGTGCCCCTAACAACAAAAGAATTTGGTATTCGTCCAAACTATCCACCACTTCTGTTGCAAAAACCTCTCCAATAGATATCTCATCAGCAAAAATCTTACTAGAAAACTTTCCCTTTTCTGTGAGTGTATTATCTTTATTTATGTAATTATATTTTAATAAATTTTTTCTAATACTATTGTATCTAGCTAAGAAAATCTTGCTAGGAATTTTGGCATAATCTTTCCCATATTTCTGGAAAGAGTAAAAACTTAAACGTAGGATTCTTTCAATTTCTTCTTGATTGTGTTGATCAATCAAGTTAAGGACAGTATTGACTGACAACCTAAATTGTGATTTTATGGGCTCAATGTCTTTTGAAGTTATTTGTTTAACTTCGTTGTAACGAAAGGCTGGCCGATAAATCATACTTACAACATGGCCTATTTTATCTATACCTCTTCTTCCAGCTCTACCAGCAATTTGAAAGTATTCCTTGGTGTTAAGGTTTCTAAAATCAATTCCGTCGTATTTTCTAAGACTGTTAAAGCAAACAGTTTTAGCAGGCATATTTATGCCTACAGCAAAAGTTTCTGTTGTGTAAAGAACTTTTATTAGTCCTTCTCCGAACATTCCTTCTATCGCCTCTTTGATAACTGGTAACAATCCTGCGTGATGGAAAGCAATTCCTTGGCTGATTGTTTCTTGTAAAATCTTAGTTGAAGAAAGCTTGCTAACCTCAGGTGGTGCTTCCTCTAACTTCTTGTTAAACATAATCCTTAACTGATTGTTTTTTTTGAACAAGTTGGCCCGAGCTAAATCCTTGGCTTTTTGTTGACAGTCTCTCCTAGAGAAACTAAAGAAAAGACAAGGCAGTTTGCCTTTTAGATCTTCAATAAGTTCAATGTGGTTTGGTTTAGGTGTCCTAAAAAACATCCTTCCTTTTCCTCTTCTCCTCCTCTCCTGAGGGATAGATTTAGCAGCCTTGATTTTTTCCAAAGTTGTAATACCCAACTCATAATCAAAGAAAGCATGTTCTAAAGGTACGTTTCTTCTAGTAGCCACAACTGTATCTACTTGGTGTTTTTTAATTGCAGAAATCCACCTACTAAACTCAGCAGCGTTAGGAATTGTAGCTGAAAGGCAGAGAAACCTTACTGATTCTTTACTGTAAATTATTGATTCCTCCCAAACATAACCTCTTTCTCTATCGTTAATATAATGTATTTCGTCGAAAATAACGTAGGCAATATTTTTAATGCCCTCGTCTTTACTAATTGACATGTTACGATAGATTTCAGTCGTCATAATCAATATTTTAGCAGACGGATTGATGACGATATCTCCTGTCATTAGGCCTATTTTATTTTCTCCATATTCTTTAGAAAAATCTTTGTACTTTTGGTTAGAAAGAGCCTTTATTGGGGCAGTATAGATAATTCTTTTATCATCGTTTTTATGCTTTTCAATAATATAATCAGCTATTAACGTTTTCCCACTTCCAGTGGGAGCTGAAACGACCACTGAATGGTTGTTTTCGATGGCCCTAATGGCATCTTCTTGGAATTTGTCTAACGTAAAACTCTTAAATTTCATATTTAACAGAAAAATGCTGTAAGTTTAAATAATCTCCTATCTTAAAAGAAATCTTGTTACTAAAGTAACTGTTTCTCTTTACTGAAACAACTTTCTTGAAAATTATTTAAAATCAAAAATTGTTAGAAGACGTAATAAATATATAGATGTATTGTTTAATAATGGTGATTAACTTGAAATTAGAAAAACTGTTAGACGAACTTGAACTAAATGTGGCAACAAATGAAGGTTTTCTTCATTATTTACCTCTGCTGGCAGAAAGTATGTCTTATACTACCCTTTTTGGTGGTGCTCTACTTGGGGCATATCTGTCAACAACAATCTACACTTCCATTAAATAATTTTTATTTTCTTTTAAACTTCTTTTCTAGTTCATCTATTGAGGCTTTAATGACAATAACTCTACCGTGTGGGCAAGTATAAGGTAGTTGACATTCGGCTAGTTCTGCCATTAATTTTTCGATGTGTGGTATTGTCATTTCATCGCCTGCCTTTACAGAAGAGCGGCAGGACATTCTAGTAATAATATCTTCTTGCAAACCATCTAGCGAATTTTTCCTTTCTTCTAACTGGTTAATAATTTCTTTAACTAATTCTTTAGGCTGAGTTCGGCCAAAGACGGTAGGGATGGTTTTGATAACAAAATTATTCTGTCCAAAATGATCTAGAGTAAAACCAAGTTCAGCCAATTTATCTTGATTTTCTAACACCAGTGATTTTTCTAAGGGGGTAAGTTCAATTAATTCTCCTTGCAACAAAGTCTGTTTGGCTACCTGTTTGTGCATATACTGTTGCATGAAACGTTCATATAGGACCCTTTCTTGCACGACATGTTGGTCGATAAATAGTGCCCCTCCTGGTGTTTCAGCTACAAAATAGGTTTTGTTAATTTGTCCTAAGATTTTCATCTCAGGAAATTTAATGTTTTGTTCTATTTTTCTTGGTATTTGTTCGTCTTTAATAACTGGCTGAACTCTTATCTCTTTTTCTTCTTCTTTCTCATCATTAGTTTGTAGAACTGTTTGTTTACTCTTTTCGAAAGAATATTGTTGTTTGCTTTTAGGCTTCTTAAAAACACTTTTCTCAAAACTGAAATCCACGATTGGAATTAAATTGTTGGTTTCTAGGGTTTGCCTTACTGCTGAAAAAACAGCTTTGTAAACTTCTTCTTTCTGTTCAATTTTAATTTCGGCTTTTTTTGGATGTACATTAACATCAATTTTTTTGGGATTTAGATCTAAGGCTAACATAAATACCGGGAATTTATTAACTAATAGTAGAGAATGAAATGCATCATGCACAGCCTCACTAATCTCTTTATTTTTGATCCATCTCCCATTAACAAAAATGGACTGCTGGCTGCGGTCGTTTCTTGCATGGAGTGGTTTAGAAATATATCCTTTCACTTTTATTTCATCGTTGCTGTAACTGACTTCTAACAGTTCCTTGGCTAAAATAATCCCATAAAGAGAGGCTATTTTATTTCTTCCTTCTCCTGTCGATGGTGAATTAATTATTTCTTTCTCTTCGTTTAGTAACTTAAAAGAAACTTCTTGGTTAATCAGAGCATAATGAGTCACGATATTAATAATATGTCTAAGTTCTACTGCATCAGTTTTAAGAAATTTTTTTCTTGCTGGGGTATTAAAAAAAAGTTCTTTAACTTCAATAGTTGTTCCTTGACTAGCAGCAACCATTGAAGAATTAAGTAAATTACCTCCTTCTACTAGTAAACTGTATCCAGCTAAATCCTCATTTTGTTTAGTGGTTATTTTCAATTTGGAGACAGCAGCAATACTAGCCAAGGCTTCGCCTCTAAATCCTAAGGTGTTAATAGAGAACAAATCTTCTGAGGAAGATATTTTACTTGTAGCATGTCTTAATATCGAGCTGTGAGCGTCTTCCTTATCCATCCCTGTTCCATTATCAGTAACCCTAATTAATTTCTTTCCAGCTTCCTTTATCTCTATAATGATCTGATTAGCTTGTGCATCTAATGAATTTTCAATAAGTTCTTTAACTAAAGAAGCTGGCCTTTCAATAACTTCGCCTGCTGCAATTTTATTGATCAAATCTTCGCTTAATAGCTTTATTTTAGCCATAAAAAAGATTCAACAATTAAGATATATAAAGAATATTGTTGTGGACAAGAAGTTTCATTTAAAACCCAATAAACTACTTTGTGCATCAACTTTCTTGACTTTCAACCTACTACTCATTTCTTCTTCTTTTTCTAAGATCTCTTGAATCTCTTTGGCTCTTTGTACAACTTCTTCAGGCAAACCAGCCATTCTGGCCACGTGGACACCATGACTCTGATCAGTACCACCCTCTACTAACCTTCTTAAGAAAATCAAGTCGCCTTCGACTTCCTTAACAGCAACGTTATAATTTTTCACTCTACTAAATTTTTCAGATAGCTTGTTTAAAACATGATAATGGGTAGCAAACATGGTTTTAGCTTTAACTTTGTCATGCAAATATTCCACAACACTCCAAGCAATAGCTACTCCGTCGAAAGTACTTGTTCCTCTACCTACTTCATCTAAAATTAGCAAACTTTTTTTACTGGCATTATTCAAAATGGAAGCTGTTTCTAACATTTCCACCATGAATGTTGACTGGCCAGAACTTAGATCGTCATATGCTCCTACTCTTGTAAATATCCGATCAAAAATGCTTAATGTTACCTCTGAAGCTGGCACGTAGGAACCTATTTGAGCCATTAAAACGATTAAAGCTGTTTGTCTCATGATTGTACTTTTCCCAGAAGTATTTGGGCCAGTAATAATCATTATCTCTCCTTCTTTAATTAAAACATCATTTGGGATAAATTTTTGTTCTATTTTCTCTACAACTGGATGTCTCCCTTCTTTGATCTGGAGGTAGTTCTCGTCGACAAATTGTGGTTTAACATAGCCGTTTTCAAAAGCAACCTTAGCTAAAGAACAAAGAACATCTAGGATGGCTAAACGCGAAGCTGCATCCTGGATTAGGCCTGTCTCTATTATTATCTCTTGATTAATTTTTTGGAAAAGATCAAATTCTAACTGTACTATCTTATCTTGTGCTCCTAAGATTTTTTCTTCTTCTTGTTTGAGTTCTTCTGTAATGTAACGTTCAGAATTGGCAGTAGTTTGCTTTCTAATGTAGTGGCTTGGTACTTGAGATATATTTCTTTTGGTTACTTCAATGAAATAACCAAACACCCTGTTATAACTTATCTTTAAACTGCTTATTCCAGTTTTCTCTTTCTCTTTACCTTCTAACTCTTGAAGATATTTTTTGCTATTTGTTTTAATAGCTTGTAATCTATCTAGTTCTTCGTTGTAACCTTTTTTAATAATATTTCCTTCTCTTAAACTAATGTTTGGCTCGTCTTTAATAGATCTAGATATTAACTGGTTAACTTTCTCAAGATCTGCCATTTCTTGGACATAGCTAAGAAGGGGACTAGCAAATTTTTTCAACTTTTCTTTAATCGGTGATATCCTCTGTAAGGAGTATCTTAAAGAAATTAAATCTCGCGGGTTGGCGTTGCCATAATTTATTTTGCTAATTAATCTTTCAATGTCATTTATCTGCTTTAATTTTTCTCTTATTTCTTCCCTTAAAATTGTTTCTTTTTTCAGATTAGAAATTGCTAGTTGTCGAGCTTCAATAGATTCTTTCTTTAATAAAGGTGATTTCAACCATTTTTTGAACAGTCTTCCACCCATGGAAGTAACTGTTTGGTCTAAAACTGATATTAGACTTCCTTTGTTGGAACCATCCTTAATATTTTTAACAAGTTCTAAATTTCTGTACGTACTAGAATCAATAACCATTCTAGTAAGATTACTTTTCAACGAAATCTTCTTAATATGTAAGAGAGAATTTTTTTGTGTTTTTGTCAAGTACTCTAACAAGGCTCCAGAAACAGCTATATTTAAACTGTTTTCTTCTAAACCAAAGCTTGTCAAGGAATTGATTTCAAAATGGTTTAATAAAATTTCTTTAGCTTTTTCTTTCTTAAAATAATAGTCTTCAAAAGGTGTTAAAAAACAGTCTTGTTTTTTTATTTCTTTGACAAGATCTATGTTAATTATCAGACTTTGTGGGATAATGCATTCCTTTGGTTGGTATTGAACTAACTTATCTGTAACTTCTGTTAAGCCATTTAATTCTAAGGTAAAAAATTCTCCTGTGCTTAAATCACACAAAGCAGCAGCAAATTTATCTCCAAAAGCTGTTAAACCCATCAAGTAGTTGTTCTCTTTTTCCTGTAACAAAGTTGATTCCATAACTGTTCCGGGAGTCACAATTCTTACAAGCCCTCTTTTAACTAAACCTTTAGCTTCTTTAGGGTTTTCAAGCTGTTCAACAATGGCTACCTTGTGTCCCTTTTTGACTAACTTGCCAAGATATGTTTCTAAAGCATGGTAAGGAATTCCAGCTAAAGGGGCTTTTTTTTCACCTTTACCCCGAGAGGTTAGCGTAATTTCCAGGTCTTTAGCTGCTATTACAGCATCTTCATAAAAAAGTTCGTAGAAATCACCCATTCTTAGAAAAATGATACAGTCAGGGTTGGCCTTTTTCGCATCTTGGTATTGCCTCATGCCTGGTGTCAATTTATGTGCTGGAATATCCAAAATACTTAATTTTTCCATGCCTTCACTGAGGAGTAATATTTTAAAAAGATTGTTGTGGTTAAACCCTTCTAATAGGAGGAACCTTTATATACGCACAGTTTATCATTTTAGACATGCAAAAAAGAGGACAGATTACTATTTTCTTAGTTCTGGGAATCTTAATTCTTCTAGTGTTCACTGGAACTTTTTTTTTGATTTCTCAAACGCAAAAGGAAGAATTGCTTTCAGATGAAGAAATTGTAACCGGTGAGGTTAGACCAAGGATCGAATCTTTTGTTGAAAGTTGTTTAAGAGAGGTGGCTACTCCTGGTGTTTATTTGCTGAGCCTTCAGGGAGGGGTGATTTATGATAATCAAGAGAACCCCCTTCTTCAAACTGAAGATAACTTTGTTAATTATGGTTATCTTGACGGTGTAAACCAACTTGATGTTGAAAAGATGGAATTAGAACTTAACTATTACATAGAAGAAGAACTACCTACCTGCTTAAACAATTTTAATCGTTTTCAATCAGAAGGAATTCTTGTTGAACCCTTAAATGATTTACAAGTAGTTAGTAAAGTAAGAGATGTTGAGGTTGTTATCAATTTAGATTATGTAATCGATGTAAAAGAAGCTAATGAAAAATTACAATTAAAACGATTTTCTACAGTTGTTCCGCTAACTTTGGGAAGGTTAACTAAAGAAGCTCAAAACTTGATTAACAATTATCAAGAAAAACCTCAAAGTCCTAACTTGCTAACTGGCTTTGCTTTTGTTAACCTTTTCCCTTTTGATAAAGAAAATTTTATTTATTCACTTTCTGACGATTCACAGCAACCACCTTTAGTTTTCATGTTTGCTCTTAAGGATGAAAGTTTAGATACAGCTCCGGTTTTAAATCAAATACCTGATCTTTTAATTCAAAAAGGAGAAACACTTAACTATAAGTTACAAGCCTCAGATGCAGACAATAACCAATTAACTTTCTCCAGTAACCATCCGTTGTTTCCTGTTACTATGAACGGTAAATTACTTGTTTCACCAGAAGAGATGGGAACTTTTCAAGTAGTCTTTACAGTAACTGATGAATTGAACAACCAAGATAGCCAGGAGGTAAGGATAGTCGTAAGATGAAAAAGTTAATTCTTCTGTTGTTGGTATGTTCTTTACTTATTAGTTCAGCTTTAGCTCAAGAAGTATCTTCTCCAGAACAGTTTAATTCTCTTCCACCAGATGAGCAAGTTAAAAATCTTTACAATCTTTATCAAGCAAGTGATGCTCAATTTTTGGTTTTGGCTGACAATTTTTTTGCTAACCCTAACAATGTTCAAACGTTCTTTTCTGACGGAGAGAATCTTGGTCGAAATTTGGAGATTGCTGAGAATTATTTTAAAGAAAGTGATACTTGGAAAGAAAACATTGACAGTTATCGTGACGCTGCCCAAAACTTTTTTGAGAAAAGACATGGTATTAATTTTGCTTTTGATGTGGCGAGAGAATTTAGTTACGATGGTGAACGAATTACTAACCACGGTAAAATTTTGTTGTTAGAAAGTTATTTAGAAAAAGTAGAGGTTATTGAACAAGGAATTTGTTTTGTACCCAAAGGCGGTCAAAGAAGTTGTTTGAGTGGTGAAGAGGTGACTGAAATATCTCACCTGTCAGTTTCTGGAAAGGACCAATTTACCTTTTACATTGCTGAGAAAGAAACCGTCATTAACTTAGATGACCAAAGTTTTTTTCAATGGGATGGAGAAGAATTAGTTATTGAGGGTGCGGTAATTGGTGACTTAGAACTAGGTGATGAGAAATTAACTTATACTAACCATCAAGGACAGTTAATCTTTCGTAAAGATGGCAGTTTCCAAGCAGATAATGCACAGGTAATCAAAAAAGATTTAATTTTTGATGGAAAAGGAGAGTATAACGCCCAGACGAGGGAAGTAACTTTGAGTGACCATGGAGCTAGTAGCCAGGGAAATTTAAGGGCCAGAAATTCTTTGTTTATTGATAGAACAACTAGTGTAGGGGTAACTTCACAGGGTCAAGTTGGTGAAGGCCAGGATGTTGTTAAAATTCATTTAACAGATTACCCAGCAACAGTTGGTGATAAAAAGAAGGATGATAAAAAGGTTAAAGGACTGACGGCTGAGGAAAGGGCTTTGGCTGCTGGTTTAGTCCCTGCGAAAGAACCTAGCCAGTTTAGTGGTGAAGTATGGTTAACACGTAATCAGAACGGCCAGGTTACAGTCACTGCTAAAGGGAAAGTTGATGTTGGATTTTACAAAGGTAACACGATAGTTTTGGATAAACCGTATTTTCATGGCCGTGATGCAACGGCTAATTTGGATCTGGTTAGTAATGGAGAAACAGTTGTTAAATTAGCTGGAAATGCTGATTATAATGATGGCCAATATGGAAAACTATCTTTTCTGGAAGACCAAATAGTGGTTAGAGAACCAGGAATCCAAACTTTTGCTGATGGCGCCATCTCTTTAAGCCGTAAAGAAGGACAACAGATTGACACTATTTTTGCTCACTGTTTTGGTTCTTGTCCTGAAGGTGCAGCCAAGGTTAATAAAAATGTAGGGGTTGGCACACTTAGTTCTCTAGCTGTTAAAAGACAAACAATTAAGATTGGCGTCAATTCAGAGAATAAAATTGATCTTGTAACCTCTAATTTAGGTGGGTTAGGCGAGGAGGGGCAAGGAAACGCCCTTTTAGTCGATCAATTTGTTGATTTACAAACTTTTTCAGGTGATTCCGAGAACCAAGTATTGCGTGTAGGTTCTTCCAAAGAGGGCGCTGAAGGGTTATTTATCCTTAAAGAAACCCAAACCTTAGATAAGACAGGGGAGGTAGTGGATGTAAAAGAAGAAGTTGTCAATTTCAATGCACGCCAAATTTTTGGTAAGAAAGTTGTTTTGGTTGATGATAACAAAGCAGCTCGTGTTGATGCTTTATTAAAAACTGTACTAGCTAAAGATTTTTCTGGTTTATCTAAGTTTGCGGAAGAAGCATGGTCAGACGATTTAAGAGGTCAGTTAGTACGTGAATTGGGGATAGATCCAACAGCTTTAGATAATGGAGACTATATTGCTGGTTTGCAAAAATTGTCGAGTCTCCAGGAAGAAAAGGAACAATTTATTGCTACTTTAGAGAAGAGGGTTGGTTTTGATGTTACTGATGGCTTAATTCCAATTTCTTGTGTTGGAAGAAGTGTTGATGCTAGTCTTTGTGGTCAGCAGCTAGAAAGACTTCGTAAAACAAAGACTAAGATTGAAGCCGCTAGTTATGCTCGTTCGGCTGCTGAGCAGAGAAATTTAGAAGCAGAATTAGTTAAGTTAGAGTTAGAACAAATTTCTAGTGGTAAAGACTTAACTAATGAACGTTTAAAAGTTCAAGAAGATTTGTCTAAAGTTAAGAGAGTTCGTAGTGGGTTACTCAAACATGCAGAAAAAGTCAAATTAGCTAAACAACCACAAACAACTAATGAACGGCGAGAGAAATTAGAAGAAGAACAGGCAGCCTATCTAGAAAAAGAAAACGCATTATTAGATTTACAAGAAGTTGTTAACAACTTACAAGACGGTAAAACAGCTGAATTTGAAGGGAAAAGTGTTAGCCCAAAAGATTTATCTAAACTTCAAAACAGGCTTGACCGTTCTTACGAAGAACTAGAAACACTAAATTCGAGAGTACTTGAACTTGAAGCGGTAGAAAAAGAAGCTGAACAAAGAAAAAAAGAATATTTAGCTGAGATTAGCAGCGTAGGGTCCTTTGAAGAAAGAGCTAGAAGAGGTCTAATAGCTAATGCCGGTAAATTACAAGAGTTAGAAGCTGCTTATTACAAAACTATTGGGGTTGATGTTATTGGTAAAGAAGCAGATTTTCTGGATGCTTTAGGAGCAATTTGGGATTTTGGTGAAAGCGAAGTCCCTTACGTGGATGTGCAGGGTGAACGTTATTATCTAGGTACGAGGGCTGATAAAAAAAGACTCCTTGCATTACTTCAAAATAAAATTGATGCTGTTAGATCACAGAATGCTAGGATAAAAGACGAGATTTTACTTTCTAGAAGCCAAGGGCAGGGTTATGCTTTAGATTTTTATGCTGAAGGAAGAAAAGATGTGGCTGCAGAGTTGGCAATCTCTTCTGGCGATACTGCTTTTGCTAGGGATATTGCTTTGGAGATAGGTGAAAATGAACCAGACGTAGCTAATTCTATTATTGTTAAAGCTTCTTTAGCTGATGGTGATTTAGGAGTGGCTAAGTTTCATGCCGATCTGTTACCGGAAGAATCAGATTTAAGATTAGAAGCTGAAAGAGAGATAGGTAAAACTTTAACCAAACTATTTGAACAGAAGTTAGAAAGTGCTAAAAGGAATAGAGAAGTTGTTAGAGAAAAGATTGTTGAAGCAGATGCTGTAACCTATACTTTTTTGAAAGATCAAGTTAGATCAGACGAAGGAATCCTAGAAAGAATTGATGAACGTAACTTTATTCTAAGGGGTTTAGATTGGGCAGGAAGGGTTGGTGGTGGTTTATCTGTTAAGTTGGGATCTTGTTTACAAGATAACAGTGGGGTTAACTGTTTTAATGAAGTTAGTTACAAAGATTTATTTGATCAAGAGAACCTTGACGCCTTAACTCGTTTTGAGGAACAAGAAAAAAAATATTCTGAACTCCATAAAACAGCTGGCGATATTGGCAGTGGTAAAATTTCCTTAGACGAAGGCCTTGCTCAACTAAAATTCGTAAGGGATACACTTGATCGTACAGATCAATTTTCTCTATCTTTGTTACAAGAACTAGACGGACAAGTTGATCCTGAAGTTGCAGCTGCTAGTTTATTGGAAAGAGCTAAAGATGAAATTGAATTAAATGATGGTAGAATTGGTGCTGGAAAGGTTATTTATCGTGAATTGGCTGCTAGATATCCTGACACTAGAGCTGGAAGAGAAGCACAAGCCAAGTTAGCCAAATTAGACGAACTATACTTTGATTTAGGCTTCACTTTTGATGGAAGTTTGGTTGAAAAATATCTAGGTAAAGATACTGCTGGGCTTGCTCGTGAAGGTTTAGGTGGTTTAGGGTTATTAGATTATTCTTTTGACGGAAAGTTTAGACAAGAGCACGCTGAATTGTTTAGGGATGCAGCAATTCAAACTGCTTCCATTGAAGGAATTATTTTGCCTGAAGAATTGGCTCCTCTTTTTTTTAAAGGCGGTAAGGCAATTGCTCATACACAGAAAGGTGCAAGGGCTTTAAGTGCAATTTCTAAATTTGCCAAACTAGAAAAAATATCTGTAGGTCTAAAAAGGCTAAGTACTCCCTTAAGAGAAATTAGGTCTGTACTTGCAGTTGAAAGAGCTGGATTAAATGAATTAGAATTAGTTAAATTTTTGAAACTTGATACTAAGTTAGACGATTTAGGTATTGTACGTAGAGCTTCTGAACTTAGGGACAGATTTGATCTTGTAGGTGGCGCTTACAGGAAAGCCATCAAAGGAGCAGAGGCTGAATTATCAGCAGCTAAATTAACTAAAGAAGAACAAAAAATAAGAGTTGCAGAAGAAAATTTAGCGGAGGCTAACAGAGTTTACCGTCTCCATCGAGAGACCATCGAATCTAATTTGTTAGGTTCAAGCATTTTGGGTAGAGAAGTTAGTGCTTTTGTTTTACCTTCGGATATTAAAGCAGTTAATGAATTAGGAGCAGCCAAAGCTGCTTATCGTGATGCTTACAAATTATTTAAGAAAGGGTTAAAGAGAGGAGATGCTGACGATTTAGAATTTTTGTATGCTGCTGAACGTTTGGCTAAAGCTTCTAAAACAGTAGAAGAAGATGTTGGTTTTAGTAATCGTCTGTTTGCTGCTTTAAATGGTCAGGAAGCTTTGATAAAAGCTAAGAAGGCTATCTTAGCTGAAAGAAGCGGTGAAGCAGTTGAAGTTACAAAAGAATTTACTGACTTCAAGTTGTTAGAAGCAACTAGTGAAGAATTTTCCTCTTTAGATATTCAGTTCACTTTTGATGATTCTAATAATGTTGTAGTTTATGATGTTCATAACGGTTTAGAAGAACCGTCAAGGTGGGTAATTGAAAAAGCTCATAGAGATTTATTTCGAGACTATCAATTCGAGATTAATGTAATTGACGGTTCTGATATTAGTACAAAAGAAGGAGCAGAGCATATTGTTAATATTCTTGCAGAAGCTGATGTCCCAGTGACAAATAAAGTATTGGACAGATTAAGAGAACCAGATGTAAGATATGTTGAGGTGGCTGAAGTCGTTGCTAACAATGAATTAACCCAAGCTTTACCTTCTAACAGTGACTTAAGAGACTTAGGTATTGACGAAGGTTCACTGGCACAACGTCAAGATGATTTAGTGTCTGGAGATCCAGATGGCTTAGCTAGAGTAGTAACTGGAGATGGACAGCTTTTTGCCAATGCTGAATTGGAAGATGTAATATTATCAGCTACAGAACCAATAGATGGAAGTATTATTGTTAGAAATGATAAAAAACTGGATGTTATAACTAATAACGGTGATTTCTTAGAAGTAAAAAGAACACAATTGTCTGAAGGGGAAGAAGTAAGTGGGGATTTAATTGCCAATCTCGCTCAGAGAGAAGATTTGGTGTCAGTGTCCATACCAAAAGAAGCTGTTGAAGTTGGAATACAGGAAAACAAGAATTTGGGTGAGTTGGTTGTTAGTCAATTAGATGAGGTTAGGGGAAATAAAGAGATTGGGTTACAGGAAGTTGTTGAGTTTAAAGGTTTAAAGAGAAGGACAAAAGCTCATGGTGCTATAAGAGAATTTTATGAAAATGCTGGTGAGCCGTTACGTGATCCTTCTGTTGTAAAAGCATCTTTTCCTTCAAGGTTAGGAGAAGAATCTGTTGGTGAGAAGGCTGTTTCTTTAGCTAAAAGAGAAACTCCTCCTGAAAGAGGAGTAAATTGTAATTTAATTAATGTTGGGAGGGCTATTATTGGCTTAAGTGGTGACGATTGTTTGCTAGAAGCAATTACTGTTGAGAAGGATATAATTATTGCCAGAGATTCCGCTAGCGCTGATGTTAGAACAGGGGTACAAGGCACCATTGGGAGAATATCTAGGGATCAATCTTTAGACTCTTTATTAATGGAGGTTTCTAGGGAAGAACGTTTACATAATTTTCCAAGGGATACAACAGATTTAGTTTCTATCATAAATAGAAAAATATCTAATGACGAATGGAGAACTGAGATCCCTGACGATTCTACAATAGCTAAATATCTAGAAAAATTAGATAAAACTGTAAAAGAAAACGGATGGACTGGGGAGTATATTGAATTAGGTAAAGGGATCTCTAAAGATATTGTTGATAGTTTATCGAGTTTTGTAGAAGGAGACAATCTTTTATTTCTTTTAGGGGGGCAGGCAAGACTTTATAAGAGGACAGATGGTAGTTGGGAAGTAGTTAAACCCGTTTTCTATGATAGGGTAATTGGTGAATTAGAGAGAAGATTTTTTACTGCTGTCGATACAGGGAAAAGACATCAGTCAGTTGAATTAATTTTAAGAGAAGCTTTTGATTTACCTGCACCATCCACTAAAATAGTTGAGATCGATGAATTGTCTTATATTAAATCTCCATTTTATGAGGATTATGTTAATTTAGGAAAGAGTGGAACAAAAGATTCTTTGGAGTATTTTTTAAATAATCAGTTTAGAAGAGAAGCAGAAGAAGTTGTTTTTAAAGAATGGGTTAGGAATAATAAATTATCTCCAGAAATTGTTGAGGTGTACAATCAATTAATTTCTGAATCTCCTGGCGTCTCTTTTTCAACAATCTTCAATGAATTAAAAACTAGCACCTTTTTTCCAGAGAATTTATTAGTTGAGGTTGAAGATCTTATTTTTGAAAATTCTTACAGGTTACAAAAAGAAGCTGATTTTCATACTGTCTTTAACTTGTATTTTAAGGCGAGTGATGTTGAGTTAGGTTTAACTAAGGTTGATGGGGAATGGAGAATTGTTAGAGTAGACGACGAGTACGCTTTCCAGACTTTTATTTTTAAGGAGAGGGTAAGCGGTGGTATTTTTAGATACAGTTTACCTGCCCCTGGTTTATATATTGATGATAAAATTCTTAAAGAGTTTGTCGTAGAGAACGCTCAAATATTAGATGTATTAAGAAGCAGAGAATTGGCAGGCTTAGCTGATGAAGAAATCTTGTTAAGGTTTGGTAAAGATATTGACAAAATTCAAAATCTTGTTGAAGGCCAAGCCCTTATTGATGCCTTATTAGAACAGGCAGGATACAACAAGCTTCAGAGAGATTTATTAATAAGTCAATTTTTTAAAGAATTCGTCCCGGGCAATGCTCAGATTTTAGGTACATTAAGAGGCGGAGAATTGGCTGGCTTAACTGATGAAGAAATTTTGTTAAGGTTTGGCGAACATATTGACAGAATTCAAGATCTTGTTAAAGATCGAAGTCTTTTAGACGCTTTATTAGAACAGGCTGGTTATGATCAAGAACAAAGGAGGTTATTGATTAACCAATTAGAAGATGTAACTTCTGAGGACATTCTTAAAGGTTTAAAATTTTTGAACGAAAATAATGGTAAAGCAGCACTGGATAGGGAAGGTAATTTAATTACTTTAGATGAATATTTAGATATTTATGGAAGCAAGAAATCTTCGGTTAATAAAGAAATTAATGATCCCGTAATTTCAAAAGGAGACGAACCAACAGCAGAAACAGTTGTAGCTAGGAAAACTGTTGATTGCAATTTGGTAGGTAATGCCATAGGTTGTGAAACCAGTTCTAAATTTACTCCTGCACTTGATGCCTTTGGAACCTATAGTAACCAAGAATCTTCAGCACATGCTATTGAAAGTCTAAGGATTCAGGGCAGACTAAAAAGTGAAGAAGTGGTAAGAGAAGCTTTTGCTTCTATAGAAGACTTAAGGGATGTAGATTTGTTCCATGGCACTTCTTCTAAGGGTTTACCTGGGATCTTAAGAAAAGAGGGTTTGTCACCATTAAACAATCTTGGTGAAGGAGATCTACCTCCTTTCGGTGGAGAGCTTTCCGTGGGTATTTTTACAAGCGGTGTTAATAGAGCAGGCCTAAGTACGGTTGGTTTTGCCAATTCTAGGGAGGCAATTGGTTATAGCCGAAAAGTAGAAAACCTTGAAGGTTGGAATTTAGAAATAGGGTTAAGAGAATTAGAAGAAGTTAGAAGAGAACTAGATCAAGCCAGAAAGAATGGTGATGATCTCTTTATTTCAATTAATGAGGAAAGACTTTCAATATTTCAAAAAAGGGTTGATGCTTGGAACTCTCTTTCAGCTCTTGAGCGAGAATTAATAGAAGAACCTTTTCCAATAGTTTTTGGTTTTTCTGAAAATGGTTTGAAGAGAGCTCCAGCTATGAGTTCAGTACCTGGAGAACAAGTAATTACTAATGAGATTAAATTTAATGACAGAAAATTAGTCCTGTTCACAACCTCAGAAAAGAAGGAAGAGTTAAGAAAAATTGTAAGAGAATCTTTTGGTCAAGATATACCTGTATATTCTCTTGACTCATTAGATCTTTTACCTAGAATTATTTCCAGGACCCCTCCTCCTAAAAAAACAGTTCACAACCCGGGGGTACTATACAGCCAATTTAAAACAGACGATGATTATGTAGAACACCTAATTGAAGGTTATAAAGAATGGGAAAAAGAATTTCTTTCTCCAGATAATTCATTAGATTTTTCTAATGAGGAACTAGAAGAAATCTTTAGTAAACAACCTTTTTTCAATAAATTACTTTCCTTTTTTGGAATAACTGAACCAAAAATTGACGCAAAATTTGAAAAAGCTTTACAAGACTTTGGTTTTAATGAAGGTGAAATAAAAGAAACAGTTTCTATCTTAAAAAAGTCTTCTCCTGAAGAAAGAAAGTCTAAACTAGACATTTTGCAAAAAAGAGTCCAACGTCGAATAAATGATGAAAAATTAGGAGAAGATGTAGAAACAGAATATGCTGGTAGAAATTATCGTTACAGTCAAACTACTGGTTGGCAGGATGCTTCTGGTACTAAAGTAAGTGATTTAGAAACATTAGTTACCCTTGAAGCAGATCGGCTTAATGTACCGGAGGACTTAGTTAGAAATAGCATTACTAAAAACCAAAGACAGTTAGCAGAAGAAGGTCTTGTTCCTTTAGTTAATCCTCGTGTTTACGAAAAAAGTCTTGAAGAACTAGTAGAAGCAGTAGATGATGGAGCTAGTTTAAGTGAAGAAACCATAAAACAACTTTATTTTTACCGTGTAGAACAAGATGTAAACGATGGTATAATATCACCAAAGTCTGCAGAAAGTCTTAAGAAAATCTATTCTAGGTTATATAACCATTTTAAGAATTCAGTAGAAGATATTGGTGCTTTTTCACATATCTTAGCCAAAAAAGACAACTCGTTTACTAATGTTCATTTGTTTAGAGACGGTGAGTATACTGCTGTTTCTGAACTCTTTAATAGTCATCTAAGTGGAAGTCAACAAGAAACAAGGATGATTTATGTTAGTAGGGACACTTTATATGTTGATAATGCAGGGAGTGCTTACCAGTTAATTGGTAGTTTAATCTCTTCCTTAAATTCTTATAAAGATCATGTTGTCTTTAAGAAGGAATTTAATCGAGCAATTAGTGAAGCAATTAGAACAAATCCAGATTTTGAAACCGTAGCTTTGAAAACATTAGCTTATTTAGATGGGGAAGGTCTCTTAAAGCCAGGAAAAAAGCTAAGGTTTGTTGATACTTGTTGTCGTGCTAGTATTACTCTCTTTTTGGAAGGTGTTGTTAATCATTATCGTCCAGACATTCCTACAGAAAGTTTTCTTATGTATAGTGGAACCCAGAAAAAAATCCTTAGTGCAGGTCTTGGTGGTGATTCAGTTGAAAAATTACCAAAATCAGTAATTAGTGCTAAAACAAGTGTGAATACAGGTTCTTCTGCTTCACAATTATACGATGAAGAAGGCGTACCTTTGTTCCAACTTAGTTTAGATCCCACGGTTGCTTATCGTGCTGGCCAAGTAAATAATTATTTAGCTGAATTAGTTACTTTAGAATTAACAAGAAACCATTGGGAACAAGCAGTTTTGGGCAACTAACTTTTCTTGAACTCACCTGCAATGTCGATTAAATCAACGTGTCCCATGAAAACAGATCTGCAACAGTATCTTTCTAAACCTAGTGAATCCATAACTTTCTTAGCGTCTTCACCTTTTTCAGTCTTTTCTTTAAACTCTTCCCACAACTGGGCAATCGGTTTTCCGCAACTGTAACAACGAATTGGTATGATCATTTTTTGTTTTACCTGTAACTTTTCTGTCTTTTAGCTCTAGCCTTACTATCATTAGGTTTGCATACTTCTTTTCTTCTTACGTCCCCTACTAACAAAAGCCTGTCATAATCATAAAAAACTGTTTTTAATTTTTTATCATGTTCAACTAAACTTCTAGCAATAGCTAACCTTATAGCATCTGCCTGGCCGTTTACACCGCCACCAAAGGCCTTTACATCAATATCAACATCTTTGATATTAGCTAAAATTAAGGGTTCTTTAATTCTTAAACGATTAAGATGGTCTCCATAATTTTCTAAAAACTGTCCATTAATCCTTACTTTTCCACTTCCTTTACTTAAGGTAGCTCTAGCAACAGCTCTTTTCCTTTTACCCTGATTATGGATTTTTCCTTTCATTCTTTTCCACCGAGATTTCTACAAACTTCTTTAATTGTAGTATATTTTAAAGTAGGCAATTTTTTAACTGAAATATTTTCTAAAACAATCAAATTTTGTGAATTTAATCCTTCTGGTAAGCCTCTATAACACATTATTCTTTTAAAGGCTTCTTTACCCCTTGTTTTTTTCCATGGTAACATGCCTCTGATGGCTCTTCTAACAAATCTTTCCGGTACACGTGGATGTTTAGAACTTTTTGTAGGATACCCTCTACGATCTCTTTTTTGTTTTTCACGGGCAAAGGTGTTAGTTTTCCTTCCACTAATAACTATTTTTTCACAGTTAACAACCTTTATTTCTTCTCCCATTAAAGCTTGTTTAGCTACTTCACTTGCTAAACGTCCTAAGATCGCATTTTCACCGTTATAAACTTTCATCCTAGTATCCTCACTTTCTTGCCAACATTATTTTGCTGAAGTAATTCTTGAATTGTTAAGACTTGACCCTTTGCTTGTAATATCTTTTTTCTAGCATCTTCTGAAAAATTAAGAGCAGCCACATTAACTTTTTTACTAATTTCACCGACACTTAAGACTTTACCTGGAACAATAATTGTTTCTCCTTCTTTAGCGTACTTGTTTATTTTGTAAACGTTAACAATTCTCCTCTGACGTGTAGGTTTTCTAAGATCGTTAGCAACTCTTTTCCAGAACTTGCTATTTGTACCTTCCAATTCAGCTAACAGTTTCTGCAACTGATAGTTTGTAGGTCCTGTTCTTTTTACCATTTCTCTAAAGGAGGCTCTCCATTTCTTTTGTTTTTTCGATCAAAATGTTGGCACATTCACTCAAAATGTCTTTACATTTAAGTTGGCCCCAACTTTCAAGGGTAAATATAATATTGTCAGTATGTTCAACACTAATTCCTTCATCTAATTCAGCATAATAATCTAATAGTTGACTTTCTTGCACACGGTCCAGATTAACTTCCAGTTTTTTACCTTTTAAGGTAAAAACTTTGTCACTGCACTTTTCTATTACCATTTCTGGATCTTGAACTTTTCCAACTTTAACAACTGGCTCATGCTTATATCGAGCATGGGCTGGGATCCACTTAGCATGGTCTTTACCTTTTCCAAGCACGGCCGTCATTAACACATCCAATTTTTGTTTAGATAACAATTTAACCAAAGGCATGTCGTCATAAACAAAGGTACATTTTGGATCTGTACTTACTGCTTCTTTGGCATAAACATAACCTTTCTTGCTAGCTTTAAGTGTTATTTTCAATTCACATTGAGCACAGCCTTCACCGCCACATTTACAATTTTCTTTCAAATTGTAACTGCTTAAATCAGTTTTGAGAGGTGCTAAACCTAATCTTAAGGCAAGCATCTCATCATATAAAGCAGAGTCGTTTTCTTTAATCTCTAAATCTTCAACCGCTAAAACAGGTACTTCCTCAATAATGATTCTTCTAACAGTATTGGCAAAAACTTCGTCACCACCTTTAATCAATAAGGTTAACTTATTGTTTTTCTTATCTTCCTTTATTTTTTCTAGTTTTAATGCCATTTTTAATCTTAGACTCTACGTCCTCTTCTACCGCCTCGAGCTCTACAACCATTGTGTGGTTCTGGAGTTACTTCTTGAATAGTTCCAACTTTTAAGCCTGATCTTGATAATGTTCTAATAGCAGCTTGGGCACCAGGACCTGGATTTTTTGGGCCGTTATGGCCACCTTTTGCTCTAACTTTTATGTAAAGACCATTAATACCTTTTTCTTTACAAATGTCAGATATTTTTTTTGCTGCACCCATAGCTGCAGTAGGAGAGCTTTCCAAACGGTCAGACTTAACAATTTGACCACCGCTAGAACGGGCAATTGTTTCCGTTCCTGTAATGTCTGTAACAGTAATAATTGTATTATTGTAACTTGAATAAATATGAGCTATTCCCCATCTAATTTTTCGAGGCTTAAAACCACTACTGGGACCTGTGTTTCCTTTCCTTTCAGTGTTCCCACTTGCTTTTCTTTCCTTCATTCTTCAGCTACCTCAGAATCATCAATATCTTTGACGTCTTCCTTTTTAGAAAGTGTTTTTTTCTCCTCCTTAACTTCAACTGGCTTTTCTAAAGCCTTCCTCTCGGGGTGTTCCTCGTCTACTAGAGGTGAATTGTCTTTAAATGTAATTTGATTTTCTTCTTCCAAAGAGACTAAATAAGCAGGAGTTGTAATCTCTTTATCTCCTATCTTAACGTGTCTATGAGTGATAAATTGTCTAGATTGCTTCATACTCCTAGCTAAACCTTTGTTAAATAAGATACTTTGTAACCTTCTTTGTAAAACGTCTTCAATTTGGAGACTTAGAATATCATCGATAATTGCTTCAGAAGAAATTAAACCTAAGCCTTTTAATTTGTTCATCATTTGGCCTTTTTCCTTTTCATTTTGAGGACCTTGGTTAGCAATCAGTTTTTTAGCTAGATTCTTATATTTTTTAAGGAAAGAATTAGCTTTAAAAATTTCTCTCTTGTTCTTTAGAGAAAAATTTCTTTTAATGTCTCTTTCTTTCTCGATAACAACACTATTCCAAGGGTGGACAGGTGTTGAGTACTTCTTACTTAATTTCTTTGGGTCACCCATTTTCTATTTCTTTTTCTTAACCCCAACTACTTTTCCTTTACTTCTTCTGAAGTTTGATCTTGTTCTTTGACCTCTAACAGGTAATCCCTTTTGATGTCTTAGACCACGAATAGATTTTATTTTTTTCAGTCTCTTAAGGTCGTTTTCTTTAGTGAATGACAAAGTACCTTTTAGAAGATGCTTGTCCTCTCCAGTTTCCATATCTTTCCTCCTATTATACATCCAATTTGGGATTTTATCAGGAGTATCAATTACCATATTTAAGCTAGCAACTTCACCTTCTGTTAGGTAACCAGCTTTTTTAGTCCTAGAAACATTAGACAGAGTACAGATAACGTTAGCAAGATTAATTCCAATGCCTTTTATTTTTGTTAAAGCAAATCTTAGTTGTTTTTCTCCAACTAGGTCTACCTGACTAACACGAACAATGTGTTTAAAATCCTGTTTATTAGTTTCCTGTTTTTCAGCCATCTTGTATTAAACCGAGAAATACGTATCTTAGTCCTAAATACGCGTTAACTCGGACTGTTTAAGGTTAAGAAATTGGTTTATTTATAAAGCTTTTGGAAATCATCTTGATAATTTAAGGCTTCTCGAGCTTTTTTACTATTTTTTAGCTTTTCTAAGGCAGTCTTTTTTATTTGTCTAACCCTTTCCCCGCTAATTCCTAAATCTTTTCCTAGCTCAGCATATGTTTTTTTATTTCCATTTAGACCGAAGTTTTCTGCAACAATTACTCTTTCTTTATCGGTTAAAACTCTTAATGATTCCCAAACTAAAACACGCATGTAATCTGGATTTGATAATTGTAAACTTAAAGGAGAAGTGTTACTGTCTGGGATGATGTCAGCATAGGTGCCTTTAAAACCAGTTTTTCTTTCATTCAAGCTAATATGGATTCTATCTCCCAGAAAGGCATCATCTACCCACCCTATGGGCTTACCTAAAGCTTCTGCAACTTCTTGTCTTGTAGGTACTTTTCCTAATTCTTTTTCTAAAGAGTCCATTTTTCTAAGAACGTCTCTTCTTTTCTTTTGGTAGCTTCGGGGTAGCCTAACAGTTCTAGATAAATCCTGATAATACTTAAGAATTTGATCTCTTATCCAATGTCCTGCATAACTCATTAGATTTGTACCTTTACCTCTTTCATAATTATCAATACTTTTTAGAAGCCCTAACATCCCTTGCTGAATAATATGCAGCTCTGGGATGCTAGTGTATTCCAAACTGATTTTGTTTACTAAACGCACATTTGGAAAAACTAGTTTGTCCTTAATTTGACAATATTTCTTAAAATTCCTTCTTAACTCTTGTCTTGCATCATAGAAGGGACTTTGATTATCAATGTCAATAATCGCTTTTTGTGTTAAGTTAATTATTTGGTGGTTTTCATAATTAGCGCCTTTAACCAAATCCTCAATTGAATGGTCTTCCGTCTTAGGACTGATACCTTCAGCAACCATTAACAAAACCGAAGAACTGTGTCCCTTCCTTAATTCTGCTATTGAAGCCAACTGCTCTAAGCGAGAGCGGGTCATGTTTAATTTTTCTTTTTTCCTTGATTCTGGTCTCTCAAAATAAGATTCATTTAAATCCCTTGCTTCTTCTAATGTGCCAACAAAAAGATCTTGGAAAAATGAGTCACTTTCAGATGAGTTAAAATATTCTCCTAGGAATCTATAAGAGTCACTAATTAATTCAGCTCTAGCTTTTTCCAATTCACAAACTCTAGCATCAATTACAGCGTTGCTAACTGGATTGTATTTAGGTTTTCTAATCTCTCGCAGAAATTCCTTTAAAGGATCTTTACTATACTCATCAACCATTTTATTTGCAATTGATCTTTCATTTTTAAAATGTCTGCTAAAAATCAACCGATTTAGCTTAATTACGGCAAAATCTTTTTAAACATCTTGTAACTCACTTCTTTTAATGCAGTTTACATCATTTAAATTAGGCGAAATTGAACCAAGAATTCTAGAATATTGGCAAACGGAAAAAATAGTAGAATCTCTAAGACAGAAAAACAAAGATAAAGAAAAATTTTACTTTTTGGAAGGCCCTCCCTATACCTCAGGTCGGGTACACATCGGGACTGCCTGGCAAACTTCCATGAAGGATATTGTTTTAAGGTACAAACGGATGCGGGGTTACAATGTTTGGGATAGAATGGGTTACGACATGCATGGTCTACCAACAGAACAAAAAGTCATGAAAAAACTGAATCTCAAGAATAAAGAAGAGATAGAAACTTTTGGAGTGGCTGAATTTGTTGATGAATGTGTTATTTTTTGTAGAGAAATGATGCATAAAATGAACCAAGATTTTACTCGTTTAGGTCTTACTTTAGATTTTTCTGATCCCTATCAGCCAATTAAAAGAGAGTTTATGGAGGCAGAATGGTTTTTGATTAAAAAAGCTCATGAGAAAGGAAGGTTGTACCAGGGCTTAAGAACTATGCATTGGGATGCTGCCACTCAATCAGCTGTTGCTAAACATGAGTTGGAATATAAAACTCTGAAAGATACTTCTATTTATGTTAAATTTAAACACAATAGTAAAGAGAACACTTACTTCATTATTTGGACAACTACTCCTTGGACAATCCCTCTTAATTTAGCAGTAATGGTTAATCCTGAACTAACATATGTTGACGTAAAAGTAAATGATGAAACTTGGATTGTTGCTAAGGATCTTTTAGAAGCCGTGATGCGGAAAGCTAAAATTGAAACCTTTAGTATTTTGAGAGAATATCTTGGAATCGAATTAGAGGGTGAAAAATATACACATCCATTAAATGTTAAAGAATTGTTACCAAAAGATCTCCAAACCAATCCTAAGCTTTTCTCTGTCCTCTTAAGTAAAGAGTATGTTGAAAATTCTTACGGTACTGGAATTGTCCATTGTGCACCAGGCTGTGGTCCGGAGGACTATGAAGTTGGTCATTTAAACCATATTCCGCCTTTTAATTGCGTTGATGAAAGTGGTTTGTTTGCTGATTTTGGTAAGTTTACAGGTTGGCAAGCAAAACATGACGACAAAAAATTTATTCAAACATTAGATGATGCAGATTCTTTAGTAGCTAAAGAAAGTTATGTCCATGATTATCCTCATGGAGAAAGATCTCACCAACCAGTTATCTTTAGAACGACAAAACAATGGTTTTTCAAAGTTGAAGATCTTAAGGATCAAATGTTGGAAGCTAATAGGGAGATTAGTTGGAACCCTGCTTCAGCTAAGAATGCTTTCAATTCTTGGTTAGAAAATTTAAGAGACAATTCTATTACTAAACAACGCTATTGGGGTACAGCAGTACCGATTTGGCAAGCAGAAGATGGTGATTATCTTGTAGTGGGAAGTGTTTCAGAATTGGAAGAACTTTCTGGGGAAAAAGTAGTTGACATGCACATTCCCCAGATAGATAAGATAACCATTAAAAAAGACGGCAAGGTTTACAAACGTATTCCTGACGTTTTAGACGTTTGGATTGATGCTGGAACAGCTTCTTGGAACTGTTTAGGTTACCCTAAAAATAAAGGAAATTTTGCTAAGTTTTTCCCTGCAGACTTTATTTTGGAAGGTAAAGATCAGATAAGGGGTTGGTTTAACTTGTTGATGGTAGCTTCTTTTTTAGCTTTTGATAAACCCTCTTTTAAGAACGTTTATATGAACGGTTTTGTAACTGACATAGATGGGGTGAAAATGTCCAAATCATTAGGAAACATTATTTCTCCTGATGAATTAATCAGTAAACACGGAGCGGACGTTTTAAGGTATTATATGTTCCAAACTAGTGCAGGGGAAGACATTAATTTTAGTTGGGATGAATGTAAAGTAAAAGAAAGGCAGCTAAACATCTTGTGGAACCTTCACATTCTTTTAATTAATCTTTCTAAGGAGATTAAAGTAAACCCTTTTGAATTAAAGAGGGAGGAATTGTCTGAAGTTTTTGGTATTGAAGAGAAGTACATTTTATCAAGACTTAATTCCACGATTAAAGAAGTAACCTCTCTCCTTGAGACCTATCACTTGGATGAAATGATTCAGCCTCTTGAAGATTTGTTTTTGGATCTTTCCAGAACCTACATACAATTGGTAAGGGATAAGAGTTCCGTGGGTAACTTGCAAGAAAAGAAAGTTGTTGTTTTTACTTTAAGTAGGGTTTTGCTAGAATTAATCAAGATGCTTCATTTGGTAACACCTTTTACTTGTGAAGCAATTTATCTAAACTTAAAAGAAGAATTTTCTTTGCCAGAAAAAAGTGTAAGCCATTATGCTTGGCCAACTGTTAATGAGTTTTGGTTAAATCCTAGCTTAGAGGAAGAAATAGAAGTTTTCAAAAGAATTGTCCAAAGTGCTCTTTACACTAGGGAAAAAGCCCGTTTGGGTTTAAGGTGGCCTGTTAAAGAGGTTTTAGTGGTAAGCAAAAATGAAGAAGTTACGAGGGCAGTTAACAATTTGTCTTCTTTATTATGTAAACAAATTAATGCTAAGAAAGTAAAGTTGGTCAAAAAAATAGAAGGGGTTAAGGAAACAATTAAACCAGATTATGCTAAGCTGGGCCCTGTTTATGGAAATTTGTCTCCACAAATAATTACTAAATTGAGTCAAGACAGTTCGGAAACGATTTTATCAAACTTAGAAAGAAATGGTAGCTATAAGTTTAAAATAGAGGGTAATGAAGTAAAAATTACCAGGGATATGTTAATTATTGAGAAACAGGTACCTGAACCCTATTTGGAAGCTTCTTGGAAACAAGGTAGCGTTTTTCTTAATACTCAACTTAACGAGGTTTTGGAGGCCGAAGGCTATTCTAGAGAAATTACTAGGAACATTCAACAGTTAAGAAAAAAGGCTGGCTTACAAAAAACTGACAGGGTTAACCTCTTCCTTAAAGCAAACGAACAAATGGTAAATAAGTTACAATCTTTTGTTGATGAAATGAAAGAGAAAGTAGGAGCTAAAGAATTTATCTTAACTTCTTCTGATATGTCTAAAAGTTATCAGGAAGAAGATAGATTTAAAGTTAAGCAAGAAGATTTTCTAGTCTGTTTTAGTAGACTTTGATGGACACTTAAAACATTCCTTTTTGGAGCATTCCTCTTTGATTACACTTTTTTCAACAGCCCATTTTTTGATATCAAGCAAATGGTTTACAAATTCTTGGCCGTTTTTAGTAAGAAGATATTTTTGTTTGCTCTGTTCTATTAAATTCAGAGCGGATAACAAACTTATTCTTTTAGCGTTAGCTGTTGGTGGTGTTTCTTCGGTAATAACTTTCTTATTTTGGTTCAGTATTGAGAGGACGAAATTGATAATTAAGCTAGAATCATATTTGATGGACTTAGCATAAGAAATGTTTATATAGTTTTTATCATTGTTCTATTTCATGCCAAAAGATGATTTACCAAAAATTACTTTACGTTATGACGGTTTATTTGATTTTGATGGTTTGTATGCTGCTTTAACAAGCTGGGCAAAAAATTATGGTTATAAGTGGCATGAAGCCACTTACAAACACAAAGTACCGGGGGCTGGAGCAGAAAAAGAATGGGCCTGGCAGATGACTAAGGTAGTGACAGAGTACATTAGTTATGATATCATCATAACAGTTCATTCTTGGGATTTTGTAGATGTTAATGTTGAAAAAGGTGGGAAAAAAAAGAAATTGACAAATTCTAGACTTTACTTTAATATTAATTCTTCTGTTACCCATGATCAAGCAGGTATTTTCAAAAAAAGTCCAAGATTAGGTAAGATCTACAACAAATTAACTAGAAGAAATATTGATGCTTATCTTGATCAACTTTATTATAGAGTTTGGAATTTACATGGTATGTTAAAGAAATTCTTTGATATGCAAGCTAAAGCAAATGTCTATAAAGGTTATTTAGGAGAAAATTAAGTTAAACTTATCTTACGATTAAGGAAGTTTTACCGTTCATATGAGAACTAACCAATTGGATTTTCTAAGCTCAACTCCCTCATTTCTCGTATAAGCATAACTCATGCAACAGAAAGTAAAGTAACTATATAATTATTTCTTACTACTAGTATAAAGTAAATCTAGAAAATTAATGGATTGTTTTATATACTAAACTAGTTAATATTTAATTCATGGTTTCACACAAACAACGTCAATCTGCAAAAGAGGAAGCAGTTTTGTTAGCTTTACAAAAGGATAGGGCTCTAATAAGAAGAGATTTATTCTTCTCTCTGATTCACATCATATGCAAAAGCGTTTACTCCATTCATTGAAAAGTCAACAGCCACTTTCCATCTAAGTTCCTCTGGCACGAGAAAAACAATTGGGATTGCTTGGCGTAGTATGAATCTATCTTGTTCCAGTCTGTGGTAAACAAAATTTTCCTGATAAAAATTATCGACTGTTCCCTCCTCGATTCTATCAGAATAATATCGAGATCTATATTTTATCTGCAACGGTTCACAAGAAACATCACCTCCAGGAAATGCATCCACTACAACATAAGGAAGAACCCCTTGGTTTAGCGCTGCTTTATACTCTTTTACTTCTGGTAACCCCATGAGAACAACAAACAACGGGTTTGCAAGGAGGGATTCTATTTCAATATCAATCCTCTTTTGATCTTTACTAAATATCCGTAGCCAATTGTCAACTTTATCCTCAGCAATTTTCGGCGAAACTTTCTTCCTACCCTCTTCAAATTCATCTGATAAGAGCCATACTTGTGCTTCATACGCTTGTGTTGGGAAAAGATAATCGCCAATAATAATATCTCGCTTCTTCGGTTGGACTTCAACAAGGACAGGTAAATGATTGGGCAGCCTCTCTCCAAGATGAGTTACTGCTCGTTGTTTCTCCTCTCCAGTTCTGTACCAAACCTTAGCATATTCTTCTCCAAGTCTTAGATTCCAAAACCCCTGTTTCAATACAGGTTTTAATGTGGGGTCAAAAGCAGAAGAGAGAAGCCTAACGTATCCCACTATAGAATCCAAAGAACAACCCTGTTCTCTTTCATTCTTTTTGAAAGGGACTACTTTATCGGTCATCTTGTGGTAGTGGAGGAATAAACCTGTATGTTGTCAAATCAAGAATTTCAGCTAGACTCTTTTCGGTAAAATAAGCAGAGTTCATACCTTCTTGTTTTGGTACATATCTACCAATAATAGGAATGTTGAATAAGAAAACTCGCCGGTTCCTTTCCCCGTCAATACTTGGCCCGAAAAGGATGTCTCCATCATGGACTCTACAACACTCTTCTAAAAAATCGTATTGTGAATGTGCAAAACTTGTTTTTTTCCCACTGATATTTGGATTCATTGAATCACCAACTATTCCTACAAACTGATCTGCATCTCTTACTTGTTCTGTGGTTAAGAGGTCTTGAGAATATCCATCCAGAACATAAAGAGCAACCACAGGATCACTTGATCCAGGCGCGTCAAACGCAACAGAAGGTACTCTCTCTTTGTGATTATCTTGAACTTCCCATCGATCTCCTTTTTGATCGGAGACATATTCCATTCCTCTTAAGGTTACGTTCTTTACTATAGAAGATGCTCGTAAAAGAGTGTTTATCGTCAAGAAAGTTTCTAGTCTCTCTAAAGGAAGAAGTATCCCTGTTCTTTGATACTTAACTATTTTTGATTCAGCCATTTTCATTAACCTCATTTTATCTTAGATAAGCTTTGACAATCTTCCTAGCTGCTTCTTCAACTGGATTACCAACAGCAATGTCTCCGCATTTTCTTTCTGCCAGTTGACCGTTTCTATTGCGATGAGGTGGTTGGATCTTTGTAACTGTTTCTAGATCACCGAAAACGACAACATCTTCAGTTTCTATGCTGGTAAATCCCCATACAGTATCACGCCTTTCTAAAGCTTTGACTACAACTCCAGTGATTGTGTCAATAAATTCGCCAACTTTCATCTTGAATCTTAAAAAAGCCACCTATATTTAAATCTTTCGCCACTTCCAAGTAGTATTCTGCTCATGTACGACATCCCACCACCACTGCAACATAAAGAGAAGATAATCTTTGGATTAACCTTCTCCCAACTAGCGGTAGCTGCACCAGCTGCTCTCATCATCTTCTTCATCATTCTCAAAACACCTTTACCCGTACAAATATCAGGAATAATCTCTCTACTCATAGCAGCCATCGCTTCCTTCTTCATGTTCTTTGATGGCATAAACAAAATCAAAAACTTCTACAACTACAAAAAGAACCCAAAACTCAAAACACTCAGCAAAAAACTCAAAGAAATCATCGACATAGAGAACATCAAAGACACCATCCAGCTCAAAACCGAGAAATTAGCAATCATTGAAGTCATTCCACTCAATTTCATGCTTAAAACGAAAGAAGAGCAGGAAGCCATCCTCAAATCCTTCCAAAAATTTCTCAACTCCTTAGACTTCCCTATCCAAATTCACATTACCAGTACACCCATCAGCCTCAGTCAACATTTCAAAGAAGCAAATAACAAAGTCAGACCACAACTCAAAACCTTATTAGATGACTACTGCACCTTTGTCAGAAAAACAGTCAAAGACATCCAAAACAGAAAATTCTACATCATCATCAAAGAACAAGATGGACTGAGAAGCACACTCTGTCAAGAACGTCTCAACAGTATCGGGCTCAAAACAAGAATCTTACAAGAACCAGCTTTAGTCAAACTCTTCACTGACTACGTTGCTCGAGAGAAAAAAGAAATTGAAGAAACAGAAGACCTTGCCCACTACCTCTACGCACCAAAAGAAGTAAGCTTCTCATTACGCAACTTTTGCTTACTCTTATCTATTCGCCTTGAAAGATGCCGTACGACATATGGAACTAAGGTATCATCAACACGGCCCTTTTCATCCTTAACGGGAAAAAGAATTTTCCAAATAATCTTAAGATCTTTGATAAAGTCAGCTTTACTGATAGGTGTTTTATATCTTGTATGTGAAAAGGCCACTAATTGGTTTATGTCGCTACACGTGCAGTCAACTAAATTTCCAATGCACACGTATGTAATTACTTTTAAAACGCCAAAGACCCGTAGACGTCTAATATACGCAAGGTCTTTCATCTCAAAGTATTTTATTAATTCATAGAAATACTGCAAGTTCTCTTTATTTTTGCAGTAATAAATCTTTTTTGAGCCAGATTTAGGCTTCTTCGTGAGTGTTGGAATACGTTTCACAAATGATTCGTATCGCTTTTTACTCTTGTAAATATCTTCTTCTGCCATGATGGTTCCTCCGCATCAAGGCGTTAAAAAGATTGGTATAACCCTAAACTGTGATTTAGATTTAAGGTAAGATGCACACCCCTCAAAAAAGGGGTGTGACTTGGATTAAGGAACCGATGCACCGGCCGGGACTTTCATAAGCATCACATTCTTGGGATGAATGGAACGAATCCCTTCGCCTCTCAAGTGGTGTGACACTTGTTCGAACCCGGATCACAGGCTCACGTCAAAGTGAGTAGCAGGGCTACAGACCTTATGGAAGGCCCGGATTCTAGCCATTAAACTACCGGTGCTTGTTTTATCATGTTTTGAGGCCCCTTTATTAACTTTTTGGCAAAATATTTTTAAACTAAAATCGTTTCAAGACCATATGCCTGAATTAACTGGACAACAATGCTCTTTTTGTGGAAAGAAAGAGCTCTCTTTAAGAGAAGAAGAGGTGGAAATCCCTCACTTTGGCAGGGTTTATGTTCTTTCTATGGACTGTTCTGGTTGTGGTTATCGAAAATCTGATGTTGAACCAGCTGAAAGAAAGGAACCATGCAAATATTCAATAGAAATTTCTTCTGAAAAAGATCTTAGTATAAAGGTAGTTAAATCAGGGGAAGCTACATTGAAAATTCCAAGAATAATCACTACTTCACCAGGTCCAGCTTCAAGTGGTTACATTACAAATGTTGAAGGCTTAATTGAAAAGATTAAGAAAGTAATAAATTCAGCTATGGAGAATGAAGATGATCCTGCTGCTAAAAAGAAAGCTAAAAATCAGATTAAGAAGTTAAACAAGGTTCTTTTTGGTAAGGAGGCGATAAAAATAATTATTGAAGATCCTTCAGGTCATTCAGCCATAATTTCAGATAAAGCTCAACGTAGCAAACTATAAATTAATTATTCTTAAAAGCTTGTGGTAAGTCTATCATATATTTACCTTCTTCTAGTTTAATTACAAGAGGGTCTTTCTTAAACATGTGAACAAGATCTAACTCATATCTTCCAGGTTTTAAGACTCTAATCGCTTCTATGTCTAAAATAACTGGTTTATTATCCTCTTCCTTAATATGTAAAATCTCAGAAATATCTTTTTCAATATTTTTTTTATCTTCTACAGATAAATCATTTAAAATCTTTTTTCCTTCATCAATATGTTTTTGTTTAACATAGAAAAAAAGACGAGCACCACAGCTACAACCTTGCAGAATTTCTTTTGCACCATTTGGATAGAAAGTGTTACACCTTACACATTGATGAGGCATTTTATTTTCTCTTCTTCTTTTTTCCCCGATAACGAGATTTACTCAATTCTTGTGTAATTAACTCAATTTTATCAGGATTCCTTTTTATTTTTTTCACAACAGTAGCTGGACCAATAATTGTCAGACCTTGTCTATCACCAAGTAACAAGTTAGCAAATGCTCCTTTAATTTTTTGTAAAGTGTCTTGCTTTTCTTTTTCTGGATATATTACACTTATTTCAATACCCTTAAAACTTGGTGTAATCTCTTCCATTGTAATCTCAATTAGATCAGCCTCTTCCTCTTTTCTAAGACGGCCTTCCATAATTACAATGGAATCATTTTTAACAATATTAAGCAGCTTGTTAACCCTTTTCGCTGATGAAAGACCTTCTATCTTCTGAAAGGGAACAAATTGAAACGTAACCATTTTTTCTAACAACCTCTTATTAAAGCATTCCTCTAAGCTTTTTAAATTTTACCTACCAAGCTTGAACAAGTTTTCATAAAAATCTTCCATATGCTTTCCATATTTAGCTGAAATGCCAATAACCTCATACTGTGGGAAGGCTGATTTAATAACCTCTAAATCAGCTTTCTTTAGGTCAACTTTATTAGCAGCAATCAAAACGGGAATGTTCCTTGCTTGTAGATTACCAATAATTGTAATGTTTACTTGGGAATAAGGATCCTTTGTGGCATCTAAAACCACCACTACTGAATCCATGTTGTCTAGCCATTTTATAGCATCAATAACTCCTTTGGTGGCTTCTTTTGATCTTTTTTTAGCCTCGGTTTTTTTCATCCCCCTCTTGATAAAGTCTTCATAATCTATTCTTGTAGCAATTCCCGGCGTGTCTACTAAAGAAAAAGTTAACTCCTTACCTTTTTTGTTTTTTATTACAACCTGTTCCTTAATCTTTATTTCTCTTGTTTCGTGAGCTATATGAGAAGTACTAGACATCATCTCTTCACCCAACCAATCTTGACAAACACGATTAGCTAAGGTTGATTTACCACCGTTAGGGGGACCATATAAACCTAACTTGAAATTATTCCTCCGACTAAACGGATTAAATGAAAACCTCTTAAACAAATTCTTGAAAAATTCTCTAACCATCTCTTGTGCACCCTCTAGGATATGTGAAAGGCTGATTTCTTATTAAAGTTTTTGGTGTTACAAACAAAGTTATATAAACCTCTTCTTCTTGTCTAATATTGTGAAAAAGAGGGACCGTAATCATATTGTTTATTCCTTAGTTGGCTTAGTTTTAGTTTTTTCCTTGCTTTTAACACAATATCTGGCCACTATGGAAACTAGAAAGATCCTAGGGGAAGAGATTGATTCCTTAAATAAACAGCTCCAGGCTTTGCAAATAACCTTAAATGAAGCTGTTACTAAATTAGAAACAGATAATCAAGATCTTCAAAAGAATTTTAATAGTTTACAGACTGATGTAACTGAAGGTTTAGAGAAAAATAAACAACAAGTTTCAGACTTACAGGTTTCTTTACAAGAGATAAAGGTGCAAAATCAAGACTTTTCTAGTATTATTGATGAGGTAGTAGAGGCTGTTGTGAGTATTCAAACTAACCTAGGTGGTGGTAGTGGCTTTATTTTTGATAAAGATGAGGGTTTAATCTTAACTAACTATCATGTTGTAAATGGTATTTCGGCAGCTCAGGTTAAAACATCTGATGGTCGAACACATACTGTATCTTTAATTGGTTTTAACCCTTCAGCAGATGTTGCTGTTTTAAAAATCAAACCTAATGGACTAAGTGAACTTGAATTAGCTAGTTCAAGTCAACTTAAAGTTGGAGAAAAAGTAATTGCTGTAGGCAACCCTGGTGGTTTAGATTTTTCTGTCACGCAAGGAATTGTCAGTGCTCTTAATAGGGAAGATGCTAACGGTAACCAATATGTTCAAATTGATGTTCCTATAAATCCAGGAAATTCTGGTGGTCCTTTAGTTAATGCTGAAGGTAAAGTTGTAGGTATGAACACACTTAAGCTACTTGGTTTTGAAAGCGTTGGTTTTGCTTTAACAAGTGACTATGTAAATGATATTCTAGGAGAAATTTTGAATTAAATAAAAAAATTATTTACTACTAGCAGCTTGTCTTTCTAACAATTTCTTCTTAGAAACAGCAGAACTTTTACCACTACATTTGTAGGCTTCAATTATTTCGTTTGATAAAGCCTCAGAAATCTTCATCTTTTTATTAAAACACTTTTGATAAGACCCTTGTGTAATATTCCTTAAAGCCAAATCTATTCTTCTTTGTGGTGAAACATCAACAGCTTTAGGATACCTAGCTCCACCATATTCGATAGAGATAACTTCTTCCCTTGGGGCAGAATTTTCAATAGCTCCCACTAGAACTTCTACCGGATTCTTTTTCAGTTTTTTTTCAATTATCTTAAAAGTATTTTCAACAATCTTAAGAGAAAGGCTTTTCTTTCCACTATTGTGACCTGAACTAATGAAATGTTTTTTCCCTTTATGACCAGAACTCATTAACTTAGAAGCTAATCTTTCAACAATGAAGGTGTTAGATTTATGAAATCTGTTTCCAGCATACCTAGCCCCTGTCTTAGGCATAATTTTTGGACTTAAAGTTAAATATCTTGACAAACCAATATCATCTACTTTAATTCCAGAAACATCCCATTTATTAAAGACTTTTAATTCATCAATCATCTTCTAGCTTTCTCCAGTTTTCCTTTAATAAGAGCATTTAGGCTTTGGTCGTTAACTTTTATAACTTGCCACCTGACACCAGGAATGTCTCCTTTTGCTCTGCCCATCTTTCCACCTATACATTCAACGATCACTTCGTCATGTTCATTTATTAGCTTCTGAGCACCATCTCCTGGCATGAAAGCAGTTATTTGTTTACCATTTTTAACTAATTGTACTCTAGCACATTTACGCATAGCTGAGTTTGGTTGTTTAGCTTCAATTTGTAATTTTTCAAGAACAATGGCTTTAGCTTGAGCAGCACCAGCTAAAGGGTCAACTTTTTTCTTCATTTTTTTTCTGTTGGCCAGCTTATAAGTACTTCTTCTTTTTTTCAGCTTCTTAGCGGCTCCTAGGCCTTTTGGTTTGTTTCCCATTTTCAAATAATCTTAATTTCTACATCAAAAAACCGCTTAATCGCGCGATTCATGAGGTTTAAGTTCCTGCCGTTCCTTCCTATTAATAAACTTTTTGTTTTTTTATTAGGTTCTTCAACAATTAAGTAATTTTCTTCCTGTTTAATCCCTTCAACTTTTAGTGGGTAAATAATATTCATAAAAAATTGTTTAGGATCTTTTCTGAATTCAATAACCTTTATTTTTTTTTTAAGATTCTCCTGAATCTTCTTAATTATAACTCCTTTTTTACCAATTGCTTTACCTAATTGGCCTTGAGCAACAACAAAATAAATTGTCCCTTGATCATCCTTAAAACAATCCTTAACTTTAGCACCAGTTAGTTTTTCCATCATAGGAGATAATCCTAAGGTTTCCTGATCAAGTTTGACTCTACCCAATTTATTCTTGTATCCCTAAAGTTGAAATAAAGAAATTTTTCTTGCAAATTATACCGATTTCTTCGTTATCTTGCTCTAAAGTCTGAACTGGCACTTTAGCAATTTCAGCATAATGAAGTACAAGTTCTATAGTATCTTGTGGGCAGTTTTTAGCTAAAAATACTTTTTGCAAGGATTTTTCTCCTAATCTTTTAAGTACTTGCTCTTTACCAATTACCAACTTACCTGCCTGTAACTTGCTTTTGATTTCCTTAATTTCTTCTTTGATTTCTTTTTTAGCCATTTTTAATCCTCTACTTCATTTTGGTAACTAAACCAGGCAACCCTGTTCCTAATGGCACAGGTTGATTGATCATTACATTTTCAACAACGGAAGTTAGATGATCTTCCTCGCCCTCTAAAGCAGCATTAATTAGATGTTTAATAGGTGTTTCGAAACTGGCTCTTGCCAATACACTAGCTTTCTCACTAACAACACCGTAACGGGTAACTCCCTTAACCTTTCCAGTCCCACACATGATGTCAGCTACAAGTAAGATATGTCTAATATTAATGTTAAGTCCTTGAGCCTCAATTACTTTATATGATTCATTGATAATAGCTTGTCTTGCAGCCTCAATACCTAAAACATCACAAGTTTCGTGAATATCATTGCTACTTGTTCTAGTAGTATCTACTTCAGCCAACTCCAAAACATCTTTAAGATTAGTTCCTGAAGTTAGGATAATATACTCCTCTCCTCTCTTAACTGGAAGAACTTGTTTAACTTTTTTAATTCCTCGTACTTTGACTTTTCTCAGTTTTTCTTTAAGATTATAAACAGCTTTGATGTCTTCTGATTTTGATTTGTTTGTAAAAATCAGTTCAGTAGGGCTAGTTTCAACTGTGAAGTTTTTAGCTTTGGTTTTTATGAGTTTAACAATTTCGTCCGTTGTTAAGTCAAAATTATTAAGCAACTTTTCACTAAATTTAATCTTTAAAACTTGATCAAAAATATTTACACTATACTCCTCAACTAACTCACCAATAATTGTTTCTTTAATTTTAGTTGCGAAGAGTCTAACTTTTTCAGGATCTTTATTAATAGAATCTTTCAAATAGATTTCCATGGTCGGTGTTTTAATTTCTTTTCTGGCATCAAAAATTTCAATGATTCTTGGTAAACCTGTTGTAACGTTCATTTCAGCTACACCAGCTAAGTGGAATGTATTAAGAGTCATCTGTGTACCTGGCTCACCGATACTTTCTGCACCAACTAACCCGACACATTCTCCTGCATTAACTCTTGATAATTCGTAAAGTAAAACGACTTCGTCCATGACCTTTGCTAACTGTTCGCTTTTAATATCCTCTGGCACTGTTTCCTTAACCTTTTCAATAATTGAGGGAGGAACTTTGTCAGCATACTTAGCAAATATCTTGTTATCTAGCTTCATTTTGTTTTACCTACTACTTTTAAAACTATTTTTTGGATATCTATCTCGCCGTTTTTGGTTTTAGATACATCCAAACCATCGTCCCCATAAGAAAATTGGACAATCTTACCACTAGCGTCTTTTACAGAACTATCGTAATCAACTTTAAGATCTTGCATTGCGTTAGATAATCTTCTATAAAGATAACCTGATTTTGGTGTCCTTAAAGCAGTATCCATTAAAGCGTCTCTTCCAGTCATGGCTCCAAAGAAGAACTCACTAGGAGTTAATCCACTTTTAAAATTATTCTTTATAAAACCTCTTGAGTTAGGACTAAGATCGTTTTTCTTAAAATATGACAAGGTTCTTTCCTTAAAGCCTTTATCTATTCTTTTACCTCTTAAAGCCTGTTGTCCAACAATAGCAGTCATTTGGGCAATATTAAGAGGGTTACCTCGGGATCCACACCTCGCCATGGTTAAAGCAGCACTATTCCTTACTTGCTTCATAGCTGTATCCCCACTCTTGTTACGAGCTCTATTAAGAACTTCTAATATTCTTAATTCCAATGTTTCAATTAAATCTCTTCCAGGTAAAGGTTCAAGTTTTCCTTCGTGATATTGATCAATCAGTTTAAAGGCTTCAGTTTCAGACTTCTCAATTATAGAGCTAATTTCCTCTTTTGTTTCAGAAGATAAATCCATGTCACTTAAACCAATGGAAAATCCACGTCTAGCTAAAACTGCAATCCCTAACTTAGATATTTTTCCAAGAAGGTTGGAAGTGTAAGAAGGACCATAACCTTCATAGATGTTTCTTAACATTAAACCACTTTCTTGACCTAGGTTAGCTTTGTCCATATAACCAGCTTTAAGAATTCCCTTAGAGATAGTTAGTTTATTTCCACTTTTGTCTTTCCCAATAAAATCAAAGTCTTCTGGTAAAAGGACAGAGAATACTTCTTTTCCATCAACTTTTTCTTTATCTGGTAATCTTGAAAAATCCTTTACTCCACAATTATAAAGCAAATCAATAGCTTCTTTACGTGTAAAGACAAGTTCTTTTGTAAGTAAATAGTTTCCAGTGATAGCGTCATGGATGCAACCAACAACACTTAGACCATATCTTGGACTAATTATCTGAGTTTCAACTAACATTAAAATTTTAGCTTCAGCCCTAGATTCTTCAGTTTGAGGAATGTGTAAGTTCATCTCATCCCCATCAAAGTCAGCGTTATAAGGGTTACAAACAGCTGGATTCAAACGGAAAGTTTTTCCTGGTAGAACCTTAATTTGATGACACATCATGCTCATTCTATGTAATGAAGGTTGCCTGTTAAATAAAGCAATATCACCGTCAGTAAGATGTCTTTCTACAATATAACCTGGCTCTAATTCCTCTAAGATTTCGTCTCTTGTTTCATCAGTAATGGTTTTTCTTTTTCCACCAGGTTTGATAACATAATTAGCTCCAGGATACTTCTTAGGGCCGTTTTCAACATATTTTTTAAAATAAGCCAAATTCCATTCCGTAATTCTTTCTGGAACAGTTAAGTTCATAGCAATTTCTTTTGGTACTCCTACTTCATTTAAACCAATTAAAGGGTCTGGAGAAATAACTGTACGAGCTGAAAAGTCGGTTCTTTTACCAGCTAAGTTATATCTGATACGTCCACCTTTACTTTTAATCCTGTTAGATAATGTTTTAAGTACTTGACCACCTCGGTGCCTAGCAGGAGGGAGTTGAGCCACAGCGTTGTCAAAAAACGTTGTTATATGGTACTGCAACAAATCCCATAAATCTTCAATAATAACCTCTGGGGCTCCAGCATTAATATTTTCAAATAAACGTTGGTTAATCCTAACAATATCACCTAGCTTGTGGGTAAGATCATCCTCACTCCTTTCTCCTGATTCAAGAGTGATACTTGGCCTCATTGTAACTGGGGGAATAGACATTACAGTTAAGACCATCCATTCCGGTCGGAAACCTTCTTTACTTAAACCAAAAATAGCTAAATCTTCATTGGATATTTTTTCTAAACGAGCTCTGACTTCAATTGGACTTAAACGAACATCGCCTTCATAATAATTGTAAGGTTTTTCTAATTTTATTTTTTCTTGTTTAGCTTTACAATGGGGACATTTTTCTTTAACTCTGAATTTAGCAACAACTTCTTTTATTTTCCTTCTTCTGGCTTCAAAACCTTCTTCTTCACCAATTTTATCAAACATAGTTAAGTAACGTTTGATTTTTTCTTCAGGAATCAAGATTCTATTACAATATTTACAAGTAGATCTTAGAATATCTAATACTGGTCGTACAAATTTGATGTGAATTACTGGTCTAGCTAATTCAATGTAACCAAAGTGACCAGGACACTCTTTAAGTTTACCACCACAGGTTTTACAACGTAAACCAGGATCAATAACACCTAGGCGAATATCCATTAATCCGCCATCAACTGGATAACCTTCACGGTCGTAAAGTTCAGGTGTAACCACTTTAGCAGCAGCCAATTCTCTAGTTTGCTGAGGTGAAAATATACCAAATTTGACACTCTTAATCGTTTTGCTAACTTTATAGTTCATTTTTGTCCTCAATATTTATTTTGTAACATTAATTTTGAGTAAATTCCAAGACTTCTAAACTCATTTAACAAGAGCTTGAATGCGTAACTCATTTCTACATAATTGATGTTAATATCTTCACCACACATTAAACAGTATTTACGAGACTTGTAATGATCTTCAACAGCTACTAATCCACATTTTTCACAGACTGGAAGAATAACCTTGTCTGAATCAAACCTTTCTTTAAGTAAGAGAGAAGCTCCGTGAGCAATTAAAGTATCCTTCTCCATCTCTCCTAGCCTAAGACCACCTTCTTTAGCCTTACCTTCAGTAGGTTGTCTAGTTAACAACTGAATAGGTCCTCTTGCTCTAGATTGTATCTTATTCGCAACCATGTGTCTTAGCCTTAAATAGTACATGTTCCCAACATAAATTTTAGCAAGCATTTTCTTACCTGTTCTTCCGTCATAAAAAGTTTCAGTACCATTTTCATTGAAACCAAGACTTAAAAGTTCCTTCCTTAAATCTTCTTCTTTTTCTGATTCAAAAAGTGTTCCGTCAACATAACGGCCTCCCAGGGCAGCAACCTTACCGCCAAGGATTTCAATCAAATGTGATATTGTCATCCTTGAAGATATACCATGTGGAGTGAAAATTAAGTCAGGTGTCACTCCAGATTCAGAGAACGGAACGTCTTGTTGTGCTACTAACATACCAGTAACCCCTTTTTGTCCGTGTCTTGAAGTAAATTTGTCTCCTATTTCTGGGATTCTCTCTTCCCTTAACCTAACTTGGACAAGACGGTTACCTTCTTCATTTTCTGTAAGAATAATCATATCTGCTACACCCTTCTCACCATGTTTTAATGAAATTGAGCTCTCTCTTCTTGTGGCTGCTGATAAATTATATTCATCAAGGCTGCTTAGAAAACGTGGTGGGCTAGTTCTTCCAATAACTACATCTCCTTCATCGACTTTAGCTTCAGGATAAATAATTCCGTCTTCTTCTAAGAAGCGATAGTCTGTTTCACTTTTGTAACCTTTAACGTCTTTATCAGGCACAGATACTTCGTCCATAAGTCCACCAGAATAACGTAGTTCTGCTGCTGATACTGGTCTGAAATAAGTGCTTCTAGCTAATCCTCTTTCTATGGAGGACTTGTTTAAAATAACACCATCTTCCATGTTGTAACCGTCGTAACACATGATAGCAACAACCATATTTTGTCCTGATGGGTGTTCATTATAATCAATAACTTCATGGATTTTAGTTTTAACTAATGGGAAATGAGGATAATGTAACACATTAGAATCCATATCCATCCTAAGATGATAATTTGATGCATAAAAGCCAAGAGCCTGTTTTTGGTTTTTACAACCAATAATTACCCTTGCTGATCCATTATAACTACCAAAAGGAACTAGAGAAGTAGCAATCCCACTAATAACTCCAGGTGACACCTCTAGATGGGTATGTTCTTCTGTAAGTAATTCTTCAGAATAAGCTACTAGGGCGTTTTCTTCCTCTCCTGCATCAAGATATTCTATTACGCCTTGCCTTACCAAGTCTAACCAGGAGATTTCACCATTATTTAACTGCTGAAGATGTTTTTCTGTAAGTAAAGATTTTCCTTCTTTAACAATAATAAGGGGTCTTTGAGCTCTGCCTGCGTTGCTATTTACATGTATCTCGTTAGTTTTTTCATCATGGTAAACATTTACATTCGAGGAAAGACTACCCTTTCTTCTTAAGTCCTTAAAGTCTTCTAAAAAAGTTGATACCTCATTAACGTTTCCAGTGAATTTTCCATTAATATATACTTCTGTTACCATTTTATGCTTCATTTAGCCCCAATGTTTTTAATTTAGTTAAGACTTCTTCTTCCTCTGCCTTTTGTGAAATTGAACACAACATGGCTAAGTTTTTCCTAAGCCCAATATTAGTACCTTCGGGTGTTTCAATAGGACAAAGTCTGCCAATATGAGTACAATGTAAAGCTCTTGCCTCAAAATTTTCTTGTGAACTTGATAAAGGACTAACTACTTTTTGTAAATGAGAGACCATAGCCAAATAGTTAACTCTATCCATTCTTTGGGAAACACCTTGCCTTCCACCTACCCATTCACCAGTAGCCATAGCTGCATAAAGACGAGATGTAAGTAATTTGTCTCTAATAATAACCCTAACAGAAGGTAATTTTCCTCTCTTAATTATTCTTTGAAAGTTATAAAGTATATCTCCAACAAGTACCTTAAAATTAACCCTAAACAAATCTATTAACAAGTCTCCACTTAACCTTAATCTTTTGTTCATATAATGATCTTTATCGTCTTCATCTCTTGTGCCATTAATAACTTCAATGAATTTCTTAAGCATTTTACAAATATTCTTAGCTTTAGTCAATCTGTCTTTTACTTCAGTTCCCATGTTAGGAAGAAGAAATTTATTTAGAATCTCTTTTGTTCTTTCTACTCTAATTTCTTTAGATTGTGAAACACCAATCCTTTTAGCAATATAATCAATAGCATCATCTTGTGTTTTAATATCAACAAACTCAAAAAGGTTCAATAGAACTTCTTCATAGTTTTTATCTTGCGATATAGCCCTCATGATTTGCTCGTCTTTGTATAAGCCTAGGGCTTTAAGAACAATAACAACAGGCATTCCCTTAACTCTGGTAAACGACATGTAATAGATTCCGTCTTTTTTAAGTTCAAAATTATGAGGTATCTTATAAGAGCCTTGGGCTGCAAAGAATCTTCCCTTGTAATCGCCTTTACTATCCATTTCTACCATAAAGTTGTTGGCCGCTAAATCTTCAACAGTAACAATCACTTTTTCAGTTCCATTAATGATAAAGTAACCACCTGGGTCTGTCGGGTCTTCACCTTTCTTAATTAGATCTTCACGACTCAAGCCGTTTAAGTTACAATATTTACTTTTTAACATAATAGGGATTCTTCCGATTTCAGCAACAAAATTTTCTCTCTGAACGTCGTTAATGTAAGTGCTAATTTCCAGATAAAGAGGGGCATTATAAGATATTTTTCTAATTCTAGCTTCAACGGGGAAAATAGGTCTTTTACTCCCATCTGCTTCAGTAATTTCTGGTTTTCCAACAGTAATTCTACCAAATCTGATTTTAAATTTTTCAATATTGTGAGGTATAATAGCTGGCTCAGCTTCTTTATTTTCTTCAATGACTTCCTGTAAGCCATTATCTATAAAGTTGTTAAAAGACTGAATATTACTTTCTACAAACTTTTTCTCTTCAAAATATTTTTTGATTAAAATAGATTTTTCCATTTATGTTTATCCCTCAATAACTAGACGATAATAATGTGTCTTTCCTGCTGTTTTACTATCTCTTACAATTTTAATTACATCACCTACTTTAGGATTTAACTCTTCAATAGCTTTATCACTGATTAAGATTTTTGGTAAATCTCTCACAGTAATGTTGTAAGAATTCAACATTTCTTCTTTCTCTTCTTTGCTAAGCTTGATATGCTCAGGTACTAATATGTGTTTTTGGATGGATGTCATTTTTGAGTGGGTGCGGGCCGGACGAGACTTCCCTAATATCACTTTGTGTGACACTTGTTTGAACTCGCGACCGCTTGATTACCTGCCGACTTTTGTCGATAAAAGTCAAGCGCTCTACCAAGCTGAGCTACCGGCCCGTGATTGAGGCCAGCTAACCTTGACCTCTTTGGACGCCCTGGCCGGGACTTTCATCTTTTTTGGAGTTTGAACCCGGGTCGATGCCTCTCCGTAACCAGTAAGTTTCGACAGGGCATCATGCTAGGCCGAACTACACTACCAGGGCATTTTTTTTATCACAGAGCTAGGTCTACTTTCCTTTAATTAACGCAAAAAGTATGTTGTAGAAGATAGCTCTGTCATTTTTTTGGTAAAAAAGCAAATTGTTTATAAAGCTTTTGGTTTATTAGTGCTGTCCCAAATGAGACCTGGATAAAATCCAGAATATGGGTTTAACCAACT
>CAYFOH010000006.1:0-45904 GCA_964344755.1 uncultured Methanosarcinales archaeon
CTTAAGAATTTGCCAGCACCACTGGTGAAACACCAGTGGAAATTACATCTTATAGACATGCAAGGCCGTTTTTTAAGAAGAAATGATCCAACCAAAGTCGATGAACTTTTTTCAAATCAGCAAAAAGTTCTAAAATTTGCACAGGAAAAAGATCATCCTATTTACGTGTTGGAATATCATAATTATGGAGAAACTATTAATAAACTAAAAGAAACACTGGGAGACGGCTCCTACCAAACAATTATTAAATCGCACGATAACGGTTTTTTAGAGACAAGTCTTGGGAATAAACTGGAGAATGATTCTGTAAAAGAAATTGTTCTGATGGGGGTGAATGCTTCTTATTGTGTTAAGAGTACTGCCACGGACGCTCTGAGAAGAGGTTATGCCATTGCAACCTCTCCTGAATTAATTTCTGATCCCAAAGGAATTAGTCTTAAGACCCTTGGGTTCTATAAGAAAAAAGGGAAATTGTTTTCAGAAACAGATCAGTTAATTGATTATCTTACGCCTTAAGAATTTAAATTAATTAGCCTTCCCTAATTAAGACTATTTTATCATATCAGCTACAACGGCACTCATGGATGCTGGAAAGGTTACTATGGCTATTCTTTTAAAAGATAGAACCCAATCAGTCGCCCACGGTGTTTTCTGAATAATCAATAAAAGTAGAGCCACAACTAGAAAGGAAACAAAGTAAGTTAGCAAAACACGTTTTAAAAAGTTTTTTTTATGGTTTCTAACTCCATGGCGTCGATAATAGTTATAGTAAACAAGGGAAGATATAAAAAGTAAGGAAATCAATATTAAAGCAAATACGTTAAAAAAAGGTAAAATTTCGCCCAATCTCCAAGTTTCTTCAGTAAAACCAACTGGAATAGCTAAAATTGAAGCACCTACCATTACTTGCATTAAATCTTTAAGATGAAATTCTACCATTAAGGGATTTACTATTTTATGAAGAAGCCTACCTGTTCTATCTTTAACAGTAATTATCTCTTTTAAATAGCCATTTATCCTAACAATTTCTTTTTCTGTTTTAAGTTTCAATAATAGAGTTATTTTTTTTTAATTTAAATATTTACTCATTTGAGTAAAAAAAATCACAACTATTTTAAATACCAAAAACTAAGCTAAACCATGACAAAAATTCTTTGGTTTACTGGTTTAAGTGGTTCTGGTAAGACCACCATTGCTAATATGCTCAAAGCTAAATTAGAGGAAAAAGGGAAAACAGTTGCTATTCTCGACGGAGACATAGTAAGGGAAACCCATAACCGCCATTTAGGATTTACAAGAGAAGACATCAGAGAAAACAACAAAATAATATCTGAACTTGCTATAAAAGAAGACGCTGACTATATCTTAATCCCCATTATCTCTCCTTATCAAGAAGATCGAACAGCAGCTAGAAAATTAATTGGAGATAATTTTGTTGAAGTTTACGTCAACGCCTCTGTGGAAGAGTGTTCAAGAAGAGATGTTAAAGGCCTTTACTACAAAGCAAGAGTTGGAGAGATCAACAATTTAATAGGGGTAGCTGATACAAACCCATACCAGAGACCAATTGATCCTGAATTAGAATTAAAAACAAAAGAAGAAAGTGTAGAAGAAAGTGTTAACAAAATCCTTGAATTTTTAAACATACCAGAACTATCAGAAGATACAAGGCTGGCTATCAAGGCAGCAAAGGTAGCAGGAAAGGCTATCTTAAAAATCTATCAAGAAGAAGATTACATAATTAACTTGAAAGACGATAAGTCCCCGATTACCAAAGCTGATTTACAAAGTAACAAAATAATCACACAATATTTAACAACAACAAATCATGTAATTCTATCTGAAGAATCCAAAGATTCTCTTGAACGTTTAGAACAAAGTAAGGTTTGGATCATTGACCCATTAGATGGCACAAGCGACTTCATCAATAAAACAGGAGAATTTACAGTAATGATTGCCCTAGTGGAAAACAATTTACCAACGATTGGAATAGTCTATCAACCTACTACTGACATCTTGTATGTAGCAGAAAAAGGAAAAGGATGTTATAAAGTCCAAGGAAAAAAATGGAACAAACTAACTGTTAACCAAAAAGAAGATTTTTCTAAAAGTAATGCCGTAGTTAGTAGACATCATCTTTCTGATAAAGAAAGAATATTCTTAGAACAGCTAAGTATTGGGAATTATTCTCAAGTTGGAAGTTCAGGCCTAAAAATTGCTAAAATCTGTGAGCAAACAGCAGATATTTATTTTACCACAACCGATCAAATTAAACAATGGGATACATGTGCAGCCTATTGCTTGATCAAAGAGGCAGGTGGAGAAATCACGGACATTTTTGGGAATAAAATAATCTACAATCAAGAAAAGATTAATCACAAAAACGGAATCTTGGCTACCAATAAACCATTACAAAAATTAATGCTTAAACGTTTGCAAGACTTTGCTAACTAATCTAAAGTCGTCTTCTTTAAACTCATCGAACAAGTAAAGTAAAATCAAGTAAATTGAAAATATGACCATGTAGCTTATAATAAGTAAAACACCTGAATAATGCCATTTTAAAGAAACAAAATAAACAATTAAACTAACTAAAAAAATTCTTACAAAAGAAGTTAAGTTTACCAGACATTTAAATTTTTTCCAAACATAAAAACTGGAAAAAACTGCTGCCAAAAAAGAAGTTATCAAAGAAGAATAAGCTGCTCCAAGGAGTCCGTACAAAGGTATTAAATACAAATTGAGGGCAATTAAGACAGCTATAAAAGACAAGTTTATGATCATATAAAGTTTGGGTTTCCCACTTCCAATAATTACTGAACATAATGTTGAAAAAATAGCCAAAAAGGTTGAACTGACAATTAAAACGGCTAATACTGGACCAGCTGCGGAATAAGAAGAAGAATAAAACAGATTTAACAATTCTTTAGAAGTGGCCATTATAATTAAAGTTATGGGAAAGAGCAAGAGCAAAAGGTAGCGCATGGATTGTCGAATATATTTTTGAGTTAAAAGAAAATTGTTTTGGGATAATGATAAAGATATTGAAGGCATTAAAGTTTGTGGAAGAGCACTAAAAAGGAGATAGGTTATGTTTGATAAAGTAAAAGCTGCTGTGTATAAGCCCAATGAGAAATTATCATTAAGCATAGATTTTAAAAAGAGGGTGTTGACATTTCTTATTAAAGCAAAAGAGAGAGAAGCAATAGAGACCGGGAGAGAAAAAAGAAGAATTTTTTTATAACTAAAACTCTCCTTAGTAGTCTTTACTCTTCCAAGTAATAAAAAGCCCACCATAATTGAAAATATCAAAGCTACAAAATGACCTAATAACGCCCCAAAAACACCTAACCCCAATAAAACAAAGCCTAATGTGAAAGCTAAACGTGAGGATGGATAGAAAATCCTCAAAATCGTCTGTTTGCCAAACAGCCTCAAACCGTTTAGAAAAGCATTATATAACGGAACAAAAGAAAGAGGAATAACCATAATTCCTAAAAAAATAATATAATTTGTTAAAGAAAGGTCATTAAGTAATAAAGCTATTTGTTTAGAAAATAGTATATATATCAGAGCAAAACTAGAAGCAATAATTAATTGAAGTTTTAAAGAAGTGTTGATGATTCCACCTATTTTTTTTTTAGATTCAGCAATAAATTTAGAAACTGTTGTAGGAATACCAGTATTGAGAAAAGCACGGTTAACCAAATAAAGGGACATTAAAACGCCAAAGATTCCATATTGTTCAGGTCCTAGAAATCTACCTAAACCAACATGAATCAAATAATTGGAAATTATCGTTGCAAACTGAGCAAACATTAAATAGACCGTGCCCAAGCCCATCGTTTTTTTCATGGTTATTTATTTATTACTTTTAGAACAACAACAATATCTGTTATTACTAAACTGCCTAGACCAATCCTATCCATAAACCTTCTTATTGAGTTGTTTAAAAATAACCTTCCAAAAACTGTTGGATGATCGCCCTTCTTTACTATTTTAAATCTTTTTTTATGGCCAAACCAGTAACTATCAATCCTTTCAAAAGTAGCATAAGTATAACCCCGATAGTGGTCTATCCTTCTCGTCCAGTGGTTACCATAAGGTACCCTGATCCAAATTCTTGCACCTGGCTTACATATTCTATACAATTCATGAAAAAAATTTAATTGTTTATCAATAGGAATATGTTCAAGGACATTTCGCATTTTAACACGAGAGAAAGTATTGTCTTTATATGGTAAGGGAAATTTTGTAATATCTAACTTTTCAATCTCTTTACTCATTGGATAAACGTCTGTATTTATCCAACCTGCAAGAACTTCCTTCCCACAACCAATGTTAAGTTTCATGAAAGTTTTTTCCAAGAAGTTATTTAAATAGTTTGTTAAATTGGGTTTTTTTGTTAAGGTCTTGTAGAAACCTTTAGTTAAACAAATTTTAAATAATGTTCTTTAGAAGTTAAATTAATGCAAATTGAATCTAAAGTTCTAATTATTTCTAAGATTTTAGAGTACTTTAAACTTAATGTGGAAAATAGTTTTTGTGCAGTTTTCATAAACACCAATTCTAATTATATAGAAGAAATAGATTCGCATTCATTTTATAATATGCCTGAACTTTTACAAAATTTTCTTGCAGGCAAATTAATCATTGAACAAGAAAAAAGTGATATTTTTAAGTTTTCTTTACAAAAATATTTGTTTAAACAACCAAGAGAAATTGGCAAAGACAAAATGGCTTGTGCTTTAAGTATAGTTCTTTCAGCATATTTGGACTGCTTTTTTAAGCCATTACAATATCATATTCCGAATTCCGCTGCATGTGCTGGCCAATGGGAGTTTTGGGATCAGATAGATTATAAAAAATTTTTACATGCATTTTCTTACAAAGAGATTCAAGAAGACTTCTGCCAAAAAATGTTACAACATAAAATTTGGCAAACTGCTATTTTGCCGGAAGATTTTTCTTTTGCTGTAAAAAAAGCCCTAGAAAAAAGAGACATGCTTAATTCCCCCTTAGATTCCCATGCTTTAATTAAAGCTATAATCATTAGAACAGGGGAATTGAGCCAGCTCAATTACGAACTGATAGATTTAGCAGTAAGAAGATTTTTCACACAAACTAAAGTTGACAAATATCTCAGGATCGATAGAGAGATGCTATTTTTAAGACGACTAGATAAAGCCATCAGAGATGTAGTCACCTGTTTGTTGTAAAACCAGACCTCAACAAAACTATTTAAGTCTTTTGGCGTAAGCATTTTAAAGGTTAAGTTTTAAGATGCTTTCATGGCGAAATTAACTTCTGGTAGATATCCGAACACCTTCTATAGTGGTTACGCAGAGGAAGCTGCGAAACAATTAGGAAAAGAAGCCATTGTGATGGGTTATGGTGACCCTGCCGTTGGACAACAAATAGTTCCTGGGTTAATGAGAAGAATTGCTGCAGAAGTCTCAAATCCTAGTGCTGGAGCTTATACCGATCAAAACGGTTTTCCTGAGCTAGTCAGAGCTTTTAAGCAGTATGTTCGTGATGATGAGGAGTTACAATCGCCTTTTGACCTCACTGTTGTAACAGCCGGTGGGAGATCTGGAATTTATGCTCTTGCAAAAGTGGTGGAGGGTGATACTGTTGTTGTCCCAAATCCTTGTTGGAGTGGTTATGGGAAAATCTTTGGTGATGCAGGAATGTCATTATATAAGGTTCATACAGACGAAAGTACTTTGTTTGTACCTCAACCAGAACAAGTGAGGGCTGCTATAAAAAATTCTAGAAAAGAAGGAAAAAAACCAGGTATGGTAGTTTTTAATTCTCCAAACAATCCAACAGGTTCTGTTTACAACAGAAAATGCATCGAAGGCAATCTAGATGTTCTAATGGAAGAAGATGTAATGGGTTTTGTTGACTTAACTTATAGAGCGATTAGGCCCGAGGGATCAAATGTCCCTTCTATTCTTAAAATTGCTGAAGAAAAAGGTCCTCAATACCTTAATAAGTTGGTTGCCATGCAAACCCTAGGAAAAATTACAAAAACACCCGGATTAAGAGTGGGTTATGTTATGACAACAAAAGAAGGTTTAGTTGGCAAGATCTCTTCCGCACAACAACCTTTTGATTTATCTGGACACCTTTTTTTACAAAAAGCTTGGGCTGATTATCTTGGTACTGAAGAACAAAAAGAAGATTTTAGAAAAACCGTCGAAGAATTTTCAACAAGAAGAGCAATCGTCTTAAAAGGAATGCAGAAATTAAATTATAATTCTGATTTAGGAAACATTATGACTGCTGATGTGGGGTTTTATCTTACCTTTCAAATCCCAAAAAGGTTTCAAGATATGCAAATTCCTTTGTCTGAATTAGACAGGTTCCTAAAAGATCATCCCGTCATTGAAGCAAGTGGAGTAACTAGACAAGATTATTTAGAGTTATTTGAAGATCTAGGCTTTGTACCTGGATCAGAATTATACGCTCTAGAATTGGCTGAAAAAACAGGAGTTGCGGTTTGTCCGGGACATTTATTCTCAAGAGAAACTGATTTTCAAAACTGGGTGAGAATGGCTTTAATTCAACCAAAAGATAATACTAAAGAAGCTTTAGAAAGAATAGTTAGACAACAAGATGTTTTTAAATTCAAATGAAAAAGAGGATCGTATATACTTCTGGAACTTTTGATCTTTTTCACGTTGGACATCTTAATATACTTAAAAAAGCTAAAGAACAAGGAGATTTTTTAATTGTTGGAGTGAGTACTGATGAGTTGGTAGCCTCTTATAAAAAAGGGAAACCAGTAATACCTCTTAATGAAAGAAAGGCTCTTATTGAAGCCTGTCAATTTGTTGATAGGGTAGTAACTCAAGAAACACTTGTTTCTACATCAGAGATTAAAACTATTGATCCCGACGTTTATGTGATTGGAGACGATTGGAAAGAAAAGCATTTAGAAGGAGTTGAATGGATGAAAAAGCAAACAGATAAAGAAGTAGTATATGTTCCTTATACAAAACATATTAGTTCCACTAAAATCAAGGAAAAGATTCACAAATCTAATAAATAAATCTAAAAAAAGACTTGCATGGAAAAAATCCCTTCAATAAAAGAATTAAGAAGTATTTGTAAGACTAAAAGAACAGGATTTTATGTGCCTGCAATTGATTATCTTGCCTTCTTTCCTGGAAAAATTTTTCTTTACCTTCCCTTCACACCAAATCAAATTACGCTCATTTGGATCTTTATTAAAATAATTGCTGCTTTATTTCTGATTACAGGAGACTATTGGGTTACGTTAATCGCACTAATAATTTTTCAATTAGCTACGGTACTAGATGTTGTTGATGGAATTGTAGCAAGGTATAGAAATAAATTTTCTTTAAATGGCCTTTACATTGATTATTTTGGACATTACTTTTGCAATTCGCTTTTGATGTTGACCTTAGGAATTGGAACTTATGTACAAACAGGGAAATTGTATTATATAACCTTATCAGCAATAGCTGTTTTTTCCTTGCTCTTCTCAAAAGCTTTGACTATTAATTTAGCATGGTACAATAAACCATCCCAAAGAAAAGAAGTTGATGACATATTATATAAACAAAATCTTTCTTTAAAAGATGAAAAAAATCTACTCATTTTAACAATGTTTGATTTTTTAAGATTGGATCACCCCTTAAATCTAATGTTTTTTTTAGTGCTATTAGGTTACCAAGAGTTTATGATCTGGATTTATATGGTGTTCTTAAGTTTAGAAATGTTCAGAAAATTATTTTTACAATATAATAGGATTTACAAACATGAAAAATTAAAGGGTGTAACCACCGTCAATGACAAGAACCTCCCCAGTTAAGTAGTCGCCCTTCTTCACTAGAAAAACAACTAGGTCAGCTATTTCTTCAGGTTTAGCAAAACGTTGCAAAGGTATTTTTGCTTTAATCTTATTTATTCTTTCTTCCGTTTTTGTTTCATGCCAGGCAGTTTCAACAAAACCAGGAGCTATACAGTTAACATTAACCTGAGGAGCTAACTCTTTAGCCAAATATTTAGTAAAAGAGATTAAAGCTGCTTTAGAAACGCCATAAGCTATCGAAACTGAATCTGCTTTCAGACCAAGAATCGAAGCAATATTTATGATTTTACCTGAGCCCTGATCTTGCATTAATTTACCTACTGCTTGTGACAAGAATACAGCACTAGTTAAATTTGTGTCCATAACTTTAGACCATTCTTCTTGGGAATATTGTAAAAAAGGTGTTCTGATATTAACCCCTACATTGTTGACTAAAACGTCAATTCTGGAAAAACGGTTGGTTGTTAGTTCAATTATTTTTTTATAGTTAGCTTTTTCAGAAAGATCGTAATCTAAAAACAATATCCTTGAAGAATCACAACCCCTCCAAGCTTCTTGTAAGTTATTAAGATTTCTACTTACTAAACTTAAGCTATAACCTAGGCTGTAAAAAAGCTTAGCTGAAGCAAATCCAATTCCTCTACTGGCACCAGTAACTAAAACTACTTTATTGTTGTTCATTTTCTTTTACTAAGTCTAGATGATATAAGGCCCTAGCCTGTGAAATTAGTGTCCTAAGCATTAGTAAAACGTAAAGGATTGTATATATTATTAAAGTAATTCTAGGAATGTTAAAAATAATTCCCCAAAATAAAAAATTAAGCTGATTACTTCTTCTAAAAATCAAAGCCGAATAGGCTAACCATTTTTTCTTTGGTCTAGTACTGGCTTTTTTCCTTACTTTCATTAGAGTTGTTCTTTTATCTCTTCCATAAGCTGAAGGATTAATAATACACAATTTACTGTAAAGGAAACATATAGCAGAGATAGCCCCTAAAATGAAATAAAAAGAGTCACCATAAACTCTTGTTAAACCAATAGAAAGTCCCAAAAAAAACAAAGGACTGCCAAAATAGTTGCCCATGTCTTCTAACCAAATTCCTTTGTAAGTTGATATCTTTTTTATCCTAGCTATTTGACCATCTATGTAATCTAACAAACCAGCTAAGGTATAAAGTAAAATTGCTATTAAATTAAGTTTATAAAGACCAAATGTTAATAAAAAAGCAGCCAGTATTTCCAAACCTAACCAGACCATGGTGATCTGATTAGGCGTTATGTTAGTTCTGAGTAAAGGTTTGGTAATGTAAAGCATCAAATGGTGCATTTTTATCTGAAAACCTAAGTAATATTCTTTCTTGCACAGTTTTCTGAGTTCTTCCATGCTTAATTTACCATAATCTTCCATAGATTTGCAGGACGGTTTTGATTTAAAAGAATTGTTGGTGTGGAGTTGTTGTTATTAAGTACCTACATTAACCCATCTTCCACAACCGTTTAAAAGTCTTCAAATAGAGTTAGAGAAATGATAGATGAAACTAAGTTAGGTAGTTACCTTAACAACAGAATCGAACAGAAGTTCTTGGATAAAACTTTTTCTAACATAGCTAACCACAAAAGAGATCTCTTGTTAAGAAATCTACAGATCCAACATCAGATTCATCAAAATGTGGTTATTGGAGACGATTTAATCCAAAAGACTTTAGACCAGTTAAAGCAACCAACAGTAATTACAGATAGCAAGGTCTTCCCTGTTTTTAAGGAAAAGTATAATCTTTCTTTCAAAAACATCTTTCACATCGATAACATTACCGGAAATACATTGAAAATATTAGTTAACGAAAATCATGAGAATATTGTAGGAATTGGAGGAGGAAGGGTTATGGACATTTTGAAGTTTGTACAAATGCAAACAGGAACCTTCTGTCTAGCAATCCCCACAAGTTTGGCTAGCCACGTTTATGCTTCCCCCAAAATTCATGCTCTTACAGCCATTAAAGAATTTGGTTACGAATCTACAATCGATGGCCCCACCCCAGATTTAGTAATTTTAGAAACTCCTTTTTTAGAAAAGTTACAAAAAGATATTCCTCGGCTTATTAAAGCTGGTTTAGGTGATATCATGGCCTTTGTTACTGCTGTTGAAGATTGGAAATTAGCTGGAAAGTATAATACTACCAACATAGATGAAAACGTCATGGAGATTTGCCAAGAGATTATCAACAAATTATCAGTCATAGATGTCAACAAACCTTTATCACTGTGGATTGAGGATTACGTCTTTATCCAGGTTTTGCTTTGTGAAGTTACAAGGTGGGTTGGTAGCGCACCTGCCAGTGGTTCAGAACATCTTTTTGCCTTGGCTGCTGAAAAAGGTTTTAATGAACCACCATTGCACGGAGAATTAGTAGCTTTAGGTACTCTAATTATGACAAAAATACATAATAGTGATTGCAAGGAGGTTCATTCTTTAATCAGAAAATTAGGATTACCAACAAGACTTTCCGAAATCGGTTTAACTAAAGAACAAGCTATCTTGGGTTTACAAAATAGTGTCGAAATAGCCAGAAAGAAAGGAAGGTTTACAATCATTAACACAATAAATTTAAACCAAGACTATTGTAAAAAGGTTATTGAAGATTTACTCCAGGAAGGATGGATCCAGGAATAACTTCTCTAAAATAAAAACTTTTATTAAGGCATGACCTAATGGAAACTGTATGTGTGTTATTTGTGGAGGTAGCGTCTGCCAATACACCGGTGGTTGTCAACTTGTTGTCAAACAAGGATTGACACTAATGCATTATGGTTATATTGCCGGTGGAACAGTAATTACTGGGTTTTTGGCTAAAAAATTTAAAAACAAGTTCAAAAGAGGAAAAGGATGAAAAAAACAGCAGCTATTTTATTATCAATTGGTTTGAGTGTAGGCATGGCACTAGCCTACATAGACCCAGGCACTGGTGGGTTAATTGCTGGATCTTTATGGCCGTTGATTTTAGGTATCTTGGGGGCGATAGGTGGTTTTTTTGCCAAATACCTCTTCAAACCCATTAAGAGAGGAGTTCGTCGTGTATGGAAAAAAAAAGTTTAGAAAAATACTGTTAATTGCTTTCGCGATTTTAATAGCTTATTTTCTCTTTAATAACTATTATGGTGAGGACAAAATGATTGAAAGTAAATACAATAAAGTGATGGTTTTAGGAATAGACGGGATGGATTATAAAATAACTAAAAGTCTATTAGCTTCTGGTCAGTTACCAAATTTCGCTAAGTTAGCTACATTTAAGAAACTTGATACAGCAACCCCTCCAGAAAGCCCAGTGGCCTGGGTCTCTATTGCTACTGGTTTGAATCCAGGAAAACATAATATATTTGATTTCATCAGAAGGGACCCTGAAGTACAACTACCAGAATTGTCTTTATCAAAAGCCAAACAAGGAATTGGTGGTACTAACTACGAAACTTATGTTAAAGGTATACCTTTCTGGAAACTTACTTCTAAAGCAGGACTAGAAACCACAGTAATCAGATGGCCTGTAACTTTTCCACCGGACAAAGTCTCAGGAAAAATGTTCTCTGGACTTGGAGTTCCAGACATTAAGGGTTTCCTAAGTGGTTATACATTTTATTCTACGCAAGATCAAAAAGACCTAGATAAAGGAAAGTTAGTGAAAGTTAAACCATTAAATGGGATTATTAATACAGAGGTGTCTGGCCCTAAGATTAGAAAGGGGGGAGATATTATTGATGTAAAAGTGCCTATGCAAATTAAAATTGATGGAGATGAAGCCGTTATCACAATAGATGGAAAAGATTACAAGGCCAAGAAACAAGAATGGAGTGGTTGGTTAAAAGCTGATTTTAAAGTAGGTCTACTAAAAAAAATATCTGGCATCTTTAAGGTTTACATTTCAGACACCGAACCTTTTGAAATGTACTTAACAACTGTACAGGTTGATCCACAAGATCCCGTGGTAAAAATATCTTATCCTTCTTCTTATTCTGAAGATTTGGCTCAAGAAATTGGGCCTTACTACACCCTAGGAATGCCTGAAGAAACAGACGGTTATGTGAGTGAGGTATTAGACAAGAAAGCTTTCTTAGAACAAACACAAGAAATCGAAGATGAACGAGATAAGATGTTCTGGAAGGAATTTAATCAATTTAAAGAACAAGAGAAAGGTGTCTTTGCCTTTGTTTATGATACTTCTGACCGGCTACAACACCTTTTTTGGGACGAAAAAGTTTTAACAGAAGATGATAATAAAATATCTTTAAATAAAGTAGTTTTAGACTATTATTTAGAAAAAGATCAGTTTCTAGGGAAAGTTATGCGGGAATTAAGCGATGACACACTGCTATTAATTATTTCTGACCATGGAATTACTTCTTTTGAAAGAGCCATTAATATGAATAACTGGTTAGTTGAGAATGGTTTTATGGTCTTAAAAGAACCATTAAATGGTGAGGAAAGCCCTCTATTCCAAAAAGTTGACTGGACTAAAACAAAAGCTTACTCTCTTGGATTTACAAGTATTTATGTTAACTTAAAAGGTAGAGAAGTTCATGGCACTGTTGAAAATAAAGAACCTGTAGTTGAAGAAATAACAGAAAAGCTGAGTAAGTTAGTGGATAGTGAAAACAGTAAACAAGTTGTCCACAGAATCTATCGCAGTGAAGAGATTTATAGTGGAGAGTTCCTTAAAAACTCACCTGACTTAATTGTTGGTTTTAATCCTGGTTTTAGGATGTCTTGGCAAACAGCCATTGGCGGCTTTGGGGAAGAAGTAATTATTGACAATCTTAAGAGGTGGAGCGGCGATCATTTAGTTGATCCCTCCTTTGTTCCAGGAGTAGTTTTTTCCAATAAAGAGTTGAGAGAGAAAGAAGCAAATTTAATTGATATTGCGCCGACCATTCTTGAGGCTTTGGGAGTTCCATTACCAACTGAAATCGATGGGGGAAGTTTATTAAAATGAAGTGGAAACATTTTATTCTTACTTTGCCCTTTTTGTTAATGGTTATAACTGTTTCTTTTAGTGGAGGCGGAATCACAGGTAACGCAATTTACCAAAATACTCTTGGTTACGAATGCGAAGATTGTAACTTAATTGTTGTCCTTGTGGATACTTTAAGGGCCGATCATTTAGGGACATATGGTTATGAAAAAGATACTTCTCCTAATTTAGATCGTTTTGCTGAAGAAAGTATTGTCTTCAAAAATGTAGTGGCCCAAACTTCTTGGACTAAACCGGCTGTAGCTTCGATCCTTACTGGTCTTTACCCACAAAATCACAAAGCCAATACTAGATATGCTAAGTTATCAGAAGAAAATGTTTTATTGTCTGAGGTCTTAAAAAAAGAAGGTTATAGTACTTATGCTTTCTCTACAAATGCCTTTATTGAAGAAACAAATGGTTTTGATCAAGGTTTTGATCAGTTTACTTATTTCCCTAGGGACGAGGCCAATGGAATACCTTACATTAAGGCTGATGAAGTTAATTCTAAAGTAATTCCATTTCTTAAAAATTTGAAGAACAAAGATAAAAATTTTATTTATTTGCATTACATGGACCCCCATATGCCTTACAATTCTCCAATTACAAAGTATGCTAAGGACAATAAATACATTTTTGATACACAAGAACAGTCGTTTGAAGAGATTGTTAATCAAGTTAAAGAAGAAAAAAGCGCTTATAGTTTGGAAGGAGATATAGAGATTAGGAAACAACTTTATAAGGAGATGAAAAACTTATACGACGACGAGATCCTTTTTTTTGACAGAGAACTAAATAATATTTTTACAGCCCTAAAAGAAGAAGGTATGTTTGACAACTCTATCATTCTGGTTATTGCAGACCACGGAGAAGAACTAGGTGACCACGGTGGTTTAACTCATGGCAAAACTCTATTTGAAGAGGTAACACATGTTCCGTGGATTATGTATTTGCCGAAGAAAATTCACCTAGATATGGAAGAACAGGTTAATCAAATCGATATGTTCCCTACCCTATTATCTCTGTTAGGGATTAAAGGACCCAAGAATATTGATGGAAAAAGTGTTTTTAAAGAGGATGAAAACATTTATACTTTCTCGGAATTGGATTATGATGGCGTTTATTTAAATTCTGTAAGGACACAAGAGGACAAATTAATTCAAGGTTTTGAAAAGTCAGGGTTAAGAAATCCACCTTTAGTGTGGGTAGAAGATAGTTCCCTGTTTGAACTAAGGTTAGATCCTAATCATGAACCATATGTGATTCCCTTAGAGCTTAAATCGTTTTATGGAGAAAGAGAGATCAGTGTTTATATTAATGGTATAGCTGCTGGCAAAACCATACTCCCCCCTGCTCTCATTGGTATTGAACTAACTATACCCAAAAATTTGATTAAAGAAAACAAGGCCATAATTGAACTTGTTTCAGAGGAACCATGCAAAAAACTTTCAGAGCTTGGTTTTGAAGACGATAGATGTTTGAGTTTTGGATTTCCTTTTATAGAAGGAACCGGATCAGTCAAAAGGGAAAACGAAATCGACCCCTTTTATGGTTTCTTTAATCTTAAAAATGATTCCTTTAATCTTTATTTAACTGAAGGCACTGAAAACAGAATAAATTTTTTGGCACAGAGGTTAAACGAGCATATTGATAGTAAAAAAGATATAATAAAAGAGAACGCAAAGGTTTCTGAAACTGACGAACAGCTAGAAACTCTTAAGGCATTGGGTTACATATAGGAGGTTAAAAAGATGAGTTTAAAAGATTTAGAGCAAAAAAGTATTTACATCATTCGTGAAGCCTATAACAAATTTAATAATATGGCTTTATTGTGGAGCATTGGTAAAGATTCTACAACCTTGTTATGGTTAATTAAAAAAGCCTTCCATGGACAAGTCCCTTTTCCTGTTATGCACATAGATACAACTTTTAAATTTCCTGAAATGTATAAATTTAGGGATGAATTCGCTCAAAAATGGGGCTTAAACTTAATAGTCGAAAAAAATGAAGAAGCTATAGAAAAAGGAATTAGTTATGATACACATGATGCTTTTACTTGTTGTAACGAACTTAAGACTAAGGGTTTAATTAAAGCTTGTAATAAACATAAATTCGATGCTATTTTCGTTGGTATAAGAAGGGACGAACATGGCATCAGGAATAAGGAGAGATACTTTTCTCCGAGGGATAATGAATTTAAGTGGAATATTGTAAAAGAGAAGGAAGTGAGTGACGGGGGGGATAGTGATGTGGTTTCCATGCAAGATGTAGAATTAGATGGATTTGGAGTTTATGCAACGGATTTTGGAGACGGCACTAATCATGTAAGAGTTCATCCTTTATTACACTGGACTGAGTTAAATATTTGGGAATACATACAACAAGAAAACATTCCAGTATGTAATCTTTATTTTGCTAAAGGTGGGAAGAGGTACAGAAGTTTAGGGTGTATGCCTATTACAAGCCCAGTAGATTCCGAAGCAGATACTGTACCCAAAATTATTGAAGAATTGAAAACTACAAAAATAGCTGAAAGATCTGGTAGAAAACAAGATAAAGAATCAGCTTACATGATGCAGAAACTTAGAAGCCTTGGTTACATGTAGCTAATTACAAAAGCTTCTCATTTGTTTTAAATTTTCAGCAAATGTACCGTCTTTAAACAGACCAGAAGTCCCACCTACAAAAATCCTAGCACCTGCACGATAAAGGTGAGGTATACTTCTTGGACCAACTGAACCATCTACCATTATCGGTAGACTAAGATTGTTTTCTCTTTTATATTCAGCAAAACTTTTAATTTTATCAAAAACTTGTGGAACTAGCTGAGTTGCCTTAAATCCAGTATAAACTGTCATAAACATTACCAAATCTATTCTATTGATATAGGGGTAAATTTTTTCTAAGGGAGTATAAACTTCAATTGCTAACCCTGCTTTCATACCAAGAGTTTTAATCTGATTCAAGTTATATTCTAAGTTACCTTCACTCTCAACATGAATAGTTACAATATTAGCCCCAGCCTCAGCCAATCTTGGAATGTAAGTTGTTGGATCTTTAACCATTAAATGAACATCTAATGGTACTGTAGTATGGTTTCTTAATTGAGCAACATGATCAAGATTCATAGAAACGTTTTTAGCAAAGTTACCATCGATAATATCAATATGAAAAAAGTCTATACCTACTTTTTCTAAAGCTCTAACATCTTGTAAAAGATTCAATTGATTCGCACACATTAAAGAAGCTGAAATTTTCTCTCCATTACCCAAAGCGTCATTTAAAGATGCTGAAAGAAGCATACCACTTTTAAGTTTTCTTTCACCTGGTAAAAGATTATGTTTTTCAATCAAAGCAATTTGTTCAATTCTTCTTTGGTGCCTGCCACCTTCTGGTTCTGTGGTAAGCCATATTTTAACAATTTCTTTAGCGGTGGTCAGTGGTGTCACACCTGCACCTAACGCCAAGACATTAGTGTCGTTATGTTCCCTTGTTAGTTTGGCAATCTCAGGATTACGTATTAATGCTGCCCTAATACCAGGAAATTTGTTAGCAACAATTGAAACGCCAACTCCTGTTTTACAAATGACAATACCTTTCTCATATTGCCCTTTAGAAACTTTATCAGCTACAGATAAAGAATAAACAGGATAATCAACTCTTTCTTTGGAATACGTTCCCAAATCTAATGGTTGATAACCCAACTCAAGAAGGTATTGTTTAAGGGCTTCTTTAAGTTCAAACCCAGGGTGATCACTAGCTATCGGTATCGTCTCTTTTTTCATTAAGAGTTAAGGTAGAAATTTTTATTTAAACGTTGTGGAAGGATAATTTAAAGTTTAAATCTCTCTAAAGTCTCTAGATCAATATTACCTTTCGTTACAGTTACATAAGCTAAATCAATCGCTGTTATCTCGCTTGTACCTAGAGGCTTTTGTCTCCGGACAAACTCAGCCATTTCATTTACTTTATTGCCAGGGTCTACTTCTTCTGTAAATCTTGAAGCTGTAATGTGTGAACCCCATAAAGAAGATTTTGGTTCTCTCTTTAAAGCTTCTACTAATCCACCATATAAGCTTTGAGCAAGATGGAATATTCTTGCTTGACCTATGTCTTCATGACCTTCAACAATCACACTATTGTCATTAAATAACCAACTTCCGTACCTTATATTAAAGCTTCCACTATCCCTTGCACAAGATAGAGCCTCTTCCATTTTTCCCACTAATTCATTGTCTTTAGAACGGTTTTCTGGTGAACGGAATTGCATGCCATCCATAAATAAGGTTGTATGCACACTTTCTGGTTTGTAAACCATTGCTGGGACAATTTCATTAATTCCTTTTGATACCTCGTAACAACCTTCTGCAATTGCGCCGTTGTGTCTCAAAACCACCAGATATCCATCCCGATCATTAACGTTTTTTCCTGGTCTTAGACCTTCTTCTAATGTAACAGATTCATTTCTTCGAAATTTATCATAAATCTGTTGTTGTTTTTCTAAAAAAGCTTGTTGATTTTCCATGTTCTTACCAGAAAGGGGTCCATTTATATGCTTTATGGAATTATGAGGCATTGTAAAAATAAAAAAAATTAATCTAAACCTGCCTTTTATTTCCACTGGTAAATTAGAAGCTTTTACAATTTTAGCTAGATTGTCACCAAAATTTTCTATTACGGGGTGCTCATTTAATCCTGACTTATACTCAGTTATTGACCAAGCTTTTTAATGTCGTTAACTAGTTTTTACAACGAAAATGAGGGAATAAACTGCAGGAAACCCATCGAACGGTACAAATGTGACATTAATTCGATTTAGATAAGAATTATTGTAAGTATCCTGCTATTGCTTCATCTGCTCTTACAAGATATTCTCTTGTTTTACTTCTAAGTGGATCAAAAGGTTGTTTCCATCTAAAACTAAATCTGTTATCCCATCAGCACCTAAAAATCTTCCTTTAAAATCCTCCTCACCAAAACAGGATAAAAATGCTTGTCTTAACCATTGCTGATCTTCATCCAGGCTATTAAAAAAGCTTAGAATAGTGTCAGTATTGTTGTGTTCTCTTCTTATATGTGGAACATATGTAATCATCTCTGGTTGAGAAATAGCTTCTTTTTTAAAACTTTACGTAACCAATTTAACAACCTTCTTCACAGTATCTCCAATCTCCAAATTATCAACTACTGGAATAGCATATTTTTTAGCCTCTTCCACTAAATAACGATCAATATCCCTTATCTTCTGAAAAAGTGCAGCATTAAACGGTCTTTTCAAGCCTCTGGACAATATTCTTTGTTTATGTAAATTAACATCTTTGTTAGTTAGCACAACATAAACGTCAACTTTTAAGTTATAAAAAAGTTCTGGAGTTAGGTGGTTTCCTTCTATTACTAAAGAAGCGCCTTCTCTTTGACATCTAGCAATACAACTCTTGGTAGCCTTTTCTATCCTCCTGGACTGCTTAAGAAAGTTGTCCAAATGGTCTTCAGCATTAAAAGTTAAATTATGTAAATAAGCTTCATCTGTTTCTGTTTTAATTACTTCCCTGATCATTCCCGTGGTTAAGCGGTGATCCAAATTGAATCTGTTAAATAATGTTTTAGCTAACAGAGTTTTGCCCACACCCGAAGTTCCCGATATCAGAATAATTGGTTTAACCATCTTTTTGATAAAATGTTTTGAAATCGGTTTAAGAATGTTGTTAAATTGTGAATCCATAAGTAATTTAAAGTCGTCTTAAAAAATAACTTCTGATGACAAGAATAGCCTTATGTGGAGGTACCTACGCTGGGAAAAGTACAATGCTTAAAATGTTTGAGGAAAAAGGATTTAAGGCGGTTAAAGAAGCTTCTCTAGTGGTCATTAATAATCTCATTCAGGATATGGAAGTTGAAGAACAAAAAAATTGGCGAAGAAACAATAACTATGAATTTTATTCAAGAGCCACAGAAATGTATAAAAAGTTAGAGGCAAAAGTAGAAAACCCTACAGACAAGATTGTATTTGATAGAAGTGTCTTTGACTATGTGGCTTTGTGTAAACTTAGAGGTGTGGATGTACCTGAAAATCTTAATAGACTTTCTACGATTCATAAGAAAGGCCAATCAAAATCCTATGACAAAGTTTTTTTATTAGACACTCTTGATTCCTTTGATCCTAGACCTGAAAGTGGAAGAACACTCTTAAGAGATGGATCTTTGAGATTAAGAGATATGGTTAAAGAAGAATTGGTAAATGCAGGTTATAATCCTATTTTTGTCAAAGATATGAAACGAGAGGAAAGGTTCAATTTTATTTGTAGTTACCTGCAAACCCCCTTATAGTCTCTTCGTGAATTCTACCATTGGTCACAAAAACACCGTGGGGATGGTTAATTTGATTATCATAAGTTAACTCCTCTCCCAGTTTATTAGTTATTTGGCCACCAGCCTCCTTAATTAAACAATGAGCAGCGCAAGTGTCCCAAATTTTAGGACGAGACGATGCGTTAAAATAAAGGTCAGCTTCTCCAGCAGCCACCAAAGCCATCTTTAAACCAATACTACCACACTTCTTAAGGTTAATTATCTCTAAATTATTAAGAAAACTTTCTGCTTCTGGCAATAAAGGGTGTTTACTAACAATTGCTTGGCACTGGTTAAGAACTGCACATTGGTTGACTCTAATTCCTGTGATATTATTTTTAATTCTATAAGCTCCTTTGCCAGATTCAGAAACGTAGAGGTCTCCTGTTGTTGGCTGATAAACTACTCCCAGAAGAGGTTGGTCATTTTCCAACAAGCCAATCATGATTACAAACTCTCCTGTTTTGTTAATAAAATCGTTACTACCGTCTAAAGGGTCAACAACCCATTTCCTACCAGGAGTTGTGAAATGTTGACCTTCTTCAGAGAGGGTAGGATAAGAAGTTTTCTCCAAAACTTCTTGAATTGTTTGATTACTCACCAAATCTGCCTTAGTTAAGGTTGTTTTATCTTCTTTTAATTCACTGTTTTGTTCTTTATGATAAAAACTTAATATTTTTTCTCCTGCTCTTTTAACAGCTTTGACCGCTGTATAAACGTCTTCAGAAAAAGAAGGTAAAGATTCAACAGGAACATTTCTTCTAACTCCTAAGTTCGCCATCTGTAAATGCTCAACAGTGTTTATCTCTAATAATTTAGATTCCTTAGCATCTAAAACATGAAAAGGAAATTTGTGGACAGCTTCATTAATTAAACCATAATAACTTTGTTTAATATAACCTTCTGCAAAATATTCTTCTGCTCTAACCATTAACCAAGAGTAAGCTTCTGCTGATATTTTAGCTAAACCTACGCATTTGCCTTGAGCTTTGGCAAGATTTCTGTTATGCATGAAAGTGATTCTGTTACCATCTAATAAAACCCTTTGATTTTTTGTCTCTAATTTAATTTGGCTGTCCAAAACAATGACATTATCATTAGGATCATTTAGTAAATTCTTTATTATGGCAGCATCAAAAAAGATGTCACAATGTAAATGTAAGTAAGGAGAACCTTGAAGTTTTTCTTTAGCTAAACTTACAGAGTAAGCACTCCCGTTGTTAGAAGAATCGTTGTTTTCGATGAAGGTGATATTTAAGTCAGAAAAATTTTGTGCGACATATGTTTTTATTTTATCCCCTAAATATCCTATCACTATAACTATTTCATTGATATCATTTTTGGCTAAAGCTTCTAATTGGTAAGCTAGAAGTGGTTTACCTTGAACTTCCACCAAAGCTTTTGGCTTGTTAACAGTATGTGTCTTTAATCTCGAACCAATACCTGCGGCTAAAATTAGTGCTTTCATTGTCTGTACTTCTGAACACCATAACCTATCTTCTGGGTTACAAAGCTTAATCCTAGCAATCCTAACATAACAGGTAACTTAGGACTCTTCCGATAAGCCTTGATCATATTTTTAGTTGACCATAATCTTAGCCTATAAAACTCCCCAAAAGATTTTACTTGTTGCTTAAAGAAGTAGCTACCTTTGCCTCTAGTATAATGCCAGTGAAGAAAAGACTTCAAGTCTTTTCTCGGTTGATGGTACATGATCATATTGGGATTGTACTTTATCTTATAACCTGCTTTAAGAAGTTTAATTGAAAGGAACACATCATCTGCAGTAATAGTTAATTTCTCTTCAAAAGAGTTCACACTTTGGACTACTTCTTTCCTAAAAGCACAATTACCCCCAGCTAAATGGTTTGTGTGGCCTTCTTTGCTGACGGGCCACATCTTGTCAAAACCAAGGTGGCCCCCCCCAGGATAACCTAAACCAGAAATACAATCCCCTAAGAAAGTTGACTTTGGAATTTTTGTATTGCCAGTAACAATGTTCTCCCCTTTACTTATTTCACGATGAATTTCTTCTAACCAATTTTTTGTTGCGTAACAATCTGCGTCAATGATAGCTACAATATCAGCTTTAGAATTGTTAATACCTACATTTCTGGCAGCTGAAAGACCTTGGTGTTTCATATCTATTACTCTTGCTCCAAATGAACTAGCAATCTCTGCGGTGTTGTCAGTTGATCCATCGTTAGCCACAACAATTTCAAAATCTTTAAAAGTTTGTTCTTGCAAAGATTTTAAAATTCCTTGAATACAACTAGCTGCGTTGTAAGCACAAATAACGACAGATATTTTAGGTTTCATTTTTAAAGTAGTCAACTGTCTTGGCAAGACCTTCTTCAAGACTGTAAAGAGGTCGCCAGTTAAGTTCATTTTTTATTTTAGTAACGTTAAAAACGCTTTGTTTGATGTCTCCATCTCTTTTTTCTTTATAGTTTAAAGTATTATCTAAACCCACTATGGTTTGAATCTGTTTAAATAACTTGTTAATAGTTGTTTCTGTGCCCGTTCCAAGATGATAAATTGTGTTTCTGCCTCTAAAAGCAGCTAAGATGGTAGCTTTAGCTACATCTTCAACATAAATAAAATCTCTACTCTGTTCTCCATCACCAAAAATAGTAGAAGGTAAATTTTTTATAGTTTGGTTAGTAAAAATTGCGATTACGCCCCCCTCACCCAAATGATTTTGCCGTGGTCCATAAACATTAGAATATCTTAGTGCTGTATACTGTAATCCATAAAGCCTATGAAAAAGTTCTAAGTAAGATAAAAAAACATTTTTAGAAAGACCATAAGGGGAAAGTGGTTCAGTTAAGTGGTTTTCTCTGATAGGCATTTGTTTTGGTTCTCCTATTTCAGCTGCTGAACTAGCATAAACTATCTTAACATTATATTCTTTACATAATTTTAAAATTTGTAAACCTCCCAAAATGTTTGTTTGGGCATCTTCAAGAGGATTAGACATTGACTTTGATACACTAACTTGGGCCGCTAAATGAATCACAAAATCTAATTTTTTTTGAAATATTTTTTCCAGGTTAGGAGATATAATATCCAGTTCATGAAATTCAGCTTTTGGATTAATATTTTCCTTTTTTCCAGTCGATAGGTTATCTACCACAATAACTTCATGATTGTCTTTAATTAAGATATCTACAATATGGCTTCCAATAAAACCAGCCCCACCTGTTATTAAAAATCTCATCTTCCTATCCCTACATATGTAAAACCTTCTGCTTTTATTTTTGAAGGGTCATAAATGTTACGGCCGTCAACTAATAATTTCTCTTTCATAACTGAACCTATTTCTTTAAAATCAACGTTTCTAAACTCGTCCCATTCTGTGATTAAAACAATCGCTGAACTATCTTTAACCGACTCCAAAACAGAAGAACAATAAATCACTCTATCTCCAATTAATCTTCTAATCTCTTCATTAGCTACAGGATCATAAACCTTTATTTTAGCTCCTAGCTTTAATAATTCTTCAATAACAACTAAGGAGATGGCTTCTCGAACATCACTTGTTTTCGGTTTAAAAGATAGTCCCCATATAGAAAAAGTGATATTTGTGAAATCTTTTACTTTAGATTTAAGTTTGGATATCATCACTTTTTTTTGTCGAGAATTAAGTTGGTCAACTTCCACCAATAACCTTGCAATATAACCTTTTTCTTGAGCCAAGTAAGACAAAGCTCTAACATCTTTGGGAAAACAACTTCCTGCATAACCTAAACCTGCATTTAAGAATTTTGGGCTTATTCTGTAATCTACACCCATAGCTCCCGCAATCTCTTTAACATCAGCACCTACCAAATCACAAATATTAGCTATTTCGTTAATAAAACTAATCTTAGTAGCTAAAAAAGAATTGTTAGCGTACTTAATCATTTCAGCTGTTTCCCAGGTTGTTTCAAACAAATGAACATAAGGACGCACCAAACCAGAATAGGCCTCCTTAAGCAAATTCCGTGCTTTCTGGCTTGGAGATCCAATAACAATTTTGTTTGGGCATCTAAAATCTTGGATGGCATTTCCCTCTTTAAGAAATTCTGGATTTGAAACAACATCCACTAATTCGTTGTTTATTATTTCCTGACACTTTTTAGCCGTTCCAGGAGGAACTGTACTTTTATTAACTAAGATAGTATATTTTTTTGAAAGTTCTCCCACTGTTTTAGACACAGCATAAACGGCAGAAAGGTTGGCAGACCCATTTTCTTTTGAAGGGGTTCCTACACAATTAAATATTATTTGACCGAAATCTACAGCTTCACTTGAAGAAGTGGTAAATCTAAGCCTACCTTTTTTACTGTTCTCTTCAACAAACTCTTTTAATCCTGGTTCAAAAAAGGGAATTAGGTTAGACCTTAGTTGATTTACTTTTTCTTGATCTATGTCTACACATAGAACATGGTGTCCCATATTAGCTAAACAAGCCCCGGTGGTTAAACCTACGTATCCAACACCAAAAATAGTTATGTTCATTTTAAATGAGAATAATGTTTTTTTGCTTTTTCTAAAGAGGAAAAACTTCCTACATCAAACCAGTGTTCGGTGAAAACAAAACCGTGAACCTTGGATTTATGAGAAAGGAATTTAACTAGATCTCCTGGGTTGTCAACTTTACCAAGTTCTACCAATTCATTAATCAAAACCATATCATTTTTTGTGAAAACATAACATGCAGTACTAGCTAAAGCACTTTTAGGATTAAGTGGCTTTTCTGCAAAATCGATCACCTGATGGTTGTCAAGAATGCCCACTCCATACTTACCTTTTACTTTGTTTAAATTCTTTAAATCCTTAAAAGCAACAACAGATGTTTGCTTTTGTTGATAAAAATCTAAAAATTCGTTAAGGGAAAAACCAAAAAGATTGTCTCCAGCAATTACCAAAAGATTGTCATTGATCTGTTCTTTATTTAAAAAAAAATTAAGATCACCAACAGCACCCAATCTATCTTCATTGCTTAATGTTTCGTCATTAATTATCTTTACTGGAAATGAATGATCCAAATTAGTTGTCCAATTAACAAACTGGCCATAAAAGCGTTGGTTAGTTACAATAAAAACTTCATCAATTTTGTTAGTCCTTTCTAATTTGTCTAAAATATGGTTGACAATCTTTTTATTGCCCACCTCTAAGAAAGGTTTGGGTAAGTTTTCTGTAAGTGGGTAAAGCCTTGTGCCATACCCCCCAGCTAAAATTAAAGCCTTAATTCAAAACACCTCTCATATTAGAACCAAAGGTAGACGATTTAAAAGAATTGTGGAATTTAAGCTAAAACTAGTTGGAAAAGTAAAGCATTGCTTCCCCAATACCAATAATAGTTGCTGCTAATGAAAAGTAATGGTAAGCACCAAAACCAACATGCATATAAAAATTCTTAGAAGGATAAAAAGTTGGTTTCCCTTCCTTTAGGTCCTTTTCCATCTTAAAAACACCATAAATAGGAATCCATTGCTTCCAATCCGGAGAATCTAATCTTTTTTCAAGATCTTCCATAATTAATATGTAATTTAAGGAAATATATAAAAATTATCCCAAATATTACAACAATATGCAAGAATATTTTTTGGAAGAAGGAAAAATTGACATCAAAAAGTTAGAAGGTGATTTCTTGCCAAAAGAAGATTATTTGAAAGCACATCAAAAGTTGATCATCCCTTGTCACGATGTTTTTATAAAAATAAATGAAGGCATCCTATTAGTTAAAAGAAACAATTTACCTGCTAAAGGAATTTTATGGCCTATCGGGGGACGTATCAAAAGAGGTCTGTTAATAGAAGATTCTTTGCGGAAAAAAGTAAAAGAAGAATGTGGGCTTCAAATAGAAAAAATCGAAGAGGTTGGTTGCGCTAGAACCTTATTCCAAACAGATCCTTTTGGTCATGGTAAAGGTACAGATACTTTGAACGTAGTATTTTTCGCTGAAGGGAAAGGTAAGGTTGAATTAGATGCATTACATTGTGATCCTACCATTATTTCTAAAAAAGATTATACGAAAGAATTTCGGGAGATATTGCATCCCTATGTAAGAGATTTCATGGATAAAGTTATTAAATTAATTTAAGAAGGTGGACAGCTTACTGGGGTTCCCATGCAAAAACATAGTACAACCCAATACGGAAGCGGTCTTAACTTCGGAGATCGAAACGGGTTCCGGTGAACCCCGCCCCTATGGCCGTCCGTTATGCTGAGAAGGGTTCTACTTTATAAAGTTTGTGGGAAGTTATTTAGAATTAACAAAAATCAACCCAACTCCACAACCATCCCTTCCCAACCTGGATTAATGATTTTAACCCCGCTTACTTCGTCAACTACATTAACATTTTCATGTATGTGACCACAAATCACTAACTTCGGTTTTATACGTAAAATAAAGTTTCGATAATCCTTATTTCCTACATGGCGATCTCCTAGTTTATCTAACTTAGTGGCAAAGGGCGGACCATGGGTAACTAGAACTATTTTTTTACCTTTATACTTACCATACCATTCTCTAGCTTTTTTTCTAAAATCTTTATCTTCCATAGAAAAACCGTCGCCACCATATCCTAAAAATACGTATCCACTTTCTTCAAAAGAATCCTTATGAAAACTCACACAGTTAGGAAATTGTTTAATTACTTTTTCAAATAAACCATCTTCTTCATGGTTTCCAGGAATTAAATAAATTTTTTTACCTAGGGCATTAAATTTAGCTAAAACCTCTTTTATTCCTGCACCAAATTGAGAAAAATCACCAGCACAGACAACAAAATCAATATCTTGTTTACTTGCTCTAGCAACAAGATCTTTCAAATACTTCTTGTCATCATGCAAGTCTACAAAAGTTAGAAATTTCATCTACCTGAAACTATTCTTCTTGTACTGCTTCCTGTGAAACTTGTTCCTTGGCTTTATTGACAAACGTTTTGGTCTCTTTCATTTTTAGGGTCCTGATAGCAACTTCCTTTACAGGATAAACTTTGCTGAGTTTCTTTTTTAAAGAAGTTTGAACACGTTTGCCAATAACATTGTTAACAAATCCTACAAAATCATACTTAGAGGCTTCTTCTTGTAAAAGATCATATAACTGTCTTCGGATTTCAGATTTAACAGAACGATTTGTTTTGTGTAATGTCACGGTCAAAGACTTAACTATAAATTCTTTGTTGTCTTTAGTTTTAAGGTTAAAATAATCATCTAATCTTGCAGTGTTCTTTCTAACCATCCTTTTAACATAAGAGGAAGTGAGTCCGCACCCAATAATTTCTGTTCTTAGAACAGATCCATCAAGTTTAGATATTTTGAAATTAACATAAGCATGCTGATCCCTGACGTTACCAGAAAGCTCCTTTAAAGTAACTTTTAACTTCCTACCTACCGCTGAGTTAGGAGCTGCCAAATACATTTCTCCTATCTCCTTGTTACCAAATAAATCTGGAGATACAAGTTTGAACCAACTTTTCTTCTTTACTTTAATTTTGCTTATTTTTTTTTTAGCCTTAGCCATAAATTTCCCTCTGATAATTATAAAGATACCCGATTAGAGGTTAAATTGAGGTCCTATTTAAAAATGTATCGGAGATAATTTCCAGACCAAATATAGTTTATGTTTAAGAAAATTTAAAATAGTTCCACCTACAAAAGAAATTATGGTCAAACATTATGCACAATCCACGCCTTTTACTACTGCTGCTGCTTCTTTTTTGTCCATTATCAACCATTTTCAACCAGAGGTTCCTTTAACAAAAGAACAAGAATTCGATATTTGGCATAAAACAGCCCTTCTGCCTACCAGAGCTTCTTCTATTTATGGAATTGCTCTCTACGCAAAAAAACTCGGTTTAAATCCAAAAATTGTTTTAAAGAACAAAGATTACGAGTTTCCAGACTATCGGTTTTATCGTTATACTAAAGAAGATATTGAGCAAGCAGCCTTCTCATCGCAGATTTATCTTAACGAAGTTGAAAAAGAAGGCATTCCAATTAAAATAAAGGAGATTTCTTTATCTGATGTCATACAAGAACTTGAGAAAGGCAAAATTTTATTGTTAAGGTTAAATACCAAACCCTTAAGAAAGACTAAAAGAAATAATTCCAGTTATCTCGTTGTATACGGTTATTTAAGCAACCAATTTAAAATTTCTGATCCTCTATCAGGTAATCTTATCGTTTCTAAAGAAACTATGCAAGAGGCTTTTGAATCATTAGGGACTAAGAAATACCGTGACAACCGGATGATTATTTTCTGATTAATTTGCCAAGAAAGCTTATTTTTGCCTTGGTTTTCAAAAAGATAACCTTTTCCACCAAACTATTTTCAAAAATAGCTTTTTAAATAGCTATTTCACCTACAAGAAAGGGATTTTGACAAGTATTTTGCAGAAAGTTTTTATAAAAGATTAGTTTACCTTTAAACATGGGTGAAATAGTAAATGGGAAAATCCTATCACTTGAAGATACAATTAGACTAAGTCCTTTGATTCAAAGCGCTTATAGAGACGTAATTGTTGATCTTTTCAGAAGAAATTACAGCCAATCTAATTCACAACCCAACATTTACAGTGCTGGTTTAGAAATCGAAGGGACTATTGTTGACGATCAATTACAATTGGCTCCTAAATTTGATGAGTTACAAACAGCCCTTCTACAATCAGCTCCCCACTTAAATCCCAAACCAGAACTTGCTAGAAGCAATATTGAAGTTGAAACTGATGGGAAAAATCTTTTCAATTTACAAACTCCTTTAAGTGAAGTCGTTGCTTGGGCAGAAGCAACTTACAATTCTTTAAGGAGTGCGGTTAGTGGCCTGGATGTTGTTCTTGTAGGAGCACATCCTTCTTTAAACTTAGATTACTTAACTGAAAATCTTAATAACTCAAACGGAAGATTCAAAGCCATCCAAGAAAGGATTGGAAGATATGCCTTACCAGTAGAAATTCCTTTCATTGATAATTCTATTAAAATAGTGAAAGGTTACCCTTTGGATGCTTATGGAACGACTATTCAAAACACCCACCTTGTCTCAAAGGATTTAATTGAAAAGTATCACGACGCAGACCAAATTTTAGGTCCTTTAATGGTAGCTGCTAACGCTAACTCTCCGGCTTATGATAATCGTCTAACTAAATGGAACAGCTTTAGATTTAGAGCCTTAGACCCCAGTTCTTATGGATACCCAATTGAAGAATTAAATAAAGGAAGGCCCGGAAGGTTTGGCAACGTTATGCCCCTCTCCACCTCCCCAAAAGACGACAAATGGAAACAGTGGGCTGATTTAGAGATGTATAATCAATTACAAAAATACACTTCGGAAGGAGTTGCACGTTATTTCGCTGTTCTTGCAGGACATGGACATCCCATCTTAGAAGAGGGGGTCGCCAAGGCTTACGGAATTTTGCCAATCAATGGCACACCAGTAACTAAAGGAGATTTCCCACAAGCTTTTGCCTGGCCTTTAGGAAAGATACAATACAAGCATTTGGACAAAGAAAAAGTAGGTTATGAATCAAGATATGGAGAAATGCCCCTACCAGGAGAATTAGCATCATATGAAATGTTTAGATTAGCGGCTACACAAGGCATGGTTAGGGCTATGTTAAACGAAGAGATTAATCCATTATCAAAGGAAGAAGTTAAAAAAAATCTCTCTATCTGTAGTTTTTACAGTCCAAACAACCATAAACAAATAAATTTTCAAGGTAAAAAAAGAGATCTCCCCGAAGTGATGAAGTATATTGGACAATTAGCTGTAGCTGAATTAGAAAGGTATGAAAAACCAATTTCAGAAATAGAAGCTATTGTCAACCCTGTACTAAATAAGTATGGTGTTAAATATTCTAGTGGTGGTTTCCAAGAGATGTCTTCCCTTGATCCAAATCCTGCCGAATTAATGCGTTCTCGGGCAATTTACACACAACCTAATGTTGGAGAAGGAAAGCCCATGAAACCAGAAACTGTTGAATATGCATTAGAACCATTTAAGGTGTGAAAATGTGTAGGATGTTAATGGCTGTTGGTAATTTTGAAATAAATAAAGTAATAAAAGGTTTCTTGCCTGTTGCTAAAGATCAAACTAGAAATCATGAACTAAACAAAAGAGGTTTGGGTACGTTTAAACATAGCAATGGTTGGGGAGCTGCTTATCTTCAGGACGGACAATGGATTATTAAAAAGTCCCTTGCACCAATTTACAAAGACGAAAATATTAAAGATTTGCAAGATGTTAAAACTAACCTTTTAATTCTTCATGCTAGGAAGAGTACTAAAGGAAAAGAAACTGTTGAAAACACCCACCCTTTTTTTCATTCAAAGGATGAAGATCTTGTTTTTTGCCATAATGGTACCATTAGAGACAGCATTAGTCATGATGAAACATTTTCTGTTAAAGGAGAAACCGACTCTGAAAAATTATTTTATTCTCTTCTAACCGATTTAGAAAAAAGTATTTCACATGAAAAAACTATCTTAGAAAACTTAAACCGTTATCAAAAAATAACTGGAACAAATATTATTTTAAGTTCTAAGGAAAAAACTATAGTCGCCTTTAGAAAAACAAAATATCCAAAATATTATGAGATGGCTTTAGGTAAAAAAGATAACTGTTTAATAATTAGTTCAGAAGTTTTACCTTATCTTAAAGAAGAATTGGTTTGGGAAAAACTTCCATTGGGAGGGACTTTAACAGTAGACCATAATAGTTTAGAAGTTTCTAAAACAATTTTTTAACAACAAAGCGGAATGTATTCTACTCAAGTACCACTAAAACTTGTTTCAAAAGATTTATACATCATATGTTATTTTCATCATTTGATGAGGCATTCAATTAAGACATACAAATTTTTCTTTGGAGCATTAGCAAATCCAAATAGATTGCAAATCATAAACACTCTACGAGAGTGCAAAAAGAATGTAGGAGATATATGTAAAGCAACAGGTTTTGAACAGACAATGGTATCTCATAATTTGAAAATTCTAGAGTATCATGGAATGGTATTTGTGGAAAAAAAAGGAAAATATCGTGAATACAGTGTGAATAGAAAAACCATCAAACCATTATTAGAGTTTGTGGATTCACACATGAAAGAATATTGCTGTAAAATTTTAGAACAAAAAAATGAAGGGATAAAAAAATGAAAACCACTCTAAAAATTCAAGGAATGCATTGTGCTAGTTGCGTGACCATATTAACTCGAGCTTTAAATAAAGTTAAGGGAGTTAAAGAGGCCACGGTAAATTTTTCAACAGAAAAGGCAACAATTGATTACGACGAATCAAGAGTTAAAGAGTCTGACCTTATTTCAACAATAAAAAGTAAAGGATATGGTGTTTATGTAGCTACTGACGCACGCTTCTCCAAAGAATCTTTGATGCGTAAAAAAGAGATAAAAAGTCTAAAGAACAAAGTAATTATTAGTTCAATTCTTGCCTTTCCTGCATTGATTTTAGGAATGTTCTTTATGAAAACTCCAGTGCCATTTCAAGATTATCTTTTGTGGCTCTTAGCAACGCCGATCCAGTTTTACATAGGGTGGCCATTCTATCAAGGGGCGTGGACAGCATTAAAAAACAAAACCGCCAATATGGACACGCTGATTGCATTAGGTACTAGTGCTGCTTACTTCTATTCAGTTTATGTAGTATTCTTTACTTCCTCCGGCCACCAATACTTTGAAACGTCTGCCGTACTAATTATTTTAGTATTATTGGGAAAATATTTAGAAGCCATTGCCAAAGGAAAAACTAGCGAGGCTATCACTAAACTAATGAAAGTTGGAGCAAAGAGTGCTATCGTTATTCGCCAGGGCAAGGAGGTTAAGATACCTATAGATGATGTTCAAAAAGGCGACAAAATAGTTGTCAAACCAGGACAAAAGATACCAGTTGATGGAATTATTTTAAACGGACAGAGTCATATTGATGAAAGTATGGTTACTGGAGAAAGTGTTCCAGTTGAGAAGAGAAAAGGTAGTGAAGTAATTGGTTCTACAATAAACAAACAAGGAAGTTTTTTAATGAAAGCAACAAAAGTAGGAAGCGAAACTACTTTGTCTAGAATTATTAAACTCATTGAAGAAGCACAAACAAAAAAAGCGCCAATTCAACGTTTTGCTGATCAAATTTCTTCTTATTTTGTTCCCATTGTAATTATCATTGCACTTACGTCATTTGTAGTTTGGTTCTCTGTTCTACATGCAGAAGTTGGATTTGCATTAATTGCTGCAGTAGCTGTTCTTGTTATTGCTTGTCCTTGTGCACTAGGTTTAGCTACACCCACCTCCATTATGGTAGGTACAGGTAAGGGAGCAAAACATGGTATACTCATTAAAGGAGGCGACGCTTTAGAAACAACTCACAAAGTGAAATACGTTATTTTTGACAAAACTGGCACTATTACTAAAGGAAAACCTGAAGTTACAGATATCATCACAACAAAAAGAAATGATGAAAAAAAGATTTTAGAAATAGCCGGGAGCATTGAAAAAAAATCAGAACACCCACTTGCTGAAGCTATTGTTCAAAAAGCAGATAAAACGAAAATTAACTTTAATCAAATCACTTCATTTAAAGCCATTGCTGGCCATGGTGTTTCTGCTAAGATTGGAAAAAAAAGCTACCTTCTTGGAAATACAAAATTGATGAAGGACAGGAAAATCCCTCTTTCTTTATTTGAAAATAAAATAGCTAAACTTGAAGAAGAAGGAAAAACAGCCATGGTTTTAGCTGATAATAAACAAGTTTTAGGCATAATCGCTGTGGCTGATGAAATAAAAGAAGATTCTCCTAAAGCAATACAATTACTTAAAAAAATGGAAATAATTCCTTATATGATAACGGGAGATAATAAGAGAACTGCCTCTACTATCGCCAAAAAGGCAGGAATAGAAAAATATTTTGCCGAAGTGTTGCCAGAAGATAAAGCTGACTACGTCAAAAAGTTACAAAAAACTGGAAAGGTGGCCATGGTAGGTGATGGAATTAATGACGCACCAGCGCTTGCACAAGCAGATATTGGGATTGCAATGGGTTCCGGAACAGATGTAGCCATGGAAACAGGAAACATTGTACTAATGAAAAACAGTTTATTAGATGTTCCTAAATCCATTAGATTAAGTCGCCTTACAATGTCTAAAATAAAACAAGGCATGTTTTGGGCGTTGATCTATAACATAATGGGAATCCCGATCGCAGCAGGTGTTCTTTATCCTTTCACTGGGACTTTGTTAAATCCTATGATAGCAGGGGGAGCAATGGCCTTAAGTTCTGTGAGTGTGGTAATGAATGCTTTATTGTTAAAAGGAAAGAAACTTTAAAATGAAGCTTCAAAAGATAGGAATTGTGCTGGTAGTGATAAGTATAGTAGTGTTAATTCTACTAATCTTTCTTAAAATTCAAACAGATAACCAAATACTCACAGCTTGTGAGTTGTCGTGTAACGAATTAGGTAACCATCTTGATTTTTGCCCACATAATCAAAATAATAATCTATCTTGGACACTTATCTTAATGAGTTTCTTTGTAGCGTTTATAGGTGGCACTGGTGTTTATCTTTCCTTACCTAAAAAAACTGTGAGGGTAATAGAAGAAAAAGAATATGATATCAGTTCGCTTTCTGATGAGGAAAAAAAAGTTTTCTTATTTATCAAAGCACACAAGGGAGGGGTTTATCAAAGTCACATAGTTAAGGAATTTAATCTTAGCAAAGTCCAAACCACGTGTTTATTAGATAAGTTAGAGGGATCTGGTTTGGTGGAAAGAAAAAGGAGAGGGATGACTAACATAGTCATTTTAAAGTAAAGTAATCATAAGAAAAATTCAAATCCTAGTGATTAGAAACTAGTTTCAGGACAGTTTAATAAGCAGTTTCAGCTCATTAGTTAGAATTAAAATAAAAAAGAGATGCAATGAAAAAAATTGAAGTTAAAGTAAAGGGAATTACTTGCGCAAGTTGCGAGGTTCTTTTAGAAAGAAAACTAAAAAAAATTCCCGGCGTGCATAAAGTTCAGGCGAGTAAATCTAAAGAAAGGGTATCTATCCAATGTGAAGAATATGTTCAGGTAGAGGACTTACAAGCAGCAGTTGCAGACAAAGGTTATATTTTAATCCCTAATGATTCGATTAATACCCCTGTACGTATGCCGTTTATTGTAAAAAATAAAGAGAGATTTTCTGAGATTGGTTCAGTAATAGTAATATTAATTGGCCTCTATGTTATCTTAAGCCAATTTGATCTTCTCCCTAAAAATATAGGGGTAACTGACAATATGAGTTATGGGTTTGTATTTATTATTGGGTTGGTGGCAGCCACATCAACTTGTTTAGCAGTAGCTGGAGGACTATTACTTGCAGTAGCTAATAAGTATAATATAGCAAATCCTCATCTTAACGGCATTCAAAAATTCAAACCTCACCTTTGGTTTAATGTTGGAAGAATTGGTTCATACGCACTCCTTGGAGGAGCTATTGGGGCCCTTGGATCTGTATTAAGTATAACGCCCAAAGTGACAGGGATAATTACCATAACCGCTAGTTTGTTTATGATTATTATGGGCTTTCAATTATTGCAAATATTTCCTTGGATGAACAAAATACAACTTAAAATGCCAAAATTTATTGCACATAAGATTTATGATGCATCCCACCAGGAAACAAAAAAATCTCCTAGTAAATTAGCTTCTTTTCTTTTTGGAGGGTCAACATTTTTCTTGCCTTGCGGGTTTACTCAAGCTTTACAATTATATGTTTTAGGAAAAGGTGACTTTATAACTGGTGCATTAACAATGTTTGCTTTTTCTTTAGGAACACTTCCTGCATTAGCAGGTATAGGGGCATTCACCAGTTTTGCTAAAGGTAATATTCAAAGACACTTTACTACCTTTTCAGCTGTTCTAGTTATCCTGTTAGGAGTGTTGGCTTTACCGAGTGGACTTGTTCTGGCTGACTTAAGTATTCCAAGTTTTGGATTTAGTGCAGTAACATCTGCAACTAATTTGGATGATATAGAATTAATTGATGGTTTTCAAGTAGTTAGGATGCAAGTTAATGATTTAGATTATTACCCAAACAAATTTAAGATTATTGAAGATGTTCCAGTACGTTGGGAGATTGGCGGGAAGAAGGCAGTAGGTTGTGCTCAAGTCATTTCTGTGCCAAGTTTGGGAATTACAGAGTTTTTGCCTACAAATGATATCAAAAAGATTGAATTCATGCCAAACAAAGTAGGAGAAATAAGCTTCTCATGTACCATGGGAATGGCAGGCCCTGGCGTTTTTGAAGTGGTTGCAAACACAGAAGGCATTCTGGGAGCTCAACTTGGAGTGATATAAATTAATAAATTTTTCAAAATATAACAAACAAAAAGATAAAATGAGAACAGAATTAAAAGTAAAGGGATTACACTGTAGTTCATGTAAAATGTTAATTAAAGACGTTGCAGAAGACTTTTCTGAAGTTATTTCATGCCAAGTAGACATTAAAAATGGCAAGGTAATTCTAGAACATGAAAAAGGATTCAATCTGGACAGATTCAAAAGAGAATTGGAAGAACTAAGGGATTATAAAGTAATCTAAATTTCTCTGTTTTTCTAAAACTTCCACAGTAAACTATTTAAACAAGAATAGCTTCTAATAAATTATGAAAGTAAAAGTCTATTCAACACCTACCTGCCCGTGGTGTAAGAAACTTAAAGAATGGCTAAAAAAGAAGAAGGTTAAATTCGAAGATTTGGATGTTACCGAAGAATCCAAGTGGCGGGACGAACTTATTGAAAAATCTGGCCAGATGGGAGTTCCTGTAACAGATATAGGTGGAAAAATAATCGTTGGCTTCAATGAAAAAGAATTAGAAAAAGCCTTAAAATCATCTAACTAAAGTTAGTCTCTTTTTTTCTTTAATGGTATAATCGTAAGCAAATTTAAGAGATAGTAACGTTTCATAAGATCTTAGATCTTGCAAAAAGGTTTCGCAAACTAATAATTCATCTTCCTCAAATTCTAACTCTGTTTTCTCAAAACCAGCTCCTTTGAAAGTACAATCTAAAAGTTGGTTACCCAAATTAGCTTCTAACAGTTTAACCGTACCTACTTCTCCCTTACCCTTATTCTTTAAACTTATTCTAAACTCAATTCCTTTATTGGGAATAATAACTTCTTCCACGCCATTTACCGCCAAAGATCCACCTTGTCCAGAATAACTTTGTTTTTCTTTTACCACACAACCAGAACTGTAAACATCATAAAAGCTGGGATTTATACAAACAGTATCAGAAAATTCTAAAGAGGTTTCATAATTAGCTTTCAAAAAAAAATCACCTAAATATTTTTCTGAATTTTGGAAAAGATCTCTTGACAGTCCATCAAATTCTAAAAAAATTCGATCGCCAGCAGGATTAGTTAAACTTTTTCCAACCATTGAAAATTCCTGCTGACCGGGAGTGACTACAAAATATTTCTCATCCAAACCAACAATGTTTAATTCACCAGAGATGTCATAAGCCTCTTCGTTAATTAAATCAGCCACTATCAAAAAATTAGTATTTTCTCGAATCTCTTTTGGGGGAGCATTATCCAACAATTCAACCCCTAAACTCCTAACACCTTGCTTAAAATCTTGTTGAATTATTTTTGAGTTCCCAAAACTACAACCAACTAAAAAAAGCAAAAGTACAAAACAAAGCAGATGTTTAATTTTCATTTATCTTTATCTCTCTAAAACTTGTTAAATTATAATCATATTCTAAGATAGCTTCAAACTCTTTTCTTTCCCACTGTTTCCCAGTAGGAACGATACCTGTCGGATAATCTAAAATACATGGTTTGATAGGGACATTTTTGCCTTTAATTTCACCAAAACTTCCACTAAAACAGTCAGGACTTCCACTTAGCCTAGTAAACCCAGGTAAATCAATAAGATATCTTCTGACTTGGATGATTCTTCCTTTACCCAAATTTTCAATATTTCCTTGTAAGGTAATTGGTTTAAATTCCTTATCTTCTATTATTATTTCATCTCTTGACTGACCCAAATCAAAATTAATTACAGCAAATTCTGCAGGGGCTAAAGATTTAGTTGTCTTAATTACCTGACCTATCTCTTCTCTTCTTAGTTTTTCTTTAGTCTCTGGGTCTAAATCAACCAAAAAAGCCCTCTCCAGTCTTGACCCGGTCACTAAACTTGAAAGTTTTGCTTGAAAATTGATTAAGTATTTTCCAGACAATTCTGATTTAGGGTAGCAGTGATAAATTGCTGAAAAATCTTCTTCCTCAATTACTACACTACTTTGTGCTGGTTCTATTCTCCCTTCAACACTCTCTTCCTCAGCTTGAAAATAACAGGACACTTCTAACCCAATACTAAGTTTTCTAGGATTTATAATTTTAAGCTCAGCTAAATAAGGAAAATCAGGATGATAGTCTAAAGGGAAAGCTTCTTCGTCAATCAGCCATTCCGCTTTTGTAGGGGTTCTAATCGTGGGGTCAATTACACCAGTCACTTGTAAAGAAGGATTTTTTTGCTTGTTTTGTTCCTCTTCAATACAGTTTTGATAATCTCTAGTGCCCACCTCATAGCCTTGAACCTTTTCACAGCTATAAATTATTTTTTTCCTCTCAATACATTCATTTAAACGTTCAAACTCACCATCCCAAATACAACTTAATCTGGCTAAGAAAGGATTTTGTTGTTGAGGTAAACTTTCCCTTAACCTCTCCTGTGCTGCTTGGAACTCTTCTGCTTGAGGCAATAAAGATTTTTCTACACCAACATTTGGAATAGATGGAGCTATAATCACAAAAATAATGTAAAGAATACCTAAAACTTTTACTATTCCAATCAAAGCATTTGTTCCTTCATTATCGCTCTGAGGTAAAGTCATCAAACCAAGTAAAGCCCACCAAGGCATCCATAAAATAAGACCACTAAGCAAGGGTGTAACTGTTAAACCTAACTCTTCAACAAGAAAAGAAATGAAACCAAGATCTAGGAAAAAAAAGAGTACAGATATTAAACCATAAATTTCTGGTTTTACTGTATTCCCCTTAGATAAAACACTTGGCAAGATTAACGAGACTGCAACAAGCGGTCCAAAGAATAACCAGAAGCTTAAATCTAAGGTACTACCAAAGAAAAAGTACCAAACTATAAAAAGAATCATAGGTACTAAAATGGCTACTTTATCTTTTTCTACTTTAGAAGCTAAAGCGTAACCAGAGATAAAAAACAAGGCTAAGGATAAAGGCAATCTAGGTATCCCTAAATTAGTGAATTGTAAAGCGTAATGAATTAACCCCAAAATTATTAACAAAAAACCAGCATTTTTAGCTGCCCCGGTAGCTTGTTTCAGGCCAGCATCTAACCCAATAGCCTCAGCTAGCTCTTTGCCTAATGCCATTTTTACCTTTTAAACCTCTTTTTAAAATTATTATTCAACAAGATCCACTTTTAATTGCCTAATTTCTACTGTTTTTTTAGGCTTAATTTTTAATGAATTATCTCCTTTAACAATATCATTACTAAGATCAGTTACAAATGAAACTTCTTTTGTATCAAAACTTCTTAGCTGACCATTAACAACCAAAGAACCCCTTTTAACCGAGGTTACATCAACAAAATCTAATTCCAAACGCACCCGTAAATCATCTGCTTGAATAGCTTCATATTGCTCGTTAGACAACCTAAAGTAATATGTTGGGAAATCAAGTTCTTTAAGTTGGGATTCAACTACCACATGGGATAAAATATAATTACCTCTTTCTGTTTGGAAAATTATCTCGTTTTCACCTTGGTTTACTAAATCTGATGAAAATTCTATTGGAACAAAAGCAATATCACAATCAGGTACCGCGTCATACACTTCTTGGCCATTTATGGTAATGTCTAACTTACTTGTTTCAGCATAAATACAGTCAGGTTGAAATCTTAAAACTGCTTTTTCCAAATTTTTCTTTTCAGTCTCTGAAACTAAAAAAATGCTTTTGGACTTCCTTGCTTCTGTATCAGTAACATCTGCAACTACTTTTATGTCTTGTAAATTTACCTCATTAGTTTTCCAAAAAGCTAAACCAGGAAAAGATACAGCAAAAGTTATTAGATTGTTCTCTTGTAATAAGTTTCTAGGCAAATTTATAGGGCCTGGCGTGGATTCTGAATTATAAACCTCGACACCATTTAATTCCACTATTAATCTCCCTTCTAAAAGGTTAACCTTCAGGGGAAGAAGAACATTTTCTGTGTTTTCTAAATCTGAGATGGTGAAATGAAATTCACTTATTTGTTCAGAAAATGCTCCCCTCTTTGCATAAGCTACATTTTTTTCAGCAATTACCTTTGGAGCTGTTTTAGTGAAAACATTGATAACAGGCAAAGGATGTTCTATTTTTTTTTGTGCAAGATAATCTATTCTCCCAGGACTAGTTGTTAACAGATTGCTTCCAGAAGAGGAAATTATGCTGTCTGAAGAACTGCCTTCATTTAGTAATTCAGCTCTATCCTGAGGTGGGATAAACAAAATAAACAAGATTAACAAACCTGCAATCACTGCAATTAGGATTGCAGCTCCAGCTGCTGCCTGCCCCTTTTTTTCCATAAACTCCTTTAAATAATTGTTATATATAAAGATGTCGGGTAAGCGCACCCTTAAATTTTTATAATCTCTGTCATTTCAAAGATAAAATGGATATCGTTAAAAAGGACTTAAGAAAAGGTACAGTGCAGTTAAAGATCACTGATTTAGATGACTTATGGTATTTAAGTCACATCATAGAACCAGGGGATTTAGTTAAAGGGAAAACTACTAGAAAGATTAGAATAGGAGATACAGAAAATGCTAAAACTACCAAAAAGATATTCAATTTAACTATCGAAGCTGAACAAGTTAACTATGATACAGAAACCATTAGAATAAATGGTAAAATCAAAGATGGCCCAGAAGACCTTCCAAGGGATACTTACCAGGCTATTTGTCTTGAAGAGAACTCTATTTTTGATCTTAAAAAGGAGAAATGGCCACTCTATCTTCAAAAAAAATTACAAGAAGCTACTGAAAAAAAATATTCTTATTTGTTATGTCTATTAGACCGGGAAGAAGTTATTTTTGCCCTGACTAAAAAATTTGGTTATGATGTTTTGACTGAATTGAAAGGAGACGTACCTAAGAAAAGCAAAAAAGTCGAAGTTAAAAAAGATTTTCAACAAGAAATTATTAAAAATTTAGAAACCTACAACGCAAGACATTCTCCTGAAAAAATAATTCTAGCATCTCCTGTTTTTTATAAAGATGATTTGTTTAAAACTATAACCTCTAAAGAACTTAAAAAAAAAATAGTCCTTACTTCTTGTTCAAGTGTTAACAAAACAGCTTTAGACGAAGTGATGCGCAGACCAGAGCTAGCTCAAACTTTAAAAAATTCTCGTGCTCGTGAGGAGCAACTATTAGTAGATGAATTATTGGCTGAAATCAATAAAAATAATCTAGCTGTTTATGGATGGTTGGAAGTTAAACAAGCCATTGATCAAGGTGCAGTAAAAAAACTTTTAGTTACTGATAAATTTATTCTTAAAAAAAAGAAACAAGAAAAATTTCAAGAGTTAGATGAAAAGATGAAACAAGTAGATGTCCTTAAAGGGGAAGTTCAAATTATTTTTTCTAAACATGAAAGTGGGGAAAAAATTAACGGTCTTGGTGGGATAGCTGCTTTATTAAGATATAAAACGAAATAAAATTAATTGTCTATATTTTGCATGACCGCAACCTTTTAATAGTATAAGTTTTTACTGATATCTCAGTAACAAATGAAAAATGTGCGGGCCAAAGGGCTTGTGAAAAGGGGGGGTTTGTAATAAAATGATTGTTAAAGATGAGCTGTTAATTAAACTTAGGAGATACTTTGATCTGAATCTATATGAAGTAAAACTTTGGGTTTCTTTATTGTCAAGAGGTGTTTCCACTGCTGGTGAATTGTCTGACATTGCTGATGTTCCACGTTCTAGAAGTTATGATGTTTTAGAGTCTTTAGAAAAAAAAGGCTTTGTAGTTATGAAAGTCGGTAAACCCATAAAATATATTGCAATTCCACCAAACGAAGTAGTTGATAGAGTTAAGAAAAACATGCATCAAGAATCACAGGAAAAAATTAAACGCTTAAATAATATTAAAGAATCTCCTCTTTTGGAAGAATTAAATTCTTTACATTCCCAAGGGATCTCATTGGTTGATCCAACAGACTTAAGTGGTTGCTTAAAGGGAAGACATAACCTATACAATCACTTAGATTTTTTAATTAAGGAGTCTAAAGATAGTGTAAACATCATGACTTCTGAGAAGGGCTTCATGCGCAAAGTGGAAGGTTTGCGTCCCACGCTGGAAGAGGCCCAAAAAAGAGGGGTTAAAATTCGTATCTCCGCACCTATTACTGAAGAAAACAAGAAGGTTGTTGATAGTCTTAAAGCAGTGGCAGAGGTTAAAGACAACAAAGCCGTAAGTTCAAGATTTGTTACTGTTGACGGTAAAGATATGGTCTTCATGATGTTAAATGATAGTGAAGTACATCCATCCTACGATTTAGGTATTTGGGTAAAAACACCTTACTTTACTTCCGCCATGGACAATTTATTTGAGAATGTTTGGAGCAAGTGAGACTTTTTTCTCATTTAACCAATAAATCGTGGTTAATTTTATAAATAAATTGTCTCTAACCACTTCAATGGACGTTAAATCGGTTATTTCTAAGTTACATCCTTTGGAAAGGCAAGTTCTTCCTACGTTGCAGAAAGTCAACACTCTTGCTGATTTAATTGCTGGCACTAAACTTAAAGAAGTTGAAGTAATTAGAGCTCTACAGTGGTTAGAAAATAAAAACCTTATTACTACAAAAACAGACAAAAAAGAGTTAGTTTCCTTGGATAAAATTGGCTTAATTTATTTACAGGAAGGTTTACCAGAAAAAAAATTTCTTGGCGTACTTGATGAACAAAGTAAGGGACTAAATGTCATCACTAAAAAATCTAAATTATCAAGACAGGAAGTTAATGCCTGTTTAGGTTTACTAAAATCTAAGGCTGCAATTGAAGTAAAAAAAGGAGAAAATGGCCTGGTTGTTAACATAACAGAAGAAGGTAAAAAACTGTTAGAACAAGAAACTTTTGAAGAAAAATTTCTTAACAAGAAATTTCCTTTAGATATTAAAGAAATAAAAGATAAAAATACATTAAAAACGCTCAAAAAGAGGGGTTTAGTTAAGGTTGAAGAAATTAAATTGATTTCTGCTTTCTTGACAGAAGACGGTGAAACAATAGCTAAAGAAAACCTAGGTGAAAAAGTTGTTAATCGGTTAACACCCGGAATGCTTAAGAAAGGTGAATGGAAAAATAAAATCTTTAGATCTTATGATGTAGAAATTAATGTTCCTAAGAAATATTCTGGTAAAAAACATTTTGTTAATGAGGCTGTAGAATATATCAAAAAAATTTGGTTAGAGATGGGATTCAAAGAAATGACTGGAAATTATGTTCATTCTGCTTTCTGGGATCTTGACTCTTTATTTGTGCCACAGGATCACCCTGCTAGAGAGATGCAAGATACTTACTATCTCTCAGGGAAGGCCAAGTTGCCAGATATTTGGCAAAAAGTTGCTGAAGTCCATAAGACAGGTGGAGATACAGGCAGTAAGGGTTGGGGTGGACAATATTCCAAAGAAGAAGCTCAAAAAATTCTGTTAAGAACCCATACTACAGTTCTCTCCGCTCAGACTATTTCCAAGTTAAAAAAAGAAGATCTACCGGCTAAATTCTTTGCTTTAGGTAAGGTTTTTAGAAATGAAGATTTAGATTGGAAACATTTGTTTGAATTTTATCAAGTGGAAGGTATTGTTATTGATCCTAACGCCAACCTAACTCACTTGAAAGGTTACTTAACACAATTTTACAAAAAGATGGGTTTTGAAAAAGTTAGAATGCGACCTGCCCATTTCCCTTACACTGAACCAAGCTTAGAGATTGATGTTTTTCATCCTGTCAAGAAAGAATGGGTTGAACTTGGGGGTGCTGGTATCTTTCGTCCAGAAGTCGTTAAACCATTGCTTGGTTTTGAATGTCCAGTATTGGCCTGGGGACAAGGTATGGGTAGAATCATTTCAGAATATTGGAAAATAACTGATGTCCGAAACCTTTACAGTAACAATTTCAAACAGTTAAGAGAAGCTAAGGTGTGGTTAAGATGAAGATAACTATTTGTGGGAGTCTAACATTTACCAAAGAGATGAGTCAAATTAAAAAAAATCTTGAAAATTTTGGGCACAAAGTCTTATTACCAGAATCCTCAGAAGAAGGCAAGGGCAAAGAATATTTTATGAATTTAAAAGAGAAAAACGTTAAGGAATTTATTAAAATTAAAGGCCAAAAAATTAAACTCCATCTCTCAAAAATAGAAGAATCTGACGCTATTCTTGTACTGAATTATAAGAAAAATGGAAAACCAAATTATATAGGAGCAAATACTTTTTTAGAAATGGGATTTGCTTTTAGTAAAAACAAAAAAATTTTTACCTTGTTTCCTATTCCAGAAAATGAACAACATGACGAATTACTTGGAATGAACACAATAAATATTAATGAAAATATTTCAAAAATTTTAGACTAAAATGCCAACAGTAACCTTAAACAAAGAAGTCTTTGAAAGACTGGTAGGAAAAAAACTACCGCTAGAAGAACTAAAAGACCGTATTAGTATGCTGGGGACTGACCTTGAAGGGATTGAAGGAAATGAAATAACTGTAGAAATTTTTCCTAATCGCCCAGATCTTTTATCTGAACAAGGTTTAGCTAGAGCCTTAAGCAGTTTTATTGGTGTTAAAACAGGACTAAGAGAATACCAAATAAAAAAAAGTGGATACCAAGTCATTATCGATCCCTCTGTTACTATGCGTCCATATACGGCCTGTGCCTTAGTAAAGAATCTTAATTTTACTGAAGAAAGAATAAGAGAGATTGTTCAAATTCAAGAAAAATTGGCCACCACCCATGGTAGAAATAGAAAAAAATCAGCTTATGGAATCTATCCATCTAAAAAAATAAATTTTCCTGTCAAATATATCGCCAAAAATCCAGAAGAAGTAACTTTTCAACCTTTGGGTTTTACTGAACCAATTAAAGCTTCTAGAATACCTGAAGAACATCCTAAAGGTAAAGCATTTCAACACCTTACAGAAGGGTGGAAAAAATATCCCTTCTTTATTGATTCTAAAGATAACGTCATGTGTATGTTACCTTTCACCAATTCAGAAGATACAGGGAAAGTTGATCTTGACACAAAAGAAGTTTTTGTTGAATGTACTGGCGTTGATTTAGAAAACGTACAAATTGCATTAAATATTTTTGTTACAGCTTTAGCTGATATGGGAGGAGAGATTTACTCTATTGACATTGTTTACCCTGACAAAACAATTACAACACCTAATTTGAAACCTGAAGAGATGGAACTTGATCTACCTTACATAAATAAAAGGCTTGGTTTAAACCTAAAAAAAGAAGAAGCTGTTGACCTGCTAAAAAAAATGGGATTCGGTTATCAAAATGACAAAGTCCTTATCCCTGCATATAGAGCAGATATTCTGCATCAAGTTGACTTAGTTGAAGACATTGCTATTGCTTACGGTTACGAAAACTTTGTTGAAGAAATACCAAATGTAGCAACAATTGGACAAGAGGATCTGTTAGAAAAGTTTTTTTCTAAATTAAGAGAAATTCTGATTGGAATTCAACTTTTAGAAGTTAAAAATTATCACCTAATTGATGAAGACAATCTTAATCAAAAAATGAATTTAACAGAGGGAATAGTTCCTTTACAAAATTCTTTAGGAGATCACAACCATTTAAGGAATTCTTTAATACCTAGTCTTCTAAAAAATCTTAGTGAAAACCAGCACCAAGAATTTCCTCAAAATATTTTTGAGATTGGTCGCGTCTTTCATTTTAATAGTAAAAAAGAGACAGGAATTGAAGAAGAAGATCGTTTAGCGGTTCTGTTCTGTCACGAAAAAGCTGACTTCACTGAAGCCAAACAAGCTTTAGAAATTCTTTTCCGTTCTTTAGGTTTAGAAGTTCAGGTGAAAGAAGCCCAACATCAAAGTTACATTCAAGGACGATTTGGAAAGGTTTTTGTTAACAATCAGGCTGTTGGAACAATAGGTGAAATATCCCCACAAGTTTTAGAAAACTGGCAGTTAATTATGCCTACTGTCGGTTTTGAAATTAATCTTCAAAAGTTATTTTCTTCCTGTAAGGAATAGTCAAGATGGTTTTTCTTTCATAAAGAGGGTTTTCTTCCAAGAAGTCTCTATCTATCCAACAAGAGCTTATTTCTCCATGTAAAGGATCACTTATTTTATATGCTTCTCCATATTTAATCTCTTTGAATCTTTTCCTAGCAAAAAAATCAAACAATTTTAATCGGTCCAGATCAAAATCCTTAAAGTCGTCTTTAAAAAAAAGGAAAGGATGATAACCGTTGTAATATTTTACTCTACTTCCGTAACCAATAGCTTCTTCAGCAAAACTTAAAACAAAATAATCAGCTTTTACATCTATAAACATATGTGGAGTTAAGACGTTAGGCTTAGTAGAATAATTTATTGTAAAGAGAGGTTTGAAATTATCTTTCAAGAATCTTTCAAGAGTTGGATACTTGCCATTAACTCTAAGCTCTAAATTTTCTTTTAACTTAATTTCAACACAGTTATCTACATTGACACCTTGGTCCTTATAGATAGCATAAAGATCTTCATGCATTAAAAGAAAGAAAAGAAAGAAACTATTTATTCTTTCTTACTTTCAGCCTTTGGTTTAGCCTCTGTTTCTTGCTCTTTTTTGGGAACTTCTTTTACTTTAGACTCTTCTTTCTTCTCTTTAACTTTCCTTTGTTTTCTTGGTCTTGCAGCAACTTTCTTAGATTTTTTATCCCAAACAGGCAATTTAAGCTCTTCAAAGACTTTTTTAACCTCTTCGTGAGAAGCTTTATCTTTAAGTTCAACAACTTTATCTAAAGGTTCTAAATGCTTAACATTAACTTTTTTCCGTCTTGTAGATCCGTCAATAAGAACAAAATTATTGTCAACTTTTTCTACAACAACACAAGTTTTACCTGCGTCTCTTCCTGCGATTTTTACTGCTAATCGTCCTACTTCGTAAATACTCATTTGGTTTCCCTCACTCTTTGACGTAGCAATACCCTTGTACAAGCTGAACAAAGTTTTCCGCCATACGGTCTCTCTGGACGTTTAGCTGTCTTAGGTAAATTAACCATTTTCGCTGGCAATTCTCTTGGCACTCCTGCTAACTGTTTCTTACAACTAGCACAAATAGCTTTACTTGGTTTTCTTTTCCTGAAATGTGTAGTAACTTTACTTCCAGGAGTTTTAACAAAAACCTTTCTTAACGTTCTTGATTTATGTTTTCCACTTGGCATTTTTAATTATCAACTCAGAATATCTCTGATCCGAGTCGCCTCCTTGATCTTAGTCAATGACTTTTAAGTGTAAATTGTGAGGTCTTTTATAAAGATTTTGGGAAAATTAAGTGAAAAAATGACCTACAACTGTTTTATTTTGGTATACTGAAAGCCACCAGCTTAAGCTGAAGCGCTGAAAAGGTTTCCTTTCCTACGCTTGGAACTACTTGAAAGCAAAGCTTTCTAGTCTAGTGAAAGCTAACGCTTTC